>NZ_JBNMIU010000004.1:0-67715 GCF_050873445.1 Acidaminococcus sp. | reverse complement strand
AGCTTAATTAAAAAAGCTGATCTTTGGGGGAAAGGGGGAAGTATGCTCTTTTCTCCTCAAATTTTGTTGAGAGAGCCATAGAGATAAAAAACATAGGGGGTGTGAAGAAATGAATTCTCATTTCTTCACACCCCCTTTTTTGTAGCTGGTGGATCGTAACTAGCGAACGGAATGCATTGGAGCCACTCCCTAACCACTGATCACCAATTCATGGATTCTGTCTGATATATTCCGTCCAGGTTCCGGAAATCGTCCCCTGCTGCAGTCCTTTTACATAGGTATAGAACTGTTTCAGGCGATAAACCTTGTTATCATCGATAGTCTGGCGCCAGGCTTCCTTGTGGGTCATATGGAGCACATCCACCCCGCCCAGGGCCTGCTGCCGGGCACAGATGGTCTCCAGGCTGTCCTTCTGCCCGTTCAGCCAGATGTCCCGCATGATCATATAGCTTGTGGTCCGCCCTTTGCCCGCCTGGCAGTGGAAATGGAGCCAGGCATCTTCCGGCAGGTCCTTCTGCCACTGGAGGAACGCGTCCACTTCCTCAGGATCCGGCCAGATATGGTCCGTGCTGGCGAACCGCGCATAGCCCATGCCGAACAGTGTGGCGGCCTGCTGTTCTGTCAGCGCCACCTGCACTTTTTCCTTCCCCTTGAAATGGGGCTTTTTCTTTTTGTCCAGCTTATAATAGGAAGTTTCCTGATCCAGGGTCTTTGTCAGCCGGTCTGTTTCGTCTTTGCGGATGACCACATCTGCTTTGCCCACATTGGCCCAGTTGTTGTCCCCATACCAGCTGACTGCCTGCCCGTTCAGGAAGCCATGAGATTCCTGCCGCAGATCCACCAGGATGATCTGTTTGGGTTTGATGTCCTTGGTGGACAGTTCCTGGACCAGGGAAGATAGCTCCAAGATGGAAGGCTGGGCACTGCCGCTCATCCGGTTTGTGTCATCGGCCCGGTAATTCCGGGGCAGCTGCAGCTTATTCTTCGTATCCAGCCGCCATACATACCCTTTGGAAGGTTTCACAATAGCCGCAATGGAAGGAGCGTCAGCCAGAGCCAGCCCCATGGAAAGCTGGCTGAAAGCCAGCGCACCAATGATGATTTTAGAGATATTCATAATTTCCCCTTCTCTCTTCCCTCTGCGCTTGGAACCGGATGCCCCAGCGGAGAGAAAAGTCATTTTGTAATCCATCCGAACTTCCGGCAGGCATTCAAAATGCCGCCTTTGTCATTATCGTCCGTCACATAATCGGCCCGCTCCTTGATCACCGGCCGGGCATTGCCCATGGCCACTCCGAAGAAAGGTTTCCGGAACATGGTAATGTCGTTGAGTCCGTCCCCGAACACCACGGCATCATGGGGATCCGCCCCCAGCCGGTGCATCAGCTTCTCGATACCGGCGCCCTTGTCCACTGATTCCACCAGCCAGGTGTTGTCGATGAAGGGCAGATGGGGCAACCCCTGCCGATCAGGTTCTGTTTCTCCCGGTTTCTCCCGGACGTACATAATCTTATAAATGGCAGACAGACTGTCGATGTCCACCGGCTGTACCTTCGTATCCATATAATTGTGGGGATCCTCCTGGGGATACTCTGCATAGGGTGTGTACCGGTCCAGCGTATTATCCAGCACCACGGACCAGGGCCGTTTCCGGTCTGTAAGCTCATGGAGCAGCGCTTTGGCTGGCGCCAGGGGCAGTCCCTCCATCTCCAGGATCTTCCCATCTACAGTGAGGCTGTTACCTCCGTCAGCCACCAGGGAATGGATGCCATGTTTTTCCGCGAAAGCCGCCGCATCACACTGGATCCGCCCGGTAGCCAGGGCTACAAAATGGCCTTCCCGCTGGAGCTCATCCACACAATACTGGGTATCGGGCGGAACCTGCCGGGTGATGCCCAGACCCAGTGTCTGATCAATATCAAAGAAGAAATATTTTTTCCGCATGGGTTTCCTGCACTTTCTTTTCAAGATAAATTCTATTCAATGCTTTCCTATTATATCACACAGTCCCTGCCCTGCCGATTGTAATTTTAGCAAGAGAACGATACAATAATCTCAGACTTTTTATTTTTATCAATAAGGAAGGATGTATGATATGCTCAAGAAAATCCAAAATTTCCTGGTGGAGGGATTCCGGAGAAAAAATGATGAAAAAGGCCCCCGCTCCCCGCACCATCAAATCCTGGCCCTGGCTGTGCTGGTATTCCTGTGCCTGGGCCTGTTTTTCTGGCACCAGCAGTCCATGAAACGGGCTGCGGAAAAAGCCGCCCAGGAGCGGCAGCAGCGAATGGAACAGGAAATCTTCCGCCGTGCCCAGCAGAATACTCCCCAGAAAAAGCTGCCGGCCCAGCAGACCCGCCCGCAGCAACAGCAGACAAGCACAAAGGTACAGCAGGGCCAAATGATGCAGCAGAGCCAACAAACGCAGCCCATGCCCCAGGCCCCCATGCCCACCGGACCCAAAGTACAGGCTCAGACCCTGCCCATGATCCAGCCGAAAGTCCGATAAAAGTCCTATTGCAACTTTTTACACACTATATTACAATAGAAATCACATATTTGTCACATTTTGAAATGAGGTGTTTTTGTGTCTGAGAAAACTGTTTCCACGGAATCCTTCAGTTCCCGTCTGGGTTTCATCCTTGTCAGCGCAGGCTGTGCCATCGGCATCGGGAATGTGTGGAAATTCCCCTACCTGTGCGGTCAGTTCGGCGGAGCTGCCTTCATCCTGATCTATCTGGTCTTCCTGCTGATTATGGGCATCCCGGTAATGGTATGCGAGTTCGCCATCGGCCGGGGCAGCCGCTGCAGCGCTGCCAAAAGCTTCGAAAAACTGGAGTCCTCGGGTACTCGCTGGCATCGGTTCAAGGGCATCAGTATCGTAGGCTGCTACATGCTGATGATGTACTATACTACAGTCACCGGCTGGATGCTCTATTATTGCTGGCTCCACATCAAAGGGACCTTCGTAGGTGCTTCCACCCAGTTCATCGGCGCAACTTTCGGTACTCTGCTGAAGGATCCAGCCACTCTGCTGTCCTGGATGGTAGTCACCTGCCTGCTGGGCTTTTCCGTTTGCTATCTGGGCATCCAGAACGGAGTGGAGCGGATCACCAAATGGATGATGACTGCCCTACTGCTGCTCATGATCGTATTGGCTGCCCACTCTCTGTTCCTGGAAGGTGCGGAGAAAGGCATTGAATTCTATCTGGTACCCAACTGGGAGACCATGAACCGCCTGGGCTGGGGCAACGTCATCTATGCCGCCATGAGCCAGGCTTTCTTCACCCTGTCCATCGGCATCGGCGCCATGCTGATTTTCGGTGCCTACCTGCCCCACGGCCGCAGCCTGTTCGGAGAAGCCTCCACCATCACGACCCTGGATACCTTTGTAGCCCTCATGGCTGGTTTCATCATCATCCCCGCCTGCTTCGCCTATGGTATCAAACCGGATGCCGGGCCTTCCCTGATTTTCCTGACCATCCCCAACCTGTTCACCCTGATGCCCGGCGGCCGCTTCTGGGGCATGCTGTTCTTCATCTTTCTCTCCTTTGCCGCCCTGTCCACGGTCATCGCCGTATTCGAGAACATCATTGCCTTTGGCATGAATCTGTACGGCTGGGAACGGAAGAAGAGCGTACTCGTCAACGGACTGCTGATCATCCTGCTGAGCATACCCTGCGTGCTGGGTTTCAACCTGTGGAGCGGCTTCCAACCCCTGGGCCCCGGTTCTTCCGTGTTGGATCTGGAAGACTTCATTGTTTCCAACAACCTGCTGCCACTGGGCAGCCTGGCCTTTGTCCTGTTCTGCACCAAAAAGAACGGCTGGGGCTGGAATAATTTCCTGGCAGAGGCCAACGACGGAGAAGGCCGCAACCTGCCTGCCTCCCTGCGGAGGTATCTGCTGTATGTACTGCCGCTGATGATCATCACCATCTATATCAAAGGATACTACGACATGTTCGTGAAGCAGGGTCCCAGGGTCCTGGCTTTCTGGCTGTGCGTGGCTGCCCTGTTCCTGGGCTTCATTTTCTATACGGCAGCAGGGCGAAAAAAGTAATTCGAATGTTCGATTGCAACCCGTAGGGGCTTTACCAAGGGTCCCGAAGGGATTCCGCCCGGTAAGCCCATCCGTGGCCTGATGGGTTGATTTTTCGTTTCCCATCAACAAAATTTTAACTGTCGTTCTTTGACGAGGTGTGAAAAGACATTTTTTCACACCCCCTTTTTTCATTTGCAAGATGCAGAAAGATATTATAAAATCGTATCGTATGTAACGGTAATCGTATATGTATTTGTAGCAAAGAAGCGAGGTAGACTTTATGACGGAACAAACTCCCAAACGTGATTCCTTCCAATCCCGGCTGGGGTTCATCCTGGTCAGCGCCGGCTGTGCCATCGGTATCGGCAATGTGTGGAAATTCCCCTATCTGTGCGGCCAGTACGGTGGGGCAGCTTTCATTCTGCTGTATCTGCTGTTCCTGCTGATCCTGGGGATCCCTGTGCTTTTGTGCGAATTCGCCATGGGCCGGGGCGGCCGCCGCAGCGTAGCCCGGTGCTTCGATGTACTGGCCCCCAAAGGCAGCCGCTGGCCGTATCTGAAGTACATCGGCATAGCCGGGGTAACCATCCTGATGCTGTATTACACCACTGTCACCGGTTGGATGCTGGAATACTGCTGGCTGCACCTGAAGGGCACCTTCATGGGCCAGTCTCCGGCCTTCATCCAGGCCACATTCAAACAGATGCTGGCCCAGCCGATTACCATGGGAGGCTGGACATTCCTCTCCTGCCTGATCGGCTTCACTGTCTGCTACATGGGCCTGGAAAAGGGGATCGAACGGATTACCAAAGTCATCATGAGCGCCCTGCTGCTGCTCATGATGGTACTGGCCGTCCATTCCGTATTCCTGCCCGGCGCTGAAAAGGGGATCGAATTCTACCTGATTCCCAACTTCACTGCCCTGGGAAAAATCGGCTGGGGAAACGTCATCTACGCCGCCATGAGCCAGGCTTTCTTCACCCTGAGCGCCGGCAACGGGGCCATGATGATCTTTGCTTCCTATATGGACAAAAAAAGGGGCCTGCCCGGTGAAGCCATGACCATCACGGCCCTGGATACCTTTGTAGCCCTCATGAGCGGGTTCATCATCATCCCTGCCTGCTTTGCCTACGGCATCCAGCCTGACGCCGGCCCCTCCCTGATCTTCCTGACCATCCCCAATCTATTCACTCTGATGCCCGGCGGCCGAATCTGGGGAAGCCTGTTCTTCATTTTTCTGTCCTTCGCTGCCCTGTCCACGGTCATCGCCGTTATGGAAAGCATTATCGCCTGTTTCCGTGAACTGTTCGACTGGAAGCGGTCCAAGAGTGCCTGGGTTGTCTTCGCCCTGATTGCCATCGGCAGCCTCCCCTGCGTGCTGGGCTTCAATGTATGGAGCAGCTTCCAGCCCCTGGGTCCGGGTACAGGCGTGCTGGACCTGGAAGACTTCATTGTTTCCAACAACCTGCTGCCTCTGGGAGGACTGACCTTCGTGCTGTTCTGTACCCGGCAGAATGGCTGGGGCTGGAATAATTTCCTGACCGAAGTAAATGCTGGGCAGGGCCGGAACCTGCCCGGTTTCTGGAGGTCCTATCTGACCTATGGGCTGCCGCTGCTGATCCTGGGCATCTACCTGAAAGGATACGATGATCTGTTCGCCAAACAGGGTTCTGCAGCCCTGGCCCAATGGATGGCCATTGCAGTGGCGTTTCTGATATGGATCTGGTATTGCGTAAAAGGAAAAAAGGAGGTGTGATTTTTACACCTCCTTTTTTTACGGCAACAAATTGCCCTTTTTCACATTCCGGTCAATAATGGCCTGGACGACCTGCCCAATTTTTTCACTGCCTTCGTGGGTGCGGGCATTCCGCTTTTCCACCTGCCGCCGATTCACCTGATGAAGCCGCCAGTCCTTCCCATGATTGGCATCGTTCAGCAAAACGGGCTGGAAGTTATCCAACGCATGGGCATACCGTGCCTCCGGCGTATCCCCTTTGTCGAATTCCTCGAACAGGGCCCTGAATTCTTTCGCCTGGTCCTCTGGCAGCAGGCCAAAGATCCGGTCCGCTGCCTTTTCTTCCCGCTGCCGCTGGCTCTTTACCGCCTCCGCATCATAAGCATACGTATCCCCTGCATCGATTTCCACCACATCGTGGAGCAAGATCATGAGCAACGTTTTTGCCAGGTCAAACGGCTCATTGGCATATTCCTTCAGAAGGCAGGCCATCACTGCCATGTGCCAGGCATGTTCCGCATCATCCTCCTGCCGTCTGTACCCGGTGAGATGGGTCTGCCGCAGAATGGTCTTTTCCTTATCCAGCTCCAGAATGAACTGCAGCTGTTTTGCAAATCGTTCGTCCATCATTTCCTGTATTCCTCCTATCGTTCCAACTCCTGCACCGTTATCCCCGGATGCCGCCACTGATTTTCTTTCAATACCGCCCGGCAGCCGAAAAATAATAAATCATATGTACTTTCCTCTGCTGACTGTTGATTTTCCCTATTGTACCCCATTTGTGGCAAAAGAAAAAGAAGGACCTGTGTCTGAGCTGAGAAGTTCTGCTCTGTTCTTCCTTATTCCTGTTTTTGGTTCTCTTCCGACAGGAGATTGCTGATATAGTCCCGTTTTCCTTTCTGAACTTCCTGATAGAATTTCTCTTTTTCCTCGATATATTCGATGGACCGTTCCACCTGCCGGATCTGGACTTTCAAATCGGCCTTCTTCTGGAGCATGGCCATCCGTTCCGGAATCGACTTTTTCCCTTCCAGGCACAAGTACATGTAATCCCGCATCTCCCGGATTCCCATGCCACAGCCCTTCAGGCATTTCAGGCTCTTGATCCAGCTCACGGCACGGTCATCAAAGACCCGCCGGTTCAGCCGGTCCCGTTTCAGATTGGGAACCAGGCCCTCATTACAATAGAATTTCAATGTTTCATAGGATAATCCGGATACCTCACATGCCTGTTTCATGGTGTACATAAACGTCATCTCCTTTTGTTATCCATTGATTTTTTACTTTAGCATCCAATGTGGACAACCGATCAAGGGGCTTTTCAAAATCCCATTCCGATTTCTCAGTATCATACATCGGAAAGGTGGCGAGTTCTTGACTCTGATACACCTTTTATTATAAAGGAATTCTTCCAATCCAAAAGATTCCCCTGATTAACAGGGACGAACCTCCAGGTTTCTACTGAAGTTGTCATAAAAAAGCCTTGACCGGTAGTGGCTCCCGGGTACTACAGTAAAAACAGGAAAAGCAAAATCACTCAGATTTTACAGAAAGGACTATCCATTATGAATCCATTTACTTATGCATACCCTGTTAAGACTTATTTCGGCAAAGGAGCAGCAGCCCGGACACTTCCCAGTGAACTGGCCAAGGTCGGACCCAATGTACTGCTGGCCTACGGGGGTGGTTCCATCAAGCGGAATGGCATCTACGCAGAACTGACCCAGCTGCTGCAGGCAGCCGGGAAAACCATTATTGATTTCTCGGGCATCATGTCCAACCCCACCTATGCAAAAGTCCAGGAAGGTGCCCAGCTGGCCCGGAATCAGAAGATCGACTTCATCCTGGCGGTGGGCGGAGGCTCTGTTATCGACTGCTGCAAGATTATCTCTGCCCAGGCCCTCCTGGATGAAGATATCTGGGACTATGAATACAGCAAAAAGCAGATTCCCAACCAGTTCATCCCCATGGGGGCCGTGGTTACGGCCTTCGGTACCGGAGCCGAAATGAACAACGGGGCCGTCATTACCCACGAAGCAAAAAAGAGCAAATCCCCCCTGACCGGTTCCTACTATCGATTTACCATCCTGGATCCGGCCTATACGCTGACCATGCCCCTGGAACAGGTGATTTCCGGAGCCTTCGATTCCCTGAGCCACTGTATGGAAACGTATATGGGCAATCCCCGTATGATCAACCTGTCGGACGAAATCAACGAGGCCTGCCAGCGAAATATCATCCGCAACATCCGTCAGACCCTGCAGAATTCTCAGGATATCCAGGCTCGCAGCGAACTGGTCTGGGCTGCCGCCATGGCCGAAAACGGTATCCTGAAAATCGGGAAACAGGGTGATTTCCAGTGCCATATGCTGGAACACCAGCTGGGAGCCTACACCAACTGCAATCATGGCAGAGGCCTGGCCGTCCTGCACCCGGTGCTGTACCGTCATTATCTGCCGGCCGCCGCAGCACAGTTCTCCCGTCTGGCAGTGGAAGTCTGGCAAGTCCCTGACGAAGGAAAGAGCCAGGAAGAGCTGGCCGATGCCTTCGTAGAAAAACTGGCTGCCTTCATCAGGGAAATCGGCCTGCCCACCAATTTCCGGGAGCTGGGAATCCCTGCGGACACCAATCTGAAAGCAGTAGCAGATTCCACGATTCTGACTGGCGGCTGCTGCAAAACCTTCAGCCGGGAAGAACTGCTGAAAGTGCTGGAAGAATGTAAATAAGAAAGCAGGAGCCGTGATTGATTTTCACAGCTCCCGCTTTTTTATTTCTTTTTCATTTCAATACCCAGTACTGTGCACAAAGCCTTCAGAAAATGCCTGACAGACTCCGAAGGTTGCGGATTGTACAGGATGCCATAGGGCATCCTATATTCCCAGTCCATAGAACGGCTGGTCAGCAGGGGATGGGTATTTTCCCACATGGGGAAACCAACCAGCAGCTCTCCCTGGTTGACGCAATGATTGAAGATTTCCAAACTGTAAAAAGGAAAGTTCCGCAGTTTGATTTTGGGATGATTCACCGTGATATCCCCCCGCAGCTTGTCCATCTGGCTGCTCCATCCGGGCTGGATCATACACAGTGTCTGCCCCTCCAGATCTTTCCAGTAAAGCAGTGCTTTCTTTGTCAGCGGGTGCATCACCGGCATATAGATTTCCATGGGCTGATCCTGCAGAGGAAAGCCAGTGCAATAGCTATGTACATGGAACATGCCTTCATCGTACACTCCTGCCACCACATCGATATTCTGCCCCAGATTTTTCAGGATTTCCCGGGCATTGGCCGGCGTATTGTCATAGGGTACTAGATGGAACTGAATATCCGGACTCACTTCCTGGAGGCTGGGCCACAGATCCAGCAGGAAATCCACCGGTGTCATGAGACTGGCGCCCAGCCGGATCATCTGATGTTCCTTTCCCCGGGCCGCCTGTGCCCGCTGGATGGAATCATCACAGTACTGCACCAGATATTTGGCATCCTGGAGCAGGGATTCTCCGGCCGTGGTCAGAGAAAGGCCTCTGTGGGACCGGTTGAACAGCCGCAAATCCAGAGCATTTTCCAGCAGATTGATCTGCTTGATCACCGCTGGAGGAGAAATGAACAGCTCCTCCGCCGCTTTATTGAAACTTCCCGCTTCTGCTACTTTAAGAAACGTCAGGAGTTGGGGATTGTATAAGGAATTTGCCATATAATCCATCCTTTCGAAAATCCTCTATACTCCTTATTCACTCCAGTAGTAACTACTTCCTGCTTTTTTTAACAAAAATTTTTCTGTTCCCTGCTCTTTTTTACGAATGGATTTTCCAGTTATGCAGTTTCCGGATAAAGGCTGGATTATTGAAGTCCACAATTTCACTGTGTCCCATATCCAGAGAATCTACTTGGGTCATTTCCTCCTCTGTCAGCTGGAAATTCCAGATATCCAGGTTCTGCTTCACATACCGGCAATGGGTGGTCTTCGGGATGACGGAAATGCCTCGCTGTACATTCCAGCGCAGAGCCACCTGTGCCGGTGATTTACCGTATCGTCTCCCAATTTCTGCCAGCAGCGGATGGGAAAAGATGCCGAAATTTCCTTCTGCCAGAGGAGCCCATGCCTGAGGCTGAACTCCATATTCATTCATTGTGTCCAAGGCAATTTTCTGGGCAAAAAACGGATGGATTTCCACCTGATCCACAGCTGGACGCAGAGTGACGCTTTCACAGAAATCGGTCAGCTGAGCCGGAGAAAAATTGGCTACGCCGATAGCCCGGACTCTTCCTTCCTGATAAGCATCCTCCAGGGCCCTCCAGGCTCCCATAGTATCTCCCAGAGGCTGGTGCAGCAAGTACAGGTCTACATATTCCTGGCCCAGTTTTTTCAGGGAAACTTTCAGGCCGTTCTGGGCATTTTCGTAGCCATAATCCTGCAGCCACAATTTGGAAACGATAAAAATTTCCTCCCTGGGAATCCCGCTTTTCCGGATAGCCCGACCTACGGCTTCTTCATTACCATAGGCCGCTGCTGTATCGATCATCCGATACCCGGCTTTCAATGCCCCCCAGGTGACTTCTTCACATTCCCTGGAATCGGTGATCTGGAAGACACCAAAGCCCTCCAGGGGCATGGAAATCCCGTTGTTCAAAGTTACTTTTTCCATGATATTCTCCTTATTTGGAAGCGATCTTACTGCCCCCGAAGACAGGCAGTTCCATCCGATCCAGTGCCCGGTCGAGCTGTTCGATTTCTCCCGGAGAAAGGAATACCTGGAGAGCCGAAAAGTTCTCTTTTAAACGGGAAATTTTCCGCGATCCGGGGATAGGGATGATATACGTTTTTTTGCAGAGCATCCAGGCCAGGGACAATTGCCCCACGGAAGCCTTTTTCTGTTCCCCCAGTTCCTGGAGCAGCTGCAGGAGCTGTTTCCCTTTTTCTTCTCCTTCTGCCGTGAACTGGGGCATCTTGGAGCGGTAATCCTTCTTGTCTGTAAACTGACCGGTCTTCGTGTATTTCCCGGTCAGGAATCCGTTGGCCAGGGGAGAAAATGCCACAAAAGAGACACCCAGTTCTTCACATACAGGGAACAGGTTTTCATGCCAGCGAGCCATCATGGAGTACCTGTTCTGGATAGCTGCCACCGGGCAGACCGCATTGGCCCGCCGCAGATATTCTTCATTGGCTTCCGAAATCCCCCAAGCCCGGATTTTGCCTTCCCTGATCAGCTTGGCCATGGTATCTGCCACCACTTCCGGTTCCACCGCCGGATCGATCCGGTGCTGGTAATATAGATCCACATAGTCCGTACCCAGCCGTTTCAGGCTACCTTCCAGACTTTTCCGGATGACTTCCGGCCGGGCATCAGTACTCAGTGACTGGTCCGGTTCAATCCGGATCCCCATCTTGGTAGCGATAACCACCTGCTGGCGTACCGGCGCCAGGGCCTTCCCTACCACTTCTTCATTCCAGGACAGGGTTCCATCAGCCAGTTTTTCTTTATAGACTTCAGCCGTATCGAAAAAATCATACCCTACGTCCTGGGACTGGCGCAAAATGGAAATTGCTTCCTGTTCGTCCATAGCATGACCATAAGCATGGCTGAACCCCATACAGCCCAATCCTACGGGATTGACCTGGATACCGCTTTTCCCTAACATCCTTTTTTTCATAACTGACACCTCTCTGATTTGATTTTCTCTTCTTTCCAGTTGGATAGACCGGTTTTTGCCTTACTCCTATACTCTACCGAAAAGAAGCTGGAATCAGAAGTCTCCATTGTCTAAAAGGAGGAAACCCGGAGGTTTATAGAAAAAGAGGGGTGTGAAAAAATGCTTTTTCACACCCCTCTTGCTTACAGCGTCCGTTCTATCTTTTTCGGTTTTCCTTCATCGTCCAGTGAAACGTATACGAACAGGGCATCCGCCGCCCGGATGGGTTCCTGGTCTTCCTGTTCCTGCTCCAGCCAGGCCACCACTTCCACGTCCATGGAGGCATGACCTACCCGAACCACTCGTCCTTCCAGCTGCAGTACGGAGCCGTAGGGAATGGGTTTCCGGAAGTTCAGGTTTTTCACTGCTGCCGTGGTCACCCTGGTCCAGGTAAACCGATGGGCTGCAATGCCGCTCACTTCATCCATCCAGCCCATGAGAGTACCCCCGAACAGGTTCCCAGCGGAGTTAGCCATTTTCAGCATCACTGAGCGGGTCATAATCACAGGAGCCTTTGGGTCCCGGATCATGCTTTCTCCTTCTGGGTTTCGTCCAGCAGGGCCACAAAGGCATCGGCAATGGCCCGATACCCTTCCGGCGTGGGATGAAGTCCATCTTCGAACAGAGAGTGGCCGGCGGCCTTTTCAGCGTCGCTAAGCACCTGTTCATAGTCCAGTGTGGGCAGGTTCCGCCGGGCTGCTTCTTCCTTCAGCCATTGGCGGTATTCCTTCAGCACGGCATTGTGCTTTTCAAATTCGCTGGGCAGCTGCCAGCCCTTTTCCGTGCTTTCGATGCGGGTGAGCGGCAGCAGCCCGATGAAGATCGGATCCAGCCCGGCCTTTTCCGCCTTGTCGAAGGTACCGGACATATTTTCCTTCACCTTGCTCAGCGGGTCATCCAGCAGGATGTCGTTCATGCCGCAGCAGATGAACACCCCATCGGCTTTTTCATCCACCACGTCCATATTGAACATCCCCCACATGACCAGGGTCAGCTTGCCCCCGGCCGCATTGTTCACCACATCGAAGCCTCTCTTTTTAGAGGCAATATCATACCATGTGTCCGCCAGGGTTACGTTGGTGCAGCTCACCAGACTGTCACCGATAAATGCCAGTTTCATACCTATCTCCTTTTCAGTCCCTGTGGGTAAAATCCACGCCTTTGTGCAATGCATCCAGGGCATTGATCACTACCTGGCTCATCAGCTTGGACCCCACCACCAGGGCATTTTCATTGGGGCACATCTTGGCATTGTGCAGGCCATGGACGGCCTGCCCTTCCGTACCACAACCCAGCCACAGGAATGAACCAGGGATATCCTGCATATAGAAGCCAAAGTCCTCTGCCGTCAGATCCGGCACCACATGGGATGCCAGTCCCTTTTCGCCCAGTACCTGCCGGGCCGTATCTGCCACCAGTTTCGCCGGCACCGGCCAGTTGTCCAGCACCGGATAGCCATAGTAATAGTTGAATTCATAATCCACCCCAGCGGACTTTTTCAATCCGTCCAGGATCCCCTGGATGAATTCCGGGATGTTCTTCCGATTGGTTTCGTCCAGGGTACGGATGGTGCCTTCCAGGGTCACTTCATCGGGCACTACATTGTACCGGGAACCCCCGTGGATGGTGCCGATATTGATGGTCGCTGTGGCCAGAGGGCTCACCCGCCGACTGACGATGTGGCTGACCTGTTCCAGAAAATCCGCGGCCGCCATGATGGCATCGATACCTTCCTGGGGATGACCTGCATGGGAAGTCTTCCCTTTGATCACCACTTTGATCCGATCAGAACCGGCCATCATGGCCCCCGGTTTCACACCGATCTGTCCGCATACATAGTTGGGCCAGACGTGAAGCCCGAACACCGCCTTCACATCCTTCAGAAATCCGTCCTTGATCATGTACCGAGCACCACCGGTGGGAGCCAGTTCCTCCGACGGCTGGAACAGAATCCGTACGCTGCCCTGGATTTCATCCTTCCGGCGCAGCAGCCGCAGGATGGTTTCCAGCAACGTGGTCATATGGACATCATGACCGCATGCATGCATGACCCCAGGATTTTGGGAAGCATAGGGCAGACCCGTATCTTCTTTCACCGAAAGGGCATCCATGTCCGCCCGCAGCGCCACCATAGGTCCCGGTTTGCCTCCTTTGAGAGTAGCAGCCACCCCGTAATGTCCCTGGCCCCGGACCGGATCCAGCCCCAGTTCCTCCAGAATGGAATAAATCTTTTCAGAAGTATGCTGCTCCTTGGTACTCACTTCCGGGTGTTCATGGAACCACCGGCGCCATTCCACACATTTCGCTTGCAGTTCGTCTTCCGTCATAGCCAATACGTCCATCATTCATCCTCCTGTATCTATACAACATGAGAAATTTCTATAGAGAATCATCAAATTTATTGTACCATTTTTTCAAACATTTGAAAACAGAAAGAGAAAATCGTTTGCCCCATATTGAAGATTGGCTTTCGAAAATTTTTTCTTTGACCAGAGACGAGAAACTGGAAACATAGGGTGGCTGCAAACCGCCCGTAAAAAAATCCTGCCGCATTCGGCGACAGGATTTTTTTACGCGTATTCCTCTCCGTCCCACAAAACGATACTGCCCGTTTCCAGAGACTTGGGTACATTGATGATCCGCTGGTTTTCGCTGCCTTTGAACCGCAGATTCAGATTTTTTTTGCTTTCCACGAATTCCCCGTCTACCAGTACATCCAGATACCCCAGCATTTCCCGGGTAATGGCTGGGTCGCCCAGCTTCCCGGTCAGCATATCATGATCGAACAGATAGCCGCTGTAGCACCAGATGGTCTTTTGCGGATAGCGCTCCCGGATATGACGGAGTACGCCCACCAGCACTTCCTGGTTGACCGGTTCGAAGGGTTCTCCGCCCAAAAGGGAGAAGCCCCGGATGTAGTCCGGTTCCAAATCTTCCAGGATTTCTTTCAGCTGGGCCTGCGTAAAAGGCTTTCCATAAGCAAAATCCCAGGTTTCCTGGTTGAAACAACCTTTGCAGTGGTGGGTGCAGCCACTGACGTACAAGGAAACCCGCACGCCCGGGCCGTTGGCCACGTCCACTTTCTTGATGGTCGCGTAATTCACGAAAAAGCCTCCTTACAGATGCAGCACTCTCGATTTGATTTCTTTGGTCTTGCCCACATTCCAGAAGTTTTCGCCCAGGTACCCGCAGGTCCGCCGGGTTACGTTCATCTTGGACTGGTCCTTGTTGTGGCATTGCGGGCATTCCCATTCCAGATTGTCGTTGATCTGGATTTCTCCGTCAAAGCCGCATACCTGGCAGTAATCGGATTTTGTATTGAATTCCGCATACTGGATATTGTCGTAGATAAACCGGACCACGTCTTCGATGGCTGTGGGATTCTTCTTCATGTTAGGGATTTCTACATAGGAAATGCAGCCGCCGGAAGAAATGGGCTGGAACTGAGATTCGAACTTGAACTTGCTGAAGGCATCAATGGGTTCCCGTACATCCACATGGTAGGAGTTGGTGTAGTAGCCCTTGTCGGTAATGTCTTTGATGGTGCCGAACCGTTCTTTGTCAATCCGGGCAAATCGATAACACAAGGATTCCGCCGGAGTACCGTACAGGGCGAAGCCCAGGCCGGTTTTGGCTTTCCAGTCATCACAAGCCTTGCGCAGGCGCTTCATCACCCGCATAGCAAATTCTTCCCCTTCAGGGGTGGTATGGCTGACACCCTTCATGGCCTTGGTACATTCGTACAGTCCGATATAGCCCAGGCTCAGGGTAGAATAGCCGCCTTCCAGCAGTTTATCGATGGTCTCACCCTTCTTCAGCCGGGCGATGGCACCGTTCTGCCAGTGGATGGGACTCACATCGCTGCGGATGCCCTTCAGCGCATTGTGGCGCACCATCAGGGCTTCATAGCACAGTTCCAGCCGTTCATCCAGCAGTTTCCAGAACTTGTCTTCGTCACCTTTGGCAATGATACCGATCTGGGGCAGATTCAGAGAAACAACACCCTGATTGAATCTTCCTTCGAACTTGTAGTTGCCATCCTTATCCTTCCAGGGAGACAGGAAGGAACGGCAGCCCATGGGAGAAAACACATTGCCCTGATAGATTTCCCGCATTTTCTTGGCGGAAATGTAATCCGGATACATCCGTTTGATGGAGCACTTCACAGCCAGCTTAGTCAGATAATCGTACTTACCGCCCTTCAGGCAGTTGAATTCGTCCAGTACGTACACCAGTTTCGGGAAGGCCGGAGTCACATAGACGCCCACTTCATTCTTGATGCCCTCCAGGCGCTGCTGCAGGATTTCTTCGATGATCTGGGCATTTTCCTCAATGTATTCATCGTTGGGGTCCAGATGCAGGAACAATGTCACGAAAGGAGATTGTCCGTTTGTAGTCATCAATGTATTGATCTGATATTGGATGGTCTGTACCCCGCTGGCCAGTTCATCTTTCATCCGGCTGTCCAGGATGGCTTCCATCTCATCTTCCGGCAAATCACCATGGGTGGTTTCAATCAGGCGCTTCCTGAATTTTTCCCGGCTGCGGCGCAGGTATTTACCAAGGTGGGACACATCCACGGACTGGCCGCCGTACTGGGCGGAAGCCACAGAGGCAATGATCTGGGTCATGACGGTACAGGCCACCTGGAAGCTCTTGGGACTTTCAATCAGTTTGCCGTGCATCACCGTACCGTTATCCAGCATATCGCCCAGGTTCACCAGGCAGCAGTTGAACATGGGCTGGATGAAGTAATCCGAATCATGGAAATGAATGACCCCTTCGTCATGGGCCCGGGAAATCTTTTCCGGCAACACCACACGGCGGGTCAGGTCACGGGATACTTCTCCGGCAATCAAGTCACGCTGGGTGGAAACCATGACGGCATTCTTGTTGGAGTTTTCCTCCATCACATCCTTGTTCTTGTTGCTGATCAGGCTCAGGATGGAATCATCGGTGGTATTGGCCTTGCGGACCAGAGCCCGGTTGTAGCGGTAGATGATATAGGCCTTGGCCAGTTCGTATCGGCCCCGGATCATGATCTGTTTTTCCACCATATCCTGGATATCTTCCACCAGAAGTCTCTTTTTGTTCTTATGCTCTACGAAAGACGCAATCTCTTCGATATCTTCCTGCAGAAGCCGTTCTTTTTCTTCCACAGCCTTATTGGCTTTCGATATGGCTCTGACGATCTTGCTCCGGTCGAAAGAAACCGTAGAGCCGTCTCTTTTGATAACCTTCATAGCCGCTCCCCTTCTCTGGTATCCTTATTTTCTTTTTTCAATAATTAATATCTCATTGAATTTATTTTCTAAATGGCTTTGAAAAATCTTTTATTATCATACAATACTTTCCTGTTTTCTGCAAGGAAAATTACTATATATTGTGTTTTTCTCTTCGATTTCGACGTTGTAGACACAATAAGCAGTATGTGTCCTCTCATAAGACAACCGTTACAAATTCCGGTTTTCCCATCAATTTCCTGACTTTTTCCACCGCTTTCCCTGTTGAGCCCGGGTTCCATGGTATAATAAATCCAATCAATCAGAGCTCCAGTACCTGAGTCCCTGAGCAATCTGCTGTGTAAAATCGTCCGGACCATCTTATAAGGAGGAATTCCCTTTGTCTTTGCTAAATGAATACAATACAAAAAAAAAGACCGTTCCAGAGCTGCTAAGCCTTCTCCGGGACGGTGACTATATCCTGTCCGCCCAGGCCCTGGCCGAGCCGGTGACGCTGCTGGAACAGCTGCCCCTGCTCCACAGGATGGGTCGGAAAAACATCATATTCAATTCCTGTATGCCTGCCCGGGATCTTCCCTGGTACCATGACCCGGCCATGCAGGAGACCCTGGAACATGTCTGTTGGTTCTTCAGCCCGCCGGCACGGAAAGCCCATCAGGAAGGACTGTGCAGCTTCATTCCCGGTTACTCCACCAACCTGGTCCGAAAGACCTTCCAGCGGCTCCGGTCTGAAGACCGCCGTCCGGTACTTCTGGCCACAGCTTCTCCTCTGGATGCGCAGGGAAATTTTTCTCTTTCCATCAGCGCCCTGTTCGAACGGGAAATCATTGACAGCGGAGCGCTGGTCCTCCTGGAAGTGAGCTCCCGCTTTCCCCGGACCTATGGGGATACCACTCTGCCCCTTTCGAGGGTGACCGCCTTTGTGGAAACAGACCGGCCGGTACCGGAAATGCCGCAAGCCACCCTGCGTCCTGTGGATGAAGCCATCGGTACCCGGGTTGCTGAACTGATTCCGGACGGTTCCACCCTCCAGCTGGGCGTGGGGCACATCCCCGATGCGGTGGCCATCCGGCTGAAAGACCGCCGTCACCTGGGCATCCATTCCGGCATGTTCAGTGAAAGCCTTATGGAGCTGATCCGCTGCGGAGCCGTAGATAATTCCCAAAAAGACTTCCATACGGGACAGACGGTGACAGCTTTTGCCGCCGGCAGCCAAAAGCTGTACCAGTTCCTTCATGAAAACAGGACCATCCTGATCAAAGGAGGCTATTATACCAACTCCCCGGCCGTCATCGCACGGAATCGGAACATGGTTTCCCTGAATACAGCCCTGGAAATCGATCTGACCGGCCAGTGTTCTGCTGAATCCATGGGCTTTACCCAATGGAGTGCCACCGGTGCCCAGACAGAAACGATTGAAGGCGCCCAGCTCTCTCCGGGAGGCAAATCCATCCTGGCCCTTCCTTCCTGCTATACTGCCCGAAAGCAGAATGGAGAAAAAATCCTGCGTTCCAAGATTGTCCTTTCCTTCCGGCCGGGGACCGTCGTTTCCACCTCCCGGAACGATGTGGATTATGTGGTCACCGAATATGGTACGGCCTGGCTCCGGGGCCTGCCCCTGGACAAGCGGGCCAAAGCCCTCATTTCCATTGCCCATCCGTCCTTCCGGGAACAGCTCACTGCGGATGCAAAAAAATGCGGTCTGCTTTTCTAACCACATCCCCGTCATGAATCACTATCCGAGGGAAGCCAGCTGATGCTGGCAAAAAAATAGGAACTGTGAAGAATGATTTCGCAGTCCCTATTTTTAAGCCAAAAATTCGATACCCAAATCGCAAAAGAGGGAACTGTGATTTCCACAGTTCCCTCTTTTATCGTAATCTTACAGGCTTTCTGCAAAAGCTTCCAGAGCGGTCTGGGCTTGCCCGAAGTCACGGGTCTGTTGATCCACACCGATCTTCACATGAGGAATGTGATGGGCATCCAGAGCCTTCTTCAGGTCAGGATATTCCATTTCTTCCGGATCGCAGAATTGCATCATGAAGACCACAACACCTTCAGCGCCGCTGTCTTTTACCAGCTGGCACACATATTCAGCACGAGTGTTTTGTTGATAAGTCGGGTCGTACAGCAGTACATCGTTCTTCTGTTTGGAGAACTGTACAGCCAGGGCCTGCAGACCATTATCCAGGTCTTCCGGAGCATCCACTGCGAAGCTGCGGCTTTCGTAAGCGCAGTCATCTGCAGCTACGACCAGCTTGTTGTCGTCCATAGCTTTCAGCACGCCGGGCATATTGTAGATGATACCGGAAACAACCACTTTGTGGCCATCGAACTTGCCAGCCGGAGCAGCAGCCAGTTCTTTGTTCAGTTCTTCCAGCTTTGCGGTATATTCATCCTTCAGCATGAAGTAAGCTGCACGCAGAACAGCAGCACGAGCAGAAGCCGGAATCAGATCCGGATGTTCGTTGGCCAGTTTGCAGAATTCACGGCGGGCCTGACGGCTCTTATTGTACACTTTGATGGCATCTTTGATGGCATCGTTGGTGATTTCATGACCGCAGATTTCTTCCAGATGGCCCTTCACTTCATTGTAGGCATCATAGGTGAACTGGCGGCCGGCAGCAGTTTGACGGACCTGCGGATGAGCCAGGAAAATGACAGGCATCTTGCCAGCCATGGCAACTTTGAAATTCTGGCTCATAGGACGCAGGGTATCGCACAGAACCGTAGTGATAATGCCGTCCAGGCCGTCCAGAGTGCCGTCCAGCAGCATTTCCAGGGATTGTTGGGCAACGGTGCAGTAGAAAGAAGCGCAATATTCCTTGGAACGGACTTCCTGTTTGCCGTTGCAGCCCCATACACCCATGGGAACCATGCCTGCAGCATAGACCAGTTCTTCCGGGCTATAGTAAGGCAGACAGCCGATGGCTTTTTTACCCTGGGCTTTATATTTTGCCAGCATGGTTTTCGGGCTGGCAGAGATTTGTTTGAATTCATCAAGCAGTGCACTGATAGCCATTGTTATTTCCCCTTCTTTTCATCATTTGCTTCCATGGCTTCGACCAAGCCTTGAACACGGGTCTCATACTGAGCCGCATTGAAGTTTCTCGGGTCAGCCTGGTCACCGTCGAATCCGGCAGTGGGGATACCCATGTCTTTGGTGAACCGGCGCTGCATTTCAGGCATATAACCGCTCCAAGGTTTGCAGGACCGGTTGTAATGGACCAGTACACCGTCGACCTTGTTGTCACGGATCAGACCTTCACGCCAAGCAACACCTTGTTCGATGCTGACGGAGTTAGGCGCTTTGCAGTAGGCTTTGACCAGACCATCCAAGTTGTCGTACACGAACCCAAAAGCAGGAGCATACACAACGCCGGTGATGTTCAGGCCGTTGGCTTTCAGCGGTTTGAACAGGTTCGGCAGTTTCGGCCAGCAGGGGATACCTTCGAACATGATACGATGCTGTTCTTTGAACGGAGCAGTGGTGGTACCCTCTTTTACATGCTGTTCCAGTTCGCTGGCCAGCAGTTCGAAAGCTTCAGCAGCTTCTACACGGCCACGAGCGGTTACTACATCAGCCATGTGGTTGAACAAATCGAACCCGTTGAACGGAGCCGGTTTGTATTGCAGATAGTCGCAAACCTTCAACCAAGCTTTAGCAGTACGGTTGGCGTTCTGGCAGCATTGTTCGAACTTGTCTTCATCGAACTTCTTGCCGGAGATTTCTTCCATTTGATGGATGGCCGTATCCAGCTGAGCACGGATATATTTTACGTTGGATTCGTTTACATGGTCGAATTCATTGTAAGGAACATCGATCATGATCAGGGGAATGTTATGACGACGGGCAATGTCTTCATACCATTTGGTCATGCAGTTGCAGATGTTGTTGCAGCACAGCAGGAAGTCCGGCTGAGGCATGGTCATCTGACGATATTTATGCAGTGCATTCTGCCGGCGGGTCTTTTCTTCCCCTTCGGGCAGAGCAGCAATTTCATAAATGTTATCAACAGTCGGATACGGTTTCAGCGTCTTGGGATCGATTACGGGTTTGCCGTTTTCATCAAAGACCTTCTTGCCGTTTTCGTCTTTCTTCTGTTTGCCGCTGTTGGGGTTGATGACGTAGTTGCCATCTTTGTCCATCTTATTGGCACCACGATAACCGGCAGAATAAGCCAGGGAAATCCGGGCATACCCGCAGATATCGTTATCGTATCCCATATCTTCAGCAGCCTGGCACATTACTTCACCGTCACGGTTGGCAGCGATACCAGCAGCCTGGTTTTCAGGATAACCTACGTGCAGACCGAAAGATTCAGCCAATTCGCAGGGGAACTTGGAAGAGGACCAGCCTACTTTTTCTCCTCTTTCTTTGGCTTCCCGCAATTCTCTGTAAACCTTTTCAACTACATCTCTCAATGCCTGAACGCCAGGGCTTACTTTCTTTGGCATAATGATCCTTCCTTCTCTCGAAATGAAATCACGCTTACGCTTGATTTTTCAACGCTTTTTTATATGCATACAGGGCAGCACCCAGGGCACCATTATACTGTGCCAGAGGAGATGTCTTGATTTCCACACCAAGACCTTCTTCCAAGGCCTGTCTCACACCATAGTTCTGGGCCACACCGCCCGTCATCACTACGTCCTTCACAACCCCCACCCGGTTGGCAAGGCCGACGACACGGCTGGCTACGGAACGATGGATCCCGGCAATGATGTCGACCTTATCCGCGCCTTTGGACAGCTGGCTGATGACTTCACTTTCGGCAAATACCGTACAAGTGGAGCTGATGGAGATCCGTTTCTTAGACTGGGCACCCAGCTCAGCCAACTGAGAAACTTTCACCTCCAGGATATTTGCCATTACATCCAGGAAACGGCCTGTCCCGGCAGCGCATTTATCATTCATCTGGAAATTGGTCAAGGCACCGTTATCCACATGGATGACCTTCACATCCTGGCCGCCGATATCGATGACCGTATGGACATTGGGCCACAGGAAACTGGCACCCATGGCATGGCAGCTCAGTTCGCTCATCTGTTTGTCAGCAATGCCTTCCAGCGAATTGCGTCCGTAGCCGGTAGCCAGGGTAAAGGCCATATCTTCCCGCTTCATGTGGGCATTTTCCAGCACTTCCTTAATAGAACGTGCGGGACCGGATGTACCGGTCCCCACGTCTACCAGGGATTTTGCCACGATGTCTTTTCCGTCTTTCAGGATAACGCACTTGGATGCCGTAGATCCAACATCGATTCCCAAGGTATAGATACTCATGAATGGTTAGCCTCCGTAAGAATTATTTCTTTACGAAAGTGTCGAACTCTCTGATGGCACGAGGCAGCAGCATTTGATGGAACGGGCAGATGCTTTCCGGATTCTGGTAAGCAGCTTCCGTAAAGGCAACCACATAGCCACGCAGTTTGTTCATATCCACGATTTCGTCCACCAGGCCCAGTTCGGCGCAAACTTTCGGACGAGATTTGGTGTAGAATGCCTGCATCAGGGTATTCATCTTGTCGATGGTCGGCTGCAGGTCCTTACCGGCTTTCCGGTCTTTGGCCAGTCTCCGGGAGTACATGGCCGTAGCAGCGGTTTCACCGTTCATAACGGCGATTTCCGTAGCGGCAGTACCGATGGAGAAAGCGTTGGTATCATTGCCCTGCGGGCCACCCAGTACATAGTGGGCAGCAGCAGTACCTTTTCTCAGAGTGATTTCGAATTGCGGAATCTTGGAACTCTGGATGGAATAGATCAGGGATTGACCCAGACCCAGCAGTTCAGCCTTTTCTGCATCATTGCCTACATCGATACCAGTGGTGTCCTGGATCCATACGATGGGCAGACGGTCTCTGGTGCACAGAGCGACGAATTCGTTCATCTTCATCAGGCCCTGGCGATACAGCTTGCCGCCGATACCCACAGAGCCGGCAGCCTTGTATTCAGGATAGTTCATCAGCAGGCCCTGGACGTTGGCCACAACACCAACCAGCAGACCGTTGACTTTGGCCATGCCCGTAACCATTTCAGGGCCATAGCCTTTCTTGTATTCTTTGAATTCGCTGTTATCGAACAGACGGCCGATTACATTGTAGATATCATAAGCCCGTTTGTCGTTCAGCGGGACCATGCTGTACAGATCGTCAGCCGGGAAAGCAGGTTCTTTCGGATCGTCTACACGGAAGAATTCAGGATCATATTTCGGCAGCATGCCTACATATTTCTTGATGCCTTCCAGGACGCCTTCTTCAGAAGCGTACACTTCGCGGATGAAACCGGTTTCCGTATAGTGGATGTCGACAGCTCCCGGAGGTTCAGTCTTGCCGGAGCGATCCACCATATCAGCGATTTCGTTGGCATATTCCGTATCCACATGGCCTTTGGGGTTCATGCCGCCCATGATGCCGGCACCGCCTACAGCCATGTTGGCTTTTTCATGAGCGATGATCACAGTCGGGCTGATGGAATGGTAGCCGCCGCCTGCAGGGTTCGTCCCGTAGATTCCTACGATGACAGGAACGCCCATCTGATTCAGTGCAGCATTGCGGAAGAAAGGAGTACCGCCGCCGCGACGGTTGGGATATACTTTTTCCTGTTCATCGAATTTAACGCCGGAGCAGTTCAGCACATACACCAGAGGAATGTGCAGGGTCTTGGCGGTATCGGAAGCCCGCAGCAGGCATTCAGCCTGCCCAGGCACCCAGGCACCGGCCAGCTTCTTGTTATCGGAAGCAACAATCACGCACCATTTGCCGTTTACACGGCCCAGGCCCTTCAGGATACCCACAGAACCATTCTTGTTGCCCTGGGGGTTGAACAGGCTGTTCAGCGGTCTCCAAGTACCAGGTTCCACCAGTTTTTCCAATCTCTGGCGGGCAGTCAGTTCGCCTCTCTTGTTGACGTCAGCATCAGCCTTACCGGCATCCTGCGCTTGTTGGATCAGCGCATGGATCTCGTCTTCGATTTTCTTCAGCTTTTCGGTATTGTCAGCATCTGCTTTTTTCAGCGGTTTGCCTACTTGAGGCAGTTGTTGAAAATATCTAGGCATAGAGTAGAAACCCATTTAAATTTTTCCTCCTGAATGGTTTATTTTGCTTCCGGAACAGGGACTTTAATGAAAGCCTGGCCCGGGTCGATTTCTTCACGGATCAGTTTGATAACGGCAGGATCAGGCGGTTCCAGTTCAACAGCCTGGGAAACATCCAGATCGAAGCCCGTGTTTTCCAGTACATCTTCCGGAGAAGAAGAAGGATAGTAGGCAGCCAGGTACATCCGTTTGGTCTTCGGATCGAATTTCAGGATCCCTTTATCGGTTACGACCAGTTGCGGACCTACATCACCGGGCAGACCCAGTCTTTCACGTCCGCCAGGGCCATCGATCCAGCCCGGGCTGGTCACATAGTCGATCTGTTTCATGAATCTGCGTTTTTCATGCTGCATCATGATAATGGTGTTGGAGTACGTAGCAATGCCGTTGGCGCCGCCGGACCCGGTGAAACGGGTTTTCGGATGATGGTAGTCACCGATGGAGGTGGAGTTCACGTTGCCGTACGGGTCGATCTGAGCACCGCCGATGAAAGCGATCAGACGGTCTGCCTTGTGCAGGTATTCGTTGATTTCAAAACCAACGAACCGGACGTTCGGCCAGATGCAGCCGCAATGAGCCATGAACCGCAGGTCACCTACGGAACGGGGAACTTCAACAGGAGAGCAGTCCATCAGACCACTTTCCACGATGATATGGCAGTCAGGAGCATATACTCTCTTGGCCACGCTGGCGCCGATCAGAGGCAGGCCGGTACCAACGGTTACGACCTGACCATTTTTGATCTGCTTGGCAATGGTCACAGCCTGCATTTCTTTATTGGTATAATTCGTGTAATCAGCCATTGTTATTTGTCCTCCTTCGTCATGTCGATATGATAGCCCAGACCAGGAACAACCTTCAGGTTGATCAGACGGGTAGCACCCAGTTTGTTCAGGTATTCGTCATGATCTTTCAGGTCAAACACCCATTCTTTGCAGAAGGCATCGAAGTCTTCCTGGGTCTTGCTGACTACGTCATAGACTTTCAGGAACGGATTATCATAGTCATACAGGCCATAGCACTGAGAAGGATGAGCACCATAAGGAGCCAGTACCACAGCATCTACGCACATGCCGGGGATATCATTCTTGGTGGGATCTCTGCGGATTTCTTCATTGCTGACGATTTCTTCGCAGGTAACAATGGTATATTTAGCAGCTTCAGCAATATCCACATCCTGGAATTTGCCGCCCCAGATGCGAACGGTGCCATCCGGAGAAGCCTGCTGGGCATGGATGATGGCCACATCGATTTGCGGAACCGGTACAGCCACGACTTTTTCACCCGGCTTGAAGGGGTTGTCGATATATTTGAATTTGTCATCGGGCACCTTATCCAGAGTTTTGCGAACTTCTTTGCTGATGCCCCATTCATCGGTCAGGCCAGAGCCCTGCATCAGGGTTACAGGCAGGAACGGCAGACCCAGAGCAGCGGCATGCCACATCATGTAGATTACGTCCTGGGAGTAGTCTTCCATGGTCAGTTTGCCGGCTTCGAACCATTTTCTGAACCGTCTGGAAACGTTGGTTACACCAGAGTTGGCAGTGTAGCAGTTGATGTAGGCTTTCACACGGCCATTGCCGATCAGCATATCCCAGTCGCCGCCGGCAGCGCCGCTCAGGCCGGTCAGGTCAGTGATACCCTGTCTCAGGATTTCATACACAGCTGCATACGGTTTACGGTCAGTCGTAAAGCCACCCAGAGCAATGTGATCACCGCTGTGTACGTACTTTGCGATTGCGTCTTTTAACGTCATTACTTTACTCAAAGCAAAAACCTCCTTATGATCCAAACCAGTTTCTGAAACAACCGGAATCCTCCTCTAAGAAATAATCCATCCCCCTTTATGAGTATTTTTTACATTCGCACTCCGGTTGGACCGACTGTATTCAGTGTACGAAATGATTATAACACAAATAATTTTTTTTTTAAATCTTTCTTGACCTCATTCGTTGATTTTTTTGAAAATATATAAGAATTCTAATAACTTGTAGCAAAATGGCGTTTTTTTGTGTTCTTTTACATCAATCTTTACACAAAAAAGAAGGTGTTTCATAAGAAACACCTTCTTTTTCTTTCCAAATATATTGTCATTCCGCCTGTTCCTGACGCTTCAGCCACCGCTTCACGGCTTCGCCCAGTTCCGCTGGAGCGTTTTTCAGGGTACCATCCTGGACCCGCCGGAGCAGTACGGGCATCAGTTCCTTCAGCTGTGCCGGACGGGCACCCAGAGCCAGGGCATCCCGGCCGGAAAAATCCAGATCCGAAGTATGGACGGGCATGAGATATGCCATCTTCACCAGCCGTTTGCCGTACATCTGGACATGGATTACGTCGTTCTTGTCTGCGTTGGTAGCAGCCACATCGGCGATGCATACAGCCGTCAGCTGCTTGAAAGCCTCTGCCATTTCCTTATTCACCCTGAAATGGCCGCTGCGGGCCTCTTTCCGCAGCCAGCGCCAGGTCTTGTCATCTTCCTGAGCGCTGATAAAGCCAAAATGCATATGGTTCTTCACCAGCCAGGCCACCCGTTCTACCGTTTCCCAGGGCAGCCGCAGCCGGTTCAGGATCTGCCGGGCCATGGCTGTCCCTACCGCTTCGTGGCCATGGTCACTGGGCATTCCTTCTTTGTTGACGCCCCGGACTCCCTCCAGTCCCTTGGCCACATCGTGGAGCAGCAGAGCCCAGCCCACTTCCAGGCTCCGGTCCCCTTTATCCAGAGCCACTGCCGTATGCTTCCAGGCATCGAACCGGTGAAAACAGGGGTTCTGAGGCAGATCCACCAGATGTTCCAATTCCGGCAGAATGGGCACTGCTTCATATTTTCCCTGTTTCTTGATTCGGCAGCTTTCCGCTGCCAGGCCGCTGCGTACCATCAGATCCATGCCTTCCCCTGCCCAGGTACCCATCAGCAGCTTGTTCAGTTCCGTACGCACCCGCTCCAGAGAAAGACCCCGGACCCGTTCCAGGTTCTTCCGGATGGCAGGCAGGATGGAAGGATCCGGAGCAAAGCCCAGCTGGCCAATGAACCGGCAGGCTCTGAACATGCGCAGGGCATCCTCCTGGAACCGCTGATTTGCATCCCCCACGGTGCGCAGCACCCGGCCGTGCAAATCCTCCAGTCCATGGAAACAGTCGATGATTTCTCCGTCCTGCCCCAGGGCCAGGGCATTGATGGTGAAATCCCGGCGGGCCAAGTCTTCTTCCAAGGTCCGGCAATACCAGACCGCTGCCGGCCGGTGAGCATCCTCCACTCCGTAGGCTTCGTTCCGGTAGGCGGCCACTTCCACCCCATGTTTCTCCACCCGCAGGATGACCACCCCGAAGTTCTGCCCCAGTTCACTGATCACTGGAAGACCAGCCTGCTCCGCCACCTGCCTGATCTCGTCCGGCCGGGCGTTGGTCACCACATCGTAATCGTCAGGCACCCGTCCCAGCAGCAGATCCCGAACGGCACCGCCCACCACATGAGCCTCATAACCGGCTGCAAGCAATATATCCAGCACTTGATTCACATAAGAAGGAAGCCGTAATTCCATGATGGTTCCCCTTTCTCTCCAGAGTCAATGATCCACCGCCAGCAAGGCAAAGACGCCTGCTTCCAGAGCCGGATCACTGGCCAGCTTCAGGGTGCAGTGGAATTCCTTCTCCATATCCTTCACACCCTTTTCCCGCAGCCAGCTGTAAACCATGGGATGGACCGTCAGCAGCAGGGTATGGCTCATATTTCCCTCATTGAAACTGCTGCGCAGCCGACGCCGGATCTCCACATACACGCTCTCTGGAGATTCCACCCGGCCGCTGCCTCCGCACAGAGGACAGGTGCTGTACAGGATACTGGATAAGTTCTTCCGCGCCTTCATCCGGGTCATTTCCACCAGGTTCAGATGGGTAATATCGATGACCTTGGGTTTCATCTTGTCAGAAGCAAAAGCGTGCTTCAATATCTGCAGGATTTCCTCCTGCTCCTCCCGGCTATCCATGTCGATGAAGTCAGCCACGATGATGCCGCCGATGTCCCGCAGCCGCAGCTGACGGGCGATTTCCCGGGCCGCCTCCCGGTTGGTGACCATGCTGGTGGCGTCCCGATCTGCCGCCGAAGCGAACTTGCCGCTGTTCACATCGATGACGGTCATGGCCTCCGTGTAATCGAACACCAGGTAACCGCCCCCCGGCAGCCACACCACCCGGTCAGAAATACTTTCGATATCTTCATCCAGGTGATAGAAGGAGAACAGATCTTCCTTCCCCTTGTACCACTTTACCTGGATCTGGGACAGCCCCATCTCCTTCAGCAGTTCCTCCAGCCGCCGGCAGGTGTTTTCCTCATCTACGATGATGCGCTGGATTTTCGGCGTGGCATAATCACGGATCAGCCGGATGGCCAGGTCCAGTTCCCGGTACAGCAGCTGGGCTCCCCGTCCCACCTTGCTCCGGCGCAGCAGCACATCCCAGCTGCGGAGCAGCTGCTCCAGATCGGCCCGGATATCCTCTTCCTCCGCCTGGGCTGCCGCCGTACGGATGACCAGCCCCATATGCTCCGGCAGCAGTTCCTCCGCCCATTCCCGCAGCACTTTCCGCTGTGTCTTGCAGGTAATCTTCCGGGACAGACTGATGCGATTTCCGTAGGGTTCCAGCACCACATACCGGCCCGGCAGGGTGACATTCCTGGTCACAGCCGGACCTTTGTTCCCCCGGGCGTCCTTCACCACCTGTACCAGGAGCATCTGTCCTTCCGACAGCTTCTCCCCCTTCTGCAGAGTCAGAAAACCGTTCTTTCCCACATTCAGATCGATAAAAGCTGCCTGGATACCGGGGACCACATTGGACACCCGGCCCCGATACACATTCCCCACCAGATTGTCCGAGTGGCGTCGTTCCACCGCATATTCCTGGAGCTTATCATCCTTGACCAGCCCCATACGGGTCTCTTCCGGCCGGACGCTTACGTAGATGGTATCCATGGCGCCTCCTCATTCTTCCCCGATCAGGGGTTTCTTATTGCCGGCCTCATCCCGGGTGTACAGATCCACCCGGCGGATATCTGCCTGTTCAAAGGACAGTGGCACCTGGAACTGGTCCAGGAGTACCTGGAGGAATTCGGAAGCCTTCATGCTCCCGGTGGGGGTAATCTTACAGTCGAAAGCCAGTTTCAGTTCCCCGCCCTTCCATTCACTCTCCGTACTGGGGATGAATTCCTTCACATCGATGGTCTTGGGTTTGCCCTTGCCCTTTTTATGGGTCTTTGTATAGGACACCGTTTCCGCTGCAGCAAAAGCCGCCAGCCCGGTTGCCGGATCTTCGCTACAGGGGACGGATACTTCGTAACGGGCTCCCTGGGCTACAGCCATCAGTTTGGGTGCTTTGTCATCAGCCAGGTCGGCCTTCACAATATGGATTCCCATGGGCAGGGCACGGCGGATTGGTTCCACCAGTTCCTCCAGAGGATGCTCCTCCTGAAGCTTGATTTCCACGAATTCGCAGGAACTGGTCACACCCACACTGAGGGCGGAAGCCAGGGAAAACCGCATATGGGGATTGAACCCCTCCGAATAGGCCACGGGGGTCCCGGCCCGGCGCAGGGCTTTTTCGATGCTCCGCTGGTATTCCAGATGGGAAATGAACCGGATGCCCGGTTCCTTGGTGATCTGCAGCCTCAATTTCATACGTTCTTCCCCTTCCAGTCAATGATCTTGATGCCCAATTGCTGGCACACGCCGCAGCCCGTACACGTACTCCGCCGACAGTCATGGGTCAGGGCTGCCTGCTGGGCTTTTTCGTATTCGCTCCACAGGAACCTCCTGCTCACCCCGCAGCTGGTATGCTCCCAGGGAAAGATTTCTTCTTTGCCCCGTGGCCGGCTGTTATAAAAATCAGTGGTCAGTCCGCAGTCTTCGATGGCCTGCTTCCACCGGTCATAATCGAAAAATTCGCCCCAGCTGTCGAACTTGGCACCCCGCTTCCAGGCCAGGTAAATGGCCTTGCCCAGCCGCCGGTCGCCCCGGGCCAGCACTCCTTCCATCAGGCTGGTACGGGAATCATGGTACTGGTAATGGATGTTCTTCAGGCTGGCAAAGGCATGCTTCAGCAGCATATGCTTCCGGTCGAACTCTTCTTTGGTATTCTGCCCCACCCACTGAAATGGCGTATAGGGTTTTGGTACGAAATTGGACACACTGACAGTGACCTGGGCCCCCATATGACCGGTGACCTGTTTGTATTTCCACTGGACCTTCTGGGCCAGTTTGGCAATGGCCAGCACATCCTCGTCAGTTTCCGTAGGCAGACCAATCATGAAGTACAGCTTCACCTTGGTCCAGCCGTTCTCGAACGCGGCGCCCGCTGCATTCATCAGGTTCTCTTCCGTCACGCCCTTATTGATTACATCCCGCATGCGCTGGCTGCCTGCTTCTGGGGCAAAGGTCAGGCCGCTCTTCCGCACCTGCTGCACTTCCTGGGCCAGCTTCACCGAGAAGCTGTCAATCCGCAGGGAAGGCAGGGAAACACTGACCTTTTTATCGCCGAATTCCTTCAGAAGATTCAAAATCAGCGGCTCCAGATGGGAATAATCCGCTGTGCTCAACGAAAACAGAGATATTTCGTTATAACCGGTAGCCGGAACCAGCTTCCGTGCCAGCTCCATCGCCGTCTGGGGTTTCCGTTCCCGCACCGGCCGGTAGATGATACCAGCATTGCAGAACCGGCAGCCCCGGCTGCAGCCCCGGAACAGTTCCAGCATGATCCGGTCGTGGACCGTATCACTATAGGGCACAATGGGATGAGTGGGAAAATCCAGCGTTTCCAGATCCGGTTCCGCCCGCTTGTACACCACCGCAGGCGCTGTGGGCTCCAAAGATTTCTTGCCGGTAATGGTACCGTCCGATCCATAGGTCACTTCATAGAAACAGGGTACGTATACTCCCTGAATCTTCGACACCCGACGCAAAAATTCCAGCCGGCCGCCGGGTTTGCCTTCCCGTTTCCAGTCCCGGTACAGCAGGGTCACTTCCTGGATGATCCGTTCCCCATCGCCCAGCATGCAGAAATCCAGGAAATCTGTCAGGGGTTCACTGTTGAAGACACAGCAGCCTCCAGCGCATACGAAAGGATCGTCCAGCGTCCGGTCTTTGGCCAGGACGGGCACACCACCCAGGTCCATCATATTCAGGATATTGGAATAGGACATTTCGTACAGCAGCGTGAAGCCCAGCAAATCGAAGTCATCCAGTTTCCGGGAATTTTCCAGACTGGTCAGCGGCAGTTTCCGCTCACGCATCTTCTCCTCCATGTCCACCCAAGGAGCAAAGGCCCGTTCCGCTGCCACTTTTGGCAATTTGTTCAGGATTTCGTACAAAATCTTATAGCCCAGGTAACTCATCCCGATTTCGTAAGTATCGGGAAAAGCCAGACAGAAAGAAACTTCCGTCTCCGTTTCCGGCTTTACAATGCTGCCGAATTCCATGCCTGTATACCGTGCCGGTTTCTCCACAGCACTGAGGATGTCAATGGGAAAATCTTTATGCATAATCTCTCCTTAATGAAAACGCAAAGTCTGATGGTGGGCGTTGATGTTCAGCAGCAGGGCCACCATGAGCATATTGGTAGTCAGAGAGCTGACCCCATAGCTCATGAAGGGCAGCGGCACACCGGTGACCGGCATGATGCCGCTGGTCATCCCCACATTGACCAGGATATGGAACAGGAACATGGAAACGATGCCCACAGAAAGCAGGGTACCAAAATCGTCCGCCGCATGGATGGCAATGGACAGACCTCTGTAAATCACGATGCCATATAACAGCAGGATAATCGTGGTACCGATGAAACCGAATTCCTCTCCGGCCACAGCAAAGATGAAATCCGTGTGGTTCTCCGGCAGAAAGTTCAACTGGCTCTGGGTTCCGGCAAACAGGCCCTTGCCTGTGAACAGACCGGACCCGATGGCAATCATGGACTGGATCACGTGATAGCCGCTGCCATAGGGTTCCAGACCCGGGTTCAGGAACACCCGGATCCGGTTCCGCTGGTATTCGTGGAGAAATCTCCACACCAGCGGTGCCGAAGCCAGCCCCAGCCCTCCCATGATCAGAAAGTACCGGATGCGGAAACCACAGCAGATGATAAGGCCCAGCAAAATGGCCAGAAACACCAGAGAAGTGCCCAGATCAGGCTGCTTCATAACAAACAGGAACGGAATCAGCACATAACCGAATACCGGCAGCCAGCTGCGGAAATCTGTCAGAAGAGGCAGCCGGTCATCCACAAAGGAGGACAGGCTGATAATCATGATTGCCTTGGCAAATTCGCTGGGCTGGATGCTGATAGGGCCCAGCTGCAGCCACCGCTGGGCACCCAGGGCGCTCTTCCCCACCAGCATAACGGCCAGCAGCATCAGAATGTTGAAGATGTAAAGCGGCCGGGCCAGGCTTTTCAGCACCCGGTAATCGAAACGCATGAGGAACGCTCCCAGTACCAGGTTAATAGCCGCAAAACTCAGCTGGCGCAGTACGAAGCTGTAGCGTTTGGGTCCCGGGATGTTGGCATGGGTAGCACTGCCGATGAGCAGGATGCCGATGGTGATCAGAAGCAGGACGCTGATCAGCAGAGGCTTATCAATATTCCTAAAATATTTTTTCAACGAAAATTGAAAATGCAGACGCATGGTATCTCCTTACTTGGGCATGGCCTTCCCCTGCCGCCGCACCCGGGGATCTGTGAATACGTATTCCAGGATGCTCTTAACGATAGGGGCTGCAGAAATAGTCCCGAAACTGCCCTGTTCCACAATGCAGACCACTACCAGCTGAGGCTTGGTAGTCGGTGCATAGGCGATGAACCAGCCATGTTCCAGACCATGGGGGTTTTCGGCCGTACCGGTCTTGCCGGCTACGGGTACCGGCAGGCTCTTCAGGAACGAAGCAGTACCACCGCTTTCCGTAACGGCTTCCAGACCTTCCTGGATCAGCTTCAGAGTGGATTCAGAAATGGGCAGCCGCCCTTCTTCTTCCGGCTCGAAAGTTTTGGCCACACTGCCGTCATCATTCAGGATCTTGCTGACCAGATGAGGTTTGTATCGTTTGCCGTCGGTGGCCACCGCACTGAGCATCTCCGCCACCTGGATGGGGGTAGCCAGGGTAAAGCCCTGACCGATAGCCGTGTTGAACGTATCCCCCAGATACCATTCATCATCGAAGACCTTTTTCTTATATTCCGGTGAAGCAATCAGTCCCTGGGCCTCTCCGTGAAGGTCGATGCCGGTAGTCTGGCCAAAGCCGAACTCCCTGGCATATTTATCCAGGGCTCCGATACCTACCCGGTTGCCCATTTCGTAGAAGTACACGTTATCAGAAGCCGCCAGAGCCCGTTTGAAATTGATGTACCCCAGCGCTTCACCGCCGGCATTCCGCATATCGATCAGCCAATGCCGGCCGGAGTCATAGATCAGTTCATCCGGAGTCACTTTCTTTTCTTCCAGAGCTGCGGAACCGGTAACAATCTTGAAGGTGGATCCGGGAGGATATTCCCCGCCGATGGCCTTATCCGTCATGGGATGGAAAGGATCTGTGTTCAGGTATTTCCAGTTTTTCTCGCTGATCCCGTTTACGAACCAGTTGGGGTCGAACCCGGGCCGAGAAACCAGAGCCTTTACTTCCCCATTGTTGGGGTCGATAGCTACCACCGCAGCCCCTCGTGCCCCAATGGCCCGCAGCTGCCGGTCCATGGCTTCTTCCGCCACCCGCTGCAGCTTGGCATCGATTGTCAGCACCAGGCCCTGTCCCGGTTTCGGTTCCACTTTATCCATGATCTGGACCACCCGGCCGGCGACATCCACTTCTTCCCTGTAACTGCCGTCTTCGCCCCGCAGATAGGAATCATAATAGTTCTCCAGGCCGAATTTGCCGATGATATCCCCAGCCTTCAGGTCACTGTAAGCGCCCTGGGAAATTTCATAGTCACTGATTTCACCCACATAACCCAAGGCATGGACAGCCAGCTGTTTATTGGGATAGTTCCGCACCGGCTGTACTTCCAGCATGACACCGGGCAGATACCGCAGATTCTCCTCTACCTTGTCCACCACTTCCGGCGATGCATTGCGTACCAGACGGATAGGCTCCGAACTGCCCCCGGACAGCCGGATGGTTTCCTTGATGTCCTCCACCGGGATGTTCAGCAGCTGGCTCAGCCGTTCCAGGGTTTCTTCCTTATAAGCCCCGGTCTGACGCACCAGGGATACCATGACGCCGGGCTTGTTATTGGCCAGTTCCTCCCCGTTGCAGTCATAGATGATGCCCCGGGGTGCCAGAATCCGGGTATAACGGGTCCGGTTCCCTTCTGCCTGACGGCGGTAGTAGTTCCCTTTGATGATTTGCAGATAGAACATCCGTCCGATCAGGATCAGGATGACCAGGAACCCGGCCACCATCATGAATTCCAGACGGTATGCATATTTCTTATTCAGCACAGCAGACTCCTACAGATGATAATAATAATCCATGCGGCTGCGGACCCGTTTCTTCAGTTTATGGTATAAAAACCACATCACCGGAGCCGCCACCAGGTTCCAGCCCAGGCTTTTCAGGGTCAGGAACACAAAGGGCAGCAGAGGCAGCCAGCGTCCCAGCACCACGCACAGGAACAGTCCCCGGGCTACCTGCAGCAGCAGAGTCACCAGCCCGGTAAGGATCAGATAGGTAGGCAGCCGGTCAGCGAACATGTTCATCCGGTTGCGTCCCACCAGATAACCCAGGGCAGCCCGGGTCACCATATGCCAGCCAAAATAGCTGAACGTGACAATGTCCAATAAAGCACCAATACCCAGTCCGTACCATGCCCCTCTGCGCTCCCCCTGGTCCATGGCATAGAGCAGGAGGAACAACAGCAGCAGGTCAGGAGACTGGGTGGTGTTGAAAAATAAGAACCAATGATTTTCCAGAGTGAAAAGGAACAGGGTAAAAAACAGCCAGGCCAGTGCAAGAAGGATCATCCTTTACCTCCTTTACCCGACTGGGCGTCCGGATCCTGGCCCTCCCGGCGCAGGAAGTCCGCAAAGCCTTGATAATTGGTGATGACCCTGGCTTCCTCCAGATGCCCGTAATCCACAGAGGGAGCAATGGATGCCGTCTTGGTCAGCCCGCCGGCATCCATCTGGATATCCTCCACAGTGCCGATGACCAGACCTTCCGGATGGTAACCGCTGTAACCGCTGGTCACAATAGTATCCCCGGGCAGGATATCCGCATTCCGGCTCAGGTTGCGCATTTCCAGCAGCTGGTCCGGACCGGCCACACCGTTCACGATGCCGGGAGCACGGGAATCACCCCGCAGGTTCAGACCGCCGATGCGGCTGCGGGGACTGGAAATCAGCAGGACCTTGGCCATGTGGGGATACACCCCGTCCACAATGCCGATCAGCCCGGAGGAACTTACCACGGGCATGTTCACTTCCAGACCATCAGCCCTGCCTTTGTCAATCAGGATCACATCCCTGAAGTCTCCCAGGTCCCGGCTGATGACTCTGGTGGATACCATCTTCCACTGGGGATGGAGTTCACTGAACTTCAGCAGCTTGGCCAGCCGCTGGTTCTCCGCTTTCATCCCGATCAGTTCCACATTGCTCTGGCGCAGCTCTTCGTTTTCCGCCTTCAGGGCCGCATTTTCTTTTTCCAGAGCCGACTTGGAAGCAAAATAATTCCCCGTCCCCTTGAAACCGCCGCCAACGCCGCCCACCACAAAGCTGATGGGCCGTGTCAGAGTGGACAACACCGTATTCACGGCCGGAAACCGGTGGAAAGCATCCCACAGCACGCCCCCGATCAGGAGGAGCACTACCAGGAGTGCTCCCAGTCTTGCTTTCTGTTCCTTTCTCATATTTTTTCTATCTCTCCGTTAGCCATTCCGCCGGGGCCGAGGCCCTTCCCGGAACAAATTCATATTATCGGCGGCTACGCCCGTTCCCTTCACCACACAGGACAGGGTGTTTTCTGCCACCCGGACCCGCAGACCCGTTTCCCGGGCCAGGAGCCAGTCGAAATTCCGCAGCAGAGCACTCCCGCCAGTGAGTACGATACCCTCTTCGATTACATCCCGTGCCAGAAGGTCCGGCAGGGTTTCCAGCAATCCCCGGACACACTCCACCATCCGATGGGCCGGTTCCCAGAATGCTTCCCGAAGCTGGTTCTGATCCACCGTCACACTGCGGGGCAGTCCAGTTATCAGATCCCGGCCCCTGATATCCATATAGGCCGGCGGCGCCGTCTCCCGCATCGTACCGATTTCAATCTTGGCCTGCTCCGCCTGGAGCAGCCCGATAAGAAGATTATACTTTTTCTTGCAGTACTGGACAAGAGCCTGATCCAGATCCCGGCCGCCGCAGCGCAGAGTCCGAGACAAGGTGATTTTGCCCTGGGTCAAAACCGCCGCTTCCGTGCAGCCGGCTCCCAGTTCCACAATCAGCCGTCCTCTGGCTTCTTTCACATCCAGTCCAGCGCCAAGTGCCGCTGCCAGAGGGCCCTCCAACAGATAGGCCTCCCCGGCCCCTGCCTCCATTGCCGCATCCAGCACAGCCCTCCGCTCCACGCTGTTCACCCCGCAGGGCACACTCAGGACAAGCCGGGGCCGCAGCAGCGGACGTTTGCCCAGGGCCTGGTGCAGGAAATCCTTCAGCATATCCTTCGTCAGATCGAAGTCAGCTATGACCCCGTCCTGCAGGGGACGTACCACCCGAATCCCTTCCGGCGTCCGGCCCAGCATCTGCCGGGCTTCCTTCCCCACGGCCAGGATCTTGCCCCGCCTCTCTTCTACTGCCACCACAGAGGGTTCATCCAGGACGATACCTTCCTCCTTCAGCAGGATCCGGGTATGATCCGTCCCCAGATCCACCCCCAGGTCCGTGCTGAAAGACCCCAAAAGATCAAACATCCTGTTTTCCCTCCCTTTTGTTATAATAAACCATGTTCCTTAAAACTGTAATAAATCCCATCGCCGATGATCAGGTGGTCCACCAGGGGAATGCCCATCACCTTGCCCGTATCCCACAGGGTCCGGGTCAGTTCCCGGTCCTCCCGGCTGGGTGTGGGATCTCCGGACGGATGGTTATGTACCGCCAGGATGGCCGCCGCATGCTGCAGCAGAGCCGGAGCAAACGCTTCCCGGGGATGGACTACTGATGCGTTCAGCGAGCCTTCCGAGATGGGTTCGATGCCTATCACCTTCCCCTTGCTGTTCAAAAGGATCACCAGGAAATGCTCATGGGTCTTATAGCGCAACTGAGGCATCACCAGCATGGCCCCATCCTCCGGACAGTGGATGGCCTTCATGGGTTTCCCTTCGGCGCCCGCCAGCCGGCGTCCCAGTTCCAGGGCTGCCATAATCACCGTGGCTTTAGCCGGTCCGATGCCCGAAATCCGGGTCAGTTCCCGGGGATCCTGGGTCCGTACCAGACGGGCATCCTTCAGCAAATCTCCAGTCAGTTCCCGGGCAATGTCCAGGGCCGAATGGTTCCTGCGGCCGGTACCAATCAAAATGGCCAGCAGCTCAGTAATGCTCAGAGCTGCCGGTCCCCGGCTCAGCAGCCGTTCACGAGGCCGCTCCTCCGGTATCATTTCTCGTATCAGGTAGTGTGTCATGGGTTGTCACATCCAATTCTGCGAATATTGTACGTAAAGGAGCCAGAGGAAGGCCCACTACATTGCTGTAGGACCCTCTGATGGAAGGGATGAAAAGGGCTGCCCGCCCCTGAATGCCATAGGCACCTGCCTTATCCAGAGGTTCACCGGTGGCTACATAATGGTCGATTTCCCGATCGGTCAAGTCCGCAAAGGTCACTTCCGTGATCTCCACATGCTTCCATACCTTACCCTGATAATACAGGGCCATGCCGGTGAGCACCTGATGGGTCTTTCCGCTGAGCTGACGCAGCATGGACCTGGCCTTTTCCGGAGTACCGGGTTTTCCCAAAACATGCCCAGCCAGCGCCACCACCGTATCGGCAGCCAGCACCGGCACTGTATCGCCCATTGTCCGAACCACATCCCGGCCCTTGGTCAGAGCATTATCCTGCACCAGTTCTGCCGGAGATGCCGCCTTCTTTTCTTCTTCGCTGTGGCTCACCACCACCTTCGGTTCCACTCCGATCTGCCGGAGCAGTTCCAGCCGGCGGGGAGAGCCGGAAGCCAAAATCAGATCCATGGTTCCTCCTTACAGTTTATGGAACAGGAATCCTGCCAGAAGCATTCCTAGGATAGCCACCAGATTGGGAGAAAACACCAGTCCCAGGGTCAGCTTGAACACATACAGATCCAGCTCCGTGGGCGGAATCTGCAGCACCTGGTATCTCCGTACCAGGAAGTCTGTGGCCGTCCCGAAGGGCTGGGCAGCCTGGAGACTGTCACCGGCCAGGCCACCCATGATGGCACCTGCTGCCAGTACCAGCAGCAGAGTCAGGTTGTTTTTCCCCAGCATGGATCAAACCTCCACTTTTTTCCCCTTGGCATCGTAGATTTCCCCGTCACTGAAATAACCGGTGATGGTCCATTGTTCCACTTTCGTCTTTACACTCTTCTTGAAATTCCGGGCATAGTACAGGCCCAGTGCCAGCCATACGATTACGCTGCTCAACAGCACAATGCTGCTGTCAGATGCAAAGAAATGGGCGATTGCCTTGCCGAAGGCCAGGCCAGCCAGAACGGTCAGCACGGGGATTCCATAGATAATCATCTTGGCCTTCTTTTCATCCAGAGTCTGTTTCCCTACGATGACCCGGGTCCCCCGCTTGGCTTCGCAGGCATTCCAGCAGTCCAGCATCTTGGGACGTTGTTCCCCGGGACGCTGTTCAATCTTTACCTTGGCACGCTGTTTGTTCACAGCGATGACTTTACCTACATACACACTGTTGTTGCTCATGGTTCTACTCCTTTATTCTGGAAAATCTAAAAACTGATTGGGATACCGCCGGGCCAGCAGGTCGATCATCCGGTCGCTGCATTTGAACAGCAGTCCGCACAGAGTTCCCTTATCCCGATATACCAGCAGCCGGTCCGGCTGGGAATCAATGGAAGAATACCGGCGAACATACCTTTTGATGGCGGTCTTGCGAAAGAAACTCCGCTTATAGTGATTGGTGAAGCTTTCCATCTGATCCAGGGGAATGCGCAGGGTACGGCGTATGCCCAGGCCCGTCATCTCAATGATCATTTCCTGTTCCGTCAGTTCATAACTGTACCGGTACAGACAGCGCCAAGCCCACAGAATCACAAAAAGGACATTATACCCCCATCCCATCAGGCTGAACTGACCCATGGCAAAGGTATGGTATCCCTCATAGATCCAGGACAGAGCAATGAATCCTAATGTGGTCCATTGCAGCAGCTTCCGGCTGGCGCTCACTGTTGAATATTCTTTGTATGCTTCCAAATTTGACTCCTTTGCTCCATTTCCATCACGAAAAGCAATATCTCTCTTATTATAACAAAATTTTTTCCAATAGAAAGGCGTTTTTCCATAAAAAAAGAGCTGTTGCCGAAGCAACAGCTCTTTTAACCATTCAAGTACAGGTTGGATTATTTCGAGCCAACCATTGCCAGCATAGTACCGGCAGCAACAGCCGTACCGATAACGCCGGCCACGTTCGGACCCATAGCATGCATCAGCAGGAAGTTGCCGGGGTCAGCCTGTTGTCCCACAACCTGGGACACACGGGCAGCCATAGGCACAGCGGAAACACCAGCAGAACCAATCAGCGGATTGGTCTTGCCGCCATCCAGGAGGCTCATCAGTTTACCAAACAGCACACCGCCGGCAGTACCACCGATAAAGGCAACCAGACCCAGGCAGATGATTTCAATGGTCTGTACGGTCAGGAAGCTTTCAGCCTTCATAGTCAGGCCAGTACCGGTAGCCAGCATGATGGTTACGCTGTTCATCAGGGCATTTTGTGCCGTGTCAGACAGACGATCCATACAGCCGGATTCGGTGAACAGGTTGCCCAGCATCAGCATCCCAATCAGAGAGCAAACGGAGGGCAGCAGCAGGGAAATGAAAACGGTGGCAACGATTGGGAACACTACTTTTTCGAAGTGAGTTACCGTACGCAGCTGAGCCATTTTGATGCGGCGTTCTTTCTCGGAAGTGAACAGCTTCATCACAGGCGGCTGGATCAGTGGCACCAGAGACATGTAGGAATAAGCAGCTACGGCAATGGCACCCAACAGATGGGGAGCCATCTTGGAAGCCAGATAAATAGAAGTCGGGCCGTCAGCACCGCCGATGATGCCGATAGCGGAAGCTTCCTGTACGTTGAAGCCCAGCAGCATAGCGCCCAGCAGAGCGACGAACACACCGATCTGAGCAGCAGCGCCCAACAGCAGGGTCTTCGGGTTGGCAAGCAGCGGACCGAAGTCAGTCATTGCCCCTACGCCCATGAAAATCAGCGGAGGGAAGATTTCGTATTTGATCCCGCCCAGGATCAGCTGCATTACGCCCGGATCGGTTTCAAAACCGGTACGGGGCACGTTGGCCAGAATGCACCCAAAGGCAATCGGGCTCAGCAGCAGGGGTTCGAACCCCTTGACAATGGCCAGATACAGCAGGATACAACCTACCAGCATCATGACGGCATTGCCCCAGGTAAAAGCCACGAAACCACTGTCGTTGATAACAGAAGTCAGGGCTACCACAAAAGCATCCATGTTCTAAAATCCTCCTTTAGATACGGAGACGTATTAGAGAATTACCATTACGTCGCCGGTGCTTACGGTATCGCCAGCGTTTACGCGGACTTCAGAAACCGTACCATCTTCAGGAGCCATGATTTCGTTCTGCATCTTCATAGCTTCCAGGATCAGCAGCACGTCACCAGCTTCCACTTTGTCGCCGGGTTTCACGTTAACGGACAGGATCTTGCCGGGCATCGGAGCTTCTACAGTTACAGCGCCAGCAGGAGCAGCAGCAGCCGGTTTAGCAGCAGGAGCAGGAGCAGCAGCCGGAGCGGCAGCAGGGGCCGGAGCAGCAGCCGGAGCAGGAGCAGCTACAGGAGCAGGAGCAGCAGCCGGAGCGGCGGGAGCAGCAGGAGCTGCGGTTACAGCGCCGCCAACTTCTTCAACTTCGACAGTGTAAACAGTACCGTTAACGTTAACATTGAATTTTCTCATGAGAATACCCTCCTTAAATTGTGTAAAACGCAAGCATTTTGATTGACAGATCGTCCCTCAACAATCTGTATGGTTTAGAAGAAATGATGGGGCAGAGCCATCGGTTCCATCTTCTTCTGGTGCTCGGCAATGGCTGCCGTCAGTGCAGCGGCCACCATGTCGTCCTCATCCTGGATCATTGCCAGGACAGCAGCCATGGCTGCCACTTTTTCTTCTTCCTGCCGTTGGCTGGCTGCAGCCGAAGCTGCCGGTTTAGCTACAACAGGCTTTTTTTTCCCCTTCGCCTTGTTCTTCGTCGGATCGACGGCGTGGATCAGTACCATCAAAAGACCCAGAACAATCAGCACGCCGAATACGATGGTCATATTGATCAGCATAATCAGCCAAGGATTGTTGGTCATGAACGTTTCACCTCTCTTTCCTGTACCTGAATGGTTTGAAATGGTTTATATCAAAATCACAGAGGAATGTTACCGTGTTTTTTCGTTGGCCGGTCTTCCTGCTTTGATTTTAACATACGCAATGCTTTGATCAGCGTAGGACGGGTGGTCTTGGGTTCGATGACCATTTCCACCATCCCGTGCTTCGCCGCATAGTACGGAGTCGCGAAGTTGGTGATGTACTCCTGGGTTTTCTGTTCCACATCCGGATCATGCCGGAAAATGATCTTGGCAGCTCCCTGAGGCCCCATGACAGCGATTTCCGCCGTAGGCCAGGCAATGACATGATCCGCACCCAGATCCTGGGCGCACATGGCCAGATAGGCACCGCCGTAGGCTTTCCGGGTAACCAGGGTGATTTTGGGCACCGTGGCTTCGCAGTAGGCATACAGCATCTTGGCACCGTGGCGGATAATGCCGCCATATTCCTGGTTGGTCCCCGGCAGGAAACCGGGAACATCCACGATATTGATCAGAGGAATCTTAAAAGCATCACAGAACCGGATGAACCGGGCGGCTTTGTCAGATGCGTTGATATCCAGGCAGCCGGCCATGATCCGGGGCTGATTGGCAATAATTCCCACCGTGGAGCCGTCCAGACGGGCCAGACAGGTGATGATGTTCCGGGCATACATCCGATGAGGCTCTACATATTCCCCATTATCTACGATGCTGCGGATGACTTTGTACATGTCATAGGGCATCTGGGAATCATCAGGGATAATGGTATTCAGTTCTTCATCCATCCGGTAGGCACTGTCGCCGGTATCATAGACCGGCGGATTTTCCCGGTTGTTGCTGGGCAGAAAACTCAGCAGGTACCGGATCTGTTCCAGGCAGTCTGCATCGTTTTCCGCAGGAAAGTCGGCCACACCACTGCGGGTGCAGTGGGTGAACGTGCCTCCCAGGTCTTCCTGGCCTACTTCTTCGCCGGTCACGGTCTTGACCACTTCCGGCCCGGTGATGAACATCTTGGAGTTCCGCTTCACCATGTAAATGAAATCGGTCAGAGCCGGGCTGTATACAGCACCGCCGGCACAGGGTCCCATAATAGCAGAAATCTGGGGAATCACGCCGGAAGCCAGGGTGTTCTGCTTGAACATCTTGCCGAAACCCGCCAGGGCATCAGTAGCTTCCTGGATCCGGGCACCGCCAGAATCCGCCATGCCCACGATGGGAGCACCGGTTTTCAGAGCCATAGCCTGGACCTTGGCGATCTTGTTGGCATGCATTTCACCCAAGGATCCACCTTCTACAGTGAAATCCTGTGCAAACACGAACACCGTGCGGCCGTTCACCGTACCATAGCCGGTGACAACCCCGTCTCCGGCCAGATATTTCTTTTCCTGGCCGAAGTTAGAGCACCGATGTTCCACAAATTTATCGAGTTCTACAAAACTTCCCTCATCTAAGAACGAGTTTATACGTTCACGGGCTGTCATTTTACCCGCATCGTGTTGTTTCCCTACTCTTTTGGCGCCGCCGCCCGCTTCGATCTTCTCGTAGCGCGCAAACATATCATCGATTTTTTCTCTTGTTGTCAAAAATATGCACCTCCTGAGACTTCATGGTTCCAACGAAAATAAAACATGGTAATTGTAACATAAATTCGAGCCTGTTACCACCTGTTTTCCGAAAATTTCGTGGCACTATGAATTATTTTTTCTCCATGGTGCCGGTTTCCAACATTCTTTCATGGAAAGAGAAGGCTTCTTTGAGGATATGGGGTGTCTGGCTGTTATGGCAGGCAACGCAGGCCCGTTCGAAATAATCTTTCAGCAGAGGCTGATACCGCGGGCTGGCAATCTTGTCAATGATGATCGGAGCTCTTTCTTTCGGAGACAGTCCACGCAGATCGGCTACGCCACGTTCAGAAACGATAACATCCACATCGTGTTCGTTGTTGTCGATGTGAGAGCAGAAGGGAACCACAGAACTGATCTTGCCGTCTTTCCGTTCCGATTCGGCAAAGAAGATGGACAGATACCCGTTCCGGGCGAAATCACCGCTGCCGCCGATGCCGTTCATCAGATTGGTCCCGCAGATATGGGAAGAGTTCACGTTGCCGTACAGGTCCACTTCGATAGCGGTGTTCATGCCGATAATACCCAAGCGCCGTACCACTTCAGGGTTGTTGGAGATTTCCTGAGGCCGCAGAATCAGATGGGATTTATATTTTTCCAGATTGCTGTAGAACCGTTTCTGCACTTCGGCGGACATGGTCAAGGAAGCCCCGGAAGCCACACGTAGTTTGCCGGCATCGATCAGATCGAACATGCCATCCTGAATGACTTCGGTATATACCGTCAAATCTTCGAAATCGGAATGGACCAGACCGTTGATCACAGCATTGGCTACAGAGCCTACACCGGATTGCAGGGGAAGCAGATTCTTGGGCAGACGGCCCTGTTTCACTTCATTCTTCAAGAAATCCACCAGATTGGCACCCATGGCCCGGGCGATGTCGCTGATGGGAGCCAGTTTGCTGGGGGTATCAGGGATGTCGCAGGGAACGATGGCCACCAGTTTATCCAGGTCGCAGGGGATATAGGTGGTACCAATCCGGTCTTCCGGTTTTTCAATGGGGATAATCTTCCGGTAAGGAGGATCCAGCGGTACGTAGCAGTCGTGCATCCCTTCCAGGCCCACAGGCTGAGTAGTATTCACTTCCACGATAACCTTCTTGGCGCTCTGCACATAGCTGCAGCTGCCGCCCAGGCTGGTGGTGGGGATAATGCCGATTTTGCCCTTGCCCAGATCCTTGATAGCGCAGGCTTCGATGATAGCTACATCCACGTCCCGGTGATCCGGCAGGAAACCGAACCGGGCCATTTGATTGAACGTACTGATATGGGTATCCAGATATTTGATCTGGCCGTTGTTGATGGCATTCCGGCAGTTCTTATCCGTCTGATAAGGCATCCGGTTCCCTACGATACCGGCTTTCACCATTTCGGTATCGACTTCAGGACCGGCAAGCACTGTCCATACATTCACTTTGAAAGGATGTTCCTTCCCTCTGGCAGCCAGTGCCAGGGGCACAGCTTTGGGATAGCCGGACGGGGTGAAACCGCTCATACCCAGGTTCATGCCATCCTGAATGAATTCGGCTGCTTTTTCTGCAGGCATGATTTTGCTCAGCGCAGCCGCACAATGGACTCGATCTGTAATATCGATCATTTGCTTTTCCTCCTGTTGCCTGTTCTCCAGGCAATTCTTTTCTGTCTGAATATTTAAATTTAGAATCTTCGTCATAAATAATAGCAATATTTCATGAAACTTGCAAGGGAAAACCCCTATTTTACCCGATGAAATTGTCGGAATAGTAGCTGTTTCCCTGTCTTTTCTATCACCTTCTCTCTATTTTTCTTTTTTTTGCTGTTTTTTCCGCAGAAAGATACAATCGTCTTTCTGCCCCAGTCCCCGAACCACATCTTCCGCAAAAGCCTTACAGGTCGGAGCACCACAGGCTCCGCAGTCCAGCTGGGGAAATTCCTGCTCCAGGGCTTTCAGCTGCTGCATCTTTTCCAGTGCCTCCCCGAAATCTTCCGCCAAAGGCGGATGGGGCCTGGGTTCCAGAGGCTTGATGTAACGCCAGGAGGCAGGAAAATCCTCCAGGATCCGGCAGTTCTGCATCGTCTCCTGCCGGTCGGGACTTTCCCGGCTCCGGCGCCGCCCCACCCGCACCCGCAGATTCTTTGCGGCCACAAACTTGTTGACGGCCACGCAAGGTCCGCCCACACAGCCGCCAGCACAGCTGTAGCAGCAGGCATACCGCACATCGTTCAGCTTTGCCATGCTGATCTGTTCCAGCAGTTCATCCACTTCCTCAGGCCCCTGGGCACATACGGCATCGGTCACTCCGGTGGATTCCAGTTCACCCTGCCAGCTGCCCCAGCTGAGACTGTATGAGGAACCCAGGATGGCCTCCGGCACCTCATACCGGGTTTCCTGCACATGCTTGATGGCCTTGGTAAGCGGCCCATAGATGGAGGCGATGGTAAAGGAGCCAGTGACAGCCGTATGAGCCACATCCACGGACTGATGGATGTTGGTTCCCTTGGAGGGGCAGGGGGAGATGAACCAGATTCCCACCTGCTCCGGGGCCACTTTCAGCCGCCGGGTGGTCTCTCTCCGGGTATAGATGGCCGCCGCCTCTGCCGGAGCCAGGATGGGCAGCACCTGCTTCACCAGTTCCGGATACCTGGTCTGGATCAGCCGCAGCACTGCCGGACAGGCTGAGGAAATCAGCGGGAACGGTCCCCTGTAACGGCCAATATACCCTTCCATTTCCCGGCTCACGTAGTCCCCGGCCAGGGCTACATCAAAGACAGTGTCAAAGCCCAGCTCCCGCAGGCCCTCCCAGATTACTGAAGCCGCAATGTTGCCATCGAACTGGGCATAGAAAGAGGGGGTGGCCAGAGCGATGTTCACCTTATACTTCTTCAGTTCATCCAGGGAATCGGCCCAGCCTTCCATGGCCCGCACCGGGCAGCAGCGGATGCATTCTCCGCAGTCGATGCATTTGTCCGACAGGATTTCCGCTTTGCCGTTTCTGACCCGGATGGCCTGTACCAGACATTCTTTCACACAGATCAGGCAGCCGGTACAGCGTTCCCTGTCTACCCGCACCGAATTCAGATAAGGTTCTGTCATCCCGCTTCACCTCCCTCCCGCAGTCTTTCTCAATGAGGCAGCTTGAACGTCAGAGTGACCTTCGTCCCTTTCCCCACTTGGGTAGCGATCTGCATTTCGTCCGACACCTTTTTCATATTGGGCAGTCCCATGCCGGCGCCAAAACCCATAGCCCGGATTTCAGCCGAAGCGGTGGACCATCCTTCCTGCATGGCCTTCTGCACATCCGGGATGCCGGGACCGTTATCCTCGATAATCACCTGGATGGCTTGAGGGCTCAGTTCGGCCCGGATGGTACCGCCGCCGCCATGAATCAGGCAGTTCATCTCACCTTCATAGGTACCGATGGCAATCCGGCGAATCAGCTCCGGAGACAGCCCCAGCTGTTTCAGGGTGCCTTTCAGAGATGTGGACGCCGCACCGGCCCGTTCGAAGTCATCCGGGATGACGGTATAGGTTTCTTCCATCCCTTATTTCCTGTCCTTAGCAGTACAGCCCCGCAGACCCAGTCCATACAGCCGGCCGCATGCTTCGAACATGGTACAGCGGGTATACAGCACGGGTATGTTCTTATCCCGGGCCGCCAGCAGCACATCGTTTTCCGGATGCTTATCCCGGACGAAAATCAGAGCTGCAGCATCACTCACATCTGCCGTGCGCACCACCTGTACATTGAGCAGACCTGTGAGCAGCACTGCATCATTCTTCGCATAGGCCAGCACATCGCTCATCATGTCACTGCCACAGGCGGAACTCACCGTGCGGTTCAGGGATTCCTGCCCCAAAACCACCTGAGCTCCCAGTGTTTCCGCCACTTTTTTCAGAGTAACCATTTTCCATTCCTCCCTCATTCAAAACAATGCTTCCAATTGCTGCCGTTCCCAGGAGTCCCGATAAGGATCCAGCACCTGGAGGGCCCGTGTGGCATAAGAGGCCACCGATCCCTCATAATGGCTGGTGATCCGGCTGTCCGGATAGTTCTGTTTCAGCAGCGCAATGGCCATATATACATAACCAGCTTCCCGGGGATTGTTCATATTGCCCAATTTATGGAGAGCATCATCCAGATAGCTGATTGCTTCCTTTTCCTGCTGTTTCCGCATGGAGAGCAGCGCCAGGTAGGATTCCACGATGGGATGCCGCCAGTAAAACACATAGCGGGGGAACAATTCATAGGCCTGGAGGAAATACTTCCGGGCCTCCGGGTAACGGCCCATATTGTAGCAGGCCACCCCGGCATTGCAGGAAAATACCACCCAGCTGCTGTAGGCCTCCTGCCCTTTGGCATATTCAAGAGCCTTTTTGTACTCGTCCAGGGCTTCCTGGAATTTTCCCTCACCCCGTCGGATTTCCCCCAGATAATTATAAGCTCCGGCGATGTTCAGTGCATACCGGTGCTGCACATTCTGAGTCACTGTAAAGGTGGAGATGGACTCTCTCAGCAGTCGCTCCGCTTCCGGGAAGTTTCCCTGCATGATCATGTTCAGACCCTTCAGCCGCAGCAGGATGCCCATTTCCTTGTGGTAATTGCATTCGTCAGCCAGGTTCAGGGCCACTTCCAGATAGTTTTTCATTTCTTCCGTGTTGCCGATCTGGATATCGTAGTAAATCATCTGCTTATAGCCCATGAGCATATAATCCCGGTTGTGGATCTCTGCTGCCTGTTCGATCAGGCTCAGGATGTTCCGGACACCCTTTTCATATTCCCCTACACGGATGTAGTGACGGCCCATGAGATGAAGATAGGTCATCTCCAGTTCCTTCACTTCCGGAGTCTCTCCGCAGGTCCGTTTGATGGTATGCATCATCTCGTCCACTTCCGCCAGGAATTGGTCCAGATTGGTCTCGATGAAACGGCTCTTGGTGTCATCCGGAACCAGTTCCGTGCTGCTGAGCACTGGGAACAGTTCATTGCTGAAGTTCAGGTAGTACATGAGGATTTTCAGTTTATACCGCCCCATGTTCACCAGCTCACCGGCCTCCTGGTAATGGTACTCCAGATGGTGGTACAGCCGGATATCCTGAGGCGAATGGGTCAGCCTTTTTTCCCACAGACTGGCAATGTAACTGTGAAGGATCCGCTGCTTGTCCACGGAAATCTGCTGCTGGAGATAATCTTTCATTTTCTGGTGGACCAGTTTATAGATTACCTCCGGCTGCTGAGGCACTGGCCGGATAAAGTTGGCCTTGCGCAGGCTCTCCATATTCTCCAGGGTCTGCAGGTTGTTCATGTGCATATATTCGGAGATCATGGCCAGCGGTGCTCCGTCATAGAACAGGGAAATAAAGTCCAGGATTTTCTGCTGGTTATCCGTCAAAGCAAAGCAGCTGGCCCTGAAAATATTCCGCATGTTCTCTGTCAGATTATCCAGGCTGCCGGTGGTCTTCAGAGCCATGAGGCATTCCCGCAGCAGGAACAGATTTCCTTCAGATTCCTCCCAGAGCCGCTGCACCAGATTGCCATCCACGGGCACAGTCAGCCCGGTCCGGCTGGCATACTGCCGGATACCCTCTTTGTCCAGAGGCTTCAGTTCCAGCACCTGCAGCTTGTGGTACATGGTCACTGACGTCTCGAACTGCTGGTAATTCTTTTCCCGGGAGGGCTGGGCCGTCAAAAGGAACAGGAACCGATCGGACCGTTTATGGAGGATCAGGCTGCTGAGCAGGGACAGGCTCAGGGAATCCATCCAGTGGATATCCTCAAAAATCAGCAGGATTCTCCTTGCCTTAGCCGCATTCTCCAGTACCGTATACAGAGTATGGAACACTGCATCGAATTTCAGCAGGTCCTTGATTTCGCCCAGCCCGGCTTCCCGGTCACCGCTCATATCCATCTGCGGGAACAGATCGCTGAGTTTCCCCGGTTCCATATTGGGAATCCTGATGTTCTCCCGGCGGACCAGGCTGTCCAGTCCCTCCACGATACCGGTCCAGGGCCGCAGCGGGATGTTCTGTTCCGGTTTGAAGCAATTGGTTTGGATCACCGCTACATCCGGTGGCAGCTCCCGCACCAGAACATCCTTCAGGCTGGTCTTGCCGCTGCCCGCATCCCCCTGCAGCAGCAGGGTCCGGGAAGATTTTCCGGAAAGGAACTGTTCCAGCGCTCCATTGAGCTGGTCCAGTTCTGTTTCCCGTCCAGGAATATCCCCCTGGATTTTCCGAGGTTCTGCCGTTTCTTTTGTTTTTTCCTGCTGAAGATGCTCCCGCATGAGCTTTTCGATTTCCGGCGGGACACTGGTCTGGAGTTCCTCCCGGAACAGGGCCTTCATTTCCTCATACAGCTCGGTGGCCTGCTTCATGTTCCCCTGTTCGCAATAAGTCTGAAGCAGCAGGGTATAAATGGATTCATCGTAGGGATCATGTTTTAGCAGCATACGCCCATAGCGGGTCACCTGCGGCAGGTTCCGCACCGCCACTGCATCCTTCAGTTTCTGGAGCAAAGCCTCCATGTACAGGCTCTCCAGCCGGTCCCGTTCTGTCAGATACCAGCTTTCATATTCTTCGGCATCCTTGATGAAAAATCCCTGAAGAAAAGACCCCTGGTACAGATCCAGATTTCGCCCCGGATCTGCCTCGAAGTCCTTCACATCCACCTTCACCTGAATATCCGGATTGACCTTGATGATGGCCTTTCGGGGTGAGATGAATACATCCGCCCCCATGATTTTTTTTGTTTCATACAGGGCATTCCGCAGATTCTTCCGGGCCATGGCATCGGACTTGTCCGCCCACAAGATACCACTGAGCTCATCCCGCAGGACCGTCCCCTTGACCAGGATATAGTAAACCAATGCATTGACTTTGTTATAGGGAAAGAAAATCTCTTTTCCATCTTTCCGGATGACCGGAGCCCCCAGAAATCTTGCTTCAATCAGACTCGACATGGCCTGCACCTCATTAAGAAAAATTGGCTGAATTCAGTCCATCAGCGAAATCCCCTCAATCGTTACAATAGTCTATTTTTTATTATAATATAAAATCACTACAAAAAAAAGCAGGACGTGCGTTTCCGCACGCCCGCCGTTTCAAGTCTTTCCGGCTCAGCGGACCACCACTTTGCCGTTCTTGACCACCATTTCCACAATGTTGATGCCCGTATGATAGGGCAGGAATTTATAGGACGGATACTGGAGAATCACCAGATCAGCCTGTTTCCCCGGTTCCAGGGAACCGATCCGATCTGCCCGGTCCACAGCTGCTGCCCCATTCAAGGTCAAAGCCGTAATGGCTTCCTCCGCCGTCATTTTCATGTAGATCACAGCCAGCCCGATCATCAGCGGTACCGAAAAGGTAAAACCGCTGCCGGGATTGAAGTCCGTAGCCAGGGCTACGGCACAGCCCGCATCGATCATTTTCCTTGCTCGGGCAAAGGGTTCCTTCAGGCAGAAGGCCGTAGTGGGCAGCAGAGTGGACACCACACCGTTTTCGGCCATGGCCTTGATTCCCGCATCGCTGGCATGGAGCAGATGATCGGCACTGGTGGCATGGAGTTCACCCGCCAGTTCAGCGCCGCCCAGGCTGACAATTTCATCTGCATGGATTTTTAGTTTAAAACCCATCTTCCGTGCTTCCTGAAGAAGATGACGGCTCTGCTCAATGGAAAATACCCCTTTTTCACAGAACACATCGCAGAATTCTGCCAGATGGTCCCTGGCCACTTCCGGCATCACGTTTTTCAACAGGAATTCAATGAAGTCATCGCCCCGGTCCTTGAATTCCGGCGGGACTGCATGAGCTCCAAGGAACGTGGAAACCAGTTCGATGGGCTGGCGGCTGTTCAGCTCCTGCACCACTTTCATCTGTTTGATTTCCGTATCATGATCCTGGCCATAACCGCTCTTGGCTTCCACGGTAGTGACCCCCATGGCCAGCATCTTCTTCAAAAAGTCCATGCTGTGGTCTACCAGCTCTTCTTCGCTGGCTTCACGGGTGGCTTTCATAGTATTTAGGATACCGCCTCCCCGTTCCATGATTTCCATGTAGCTCATGCCTTCCATACGCCACAGGAATTCATCGGGCCGATACCCACCGAACACCAGATGGGTATGGGAATCCACAAAGCCGGGGAGTACAGCTTTGCCCCGGGCATCGATCTGTTTGTCCGCCGGCACCAGCTTTTCCCAGTCTGGCTGATTTCCGATGCTGCGGATCTTCCCGTTTTCAATCAAGATGGACTGATTCTCATAGATTTTCAGCTGTTTCATTTCCCGGCCCCGGCGGGCAGTCTTCCCCAGCGGGGTGACGATTTGGGCTGCATTTTTGATGAGCAGGCGATCGTTCATAGTCTTCCTCCTTACAAAGATTGCCGCCCGTAAGGCGGCAATCTTTTCCTGTTGTTCAAATCCTCAGTCAGTCTTTGATTACATGGGCGTTCGGATATACCCTGGCCACTGCATCTTTGATCTTGGCTTCGTCCGTCAGGTAAGGCAGAGTAATCTGTCCGACGCCCAGACGAGTCTGGTTGAATTCCAGCGCAGTTTCCATAGCGTGTTCATTCCGTGCCCAGCTCCGGCGGGCTACACCGCTGATTACATCCCAGCTCAGGGAACTGCGGATGATTTCGTCTACCCGATGGCTGCCATCCAGCACCAGCCCAAAGCCGCCGTTGATTGCCTTGCCGATCCCTACGCCGCCGCCATTGTGCAGGGCACACAGGCTCATGCCTCTGGCTGCGTTCCCGGCGAAGCACTGTACAGCCATATCGGCCATCACATTAGACCCGTCTTTGATGTTACTGGTTTCACGGAACGGAGAATCCGTACCGGATACATCGTGATGGTCACGTCCCATCATCACAGGCCCGATTTCGCCTTTGCGGACCAGTTCATTGAATTTCAAGGCAATCTTCACACGACCTACTTCATCCTGGTACAGGATACGAGCCTGGGTACCTACCACCAGTTTGTTCTTTTCGGCGTCACGGATCCAGTTGTAGTTATCCCGATCCTGATACCGGCGGTTCACGTCGATGCAGCTCATGGCTGCCATATCGGTCTTATGCAGGTCTTCCGGTTTGCCGGACAGGCAGACCCAGCGGAACGGTCCATAGCCATAGTCGAACAGCTGCGGCCCCATGATATCTTCTACGTAGGACGGCCAGATGAACCCGTCTTTATCGTCCACACCGTTCTTGGAGATTTCCTTCACGCCGGAATCGAACACAGCCTTCATGAAAGAGTTGCCATAATCGAAGAAGTATACACCGCGGGCAGTAATCTTTTTCAGAGCTGCAAAGTGGGCATGGAGGGTTTTGTCCACCAGTTCACGGAAATATTTGGGATCCTCAGCCAGCATCTGGGTCCGCTGTTCAAAAGTCAGACCCTGCGGGCAGTAACCGCCGTTGTAGGCATTATGGCAGGAAGTCTGGTCGGAAACCAGGTCCACATGGATGTTATGATCCACGATGTATTCCAGCAGATCCACGATGTTGCCATGGTATGCGTAGGCTTTGCCTTTCTTTTCAGCCATGGATTTATGAGCCAGGTCGAATACTTCCGGCAGAGAATCGGATACGCCGGAGATCCAGCCCTGATCCAGACGGGTCTTGATCCGGGAGGCATCCACTTCGGCAACGATGGCTGTGCAGTTGGCAATTTCTGCCGCCTTGCCCTGAGCACCGCTCATGCCGCCCAGCCCGGATGTGATGAACAGCTTGCCACCCAAGTCCCCATCTTCAGGGATACCCAGTTTCATACGGCCGGCATTCAAAATAGTATTGAATGTGCCATGCACGATTCCTTGCGGCCCGATGTACATCCAGCCGCCCGCGGTCATCTGCCCGTAGTTGGCGACGCCCATTTCTTCAGCGATTTCCCAGTCTTTCAGATTGTCATATTCACCAATCATCAGGCCGTTGGTGATGATGACCCGGGGAGCTTCCGGTTTGGAATGGAACAGGCCCAGGGGATGGCCGGATTCCATGACCAGAGTCTGGTCCGGTGTCATGTTCTCCAGGTATTTTTTAATCAGCAGGTATTGCATCCAGTCATGGCACACGCTGCCGGTTTCACCGTAGGTTACCAGTTCATACGGATACAGGGCCACTTCAAAGTCCAGGTTGTTGTCGATCATCACCTGGAAGGCCTTGCCTTCGGTGCATTTGCCTTTATATTCATCAATGGGTTTCCCATAAATTCGGCCTTCCGGACGGAATCGATAGCCATAGATCCGGCCCCGGGTAGTCAGTTCTTCCAGGAATTCCGGGATCAGTTCTTCATGGTATTTTTCAGGGATGTACCGCAGTGCGTTTTTCAGAGCGATTTCAGTCTGGGCAGGCGTCAGACGGAAGCCACGATCCGGAGCCCGGCGAATGCCTTCCTGGAAAGGTTTTGGTTTCGGCAGTCCGTTGGGGAACTCCAATTTGATCGTCATGGCTTTTCCGATGTCTTCATTTTTCATATTGAACCACTCCTTTTCAGTATGTTTCTTGAGGAAACGTGCTTTCCTTTCTGATTACGTCTTTATTGTACGGAACCTTCATCGGAAAAACGTCCAATTCTCCCTCTTCTTCCAGAAAAAATTCTGTGATTTTCCGTCCATTCTCTGGACGTTTTCTTCCAATTCCGTCAAAAGAAAATCAAAAAAACGACTGTCTGCCGGGAGAAAAGAAAAGAGCTGTGGATGCGTGTCCACAGCTCTTTGATGAAGGGATGGAGATAAGGGAGTTGTCTGTATTAGAAGAATTTCAGGTCGACTTTGTCTTCTACCGCATCCAGGATGCCGCCGCTCTGGACCAGATCGGTGATCTTTTCCAGTTCTTTGAACATCTCGATGTCTTTATCGTAAGCAATGAAATCATTGGTTTTCCGTACGGCGTCATAAGCAGCCTGAGTACCGGCACCCAGCTTGAACCCTTCGCCTTCCCGCAGATCGATGGCCTGGCAGGCAGCCAGGATTTCAGTTGCCACCACCCGGCGGGCGTTGAAGGCAATTTCACCGGCTTTCCGTGCAGCATGGGCACCCATGCTGACCAGGTCTTCCTGATTTTCGCAGGAAGGAATGGAGTCAACAGAAGCAGGATGGGCCAGGACTTTGTTTTCACTGACCAGTGCGGCAGCGGCATATTGGGTAATCATGAAACCGGAGTTCAGGCCGGAATGTTTCACAAGGAAGGACGGGAATCCGCTCAGGGAGTTATTGATCAGCCGTTCCAGACGCCGTTCGGACACGTTGGCGATTTCCGAAATGCCGATGCCCAGGAAGTCGAAGGGCAGAGCCATGGGTTCTCCATGGAAGTTGCCGCCGGAGATTACATCGCCATCCGGCAGGACGATGGGATTATCCGTAGCTGCATTGATTTCAATATCAACCTTGTCCTTCACGAAGCCCAGGGCATCCTTGCTGGCTCCGTGGATCTGAGGCACGCAGCGCAGACAGTAGGCATCCTGTACCTTCAGCTGGCCCTGATGGGTCACATAGGTACTTCCCTTCAGCAGGCTGCGCATGTTATAAGCAGTATCCAACTGTCCTCTGTGAGGACGGATTACGTGGAGCCGTTCATCGAAAGCATCGATGATGCCCCGCTGTGCTTCAATGGAAAGAGCAGCGGCAATATCGCTCTGTTTCAGCAGGCTCATGCCTTCCCACAGGGCAAACACACCCATGGCAGTCAGGATTGGTGTACCGTTAATCAAAGCCAGACCTTCCTTGGCTTCCAGATGGATGATGGGGATACCGGCCTTTTCCATGGCTTCCCTGCCCGGCATCAGCGTGCCCTGGTATTCGGCATCGCCCAGGCCCAGCATGGGCAGTACCATATGGGCCAGCGGCGCCAGATCGCCGGAAGCACCCAGGGAGCCTTTTTCAGGGATGTAGGGATGGACACCCTTGTTAATCATATCTACCAGAGTCTGCAGGGTGGACAGACGGATACCGGAATACCCTTTGACCAGAGCGTTGGCCCGAATGGTCATAGCAGCCCGGGTCACTTCCTTACTCAGAGGTTTGCCATAGCCGCAGGAGTGGGTCCGGATCAGGTTTTCCTGGAGCTGAGCGCAGTCTTCTTTAGAAATATGGACCCGGCAGAGAGAGCCGAACCCGGTGGTAACACCATAGACCACACGGTCGCTGTTGACGATGTCATCGATCAGAGCACGGGAAGCTTTGATGCGAGCTACAGCATCCGGATCAAAAGATAATTTGGCACCATAGCGGCTGACAGCGATCAATTGTTCCAGGGACAGGTCATTCCCGGTCAGGACAACTTCTTTAATGGCTTTTACATCTTTCAGTAACATAATGGCATCCTCCTTTAATTTCCAGTATCTGAATCTTTGTTTTTATTCCTTTAGAAGGACAGGGGCTGTACACAGCCCCTGTTTTTGATTCTATCAGCCCAGGATCATGGCGCCGATCAGCCCGCCGATGAACAGAGGGATATCGAAGAAAAGAAACGTGGGTACGCAGGTATCCCAGATGTGATTATGCTGTCCGTCCGCATTGAGCCCGGAAGTGGGTCCCAGTGTGGAGTCGGAAGCCGGGGAACCGGCATCGCCCAGAGCTGCAGCCACACCAATCAGCAGGATGATGGACGGAATCCCGAAGCCCAATTTCAGACCCATGGGGATATAGATGGAAGCAACTACAGGGATGGTCCCGAAGGAAGTCCCGATACCCATGGTAATCAGCAGTCCAACGGCCAGCATCAGGAAGGCACCGCCAAGCTTGGTGTTGATGATAGAGGTTGTAGCCATGACCAGGGATTCCACAGAGTGGGTTTCCCGCAGGACGTTGGCATAGCCGGCAGCTACCAGCATGACGAAAGCAATAAAGCCCATCATCTTGACGCCGTCATTGACCACAAGATCCATTTTGTTCCATTTGATGCTGCCGGTCAGCAGCAGTACCAGCAGACCGCATATAGCACCGATGGGCAGGGATTTGAAGTACAACTGGGCTATGAAAGCAGCTGCTGCCCCGGCCAGGGCCTTCCAGCAGTCGGCATTCATTTCTGTCTGGTCAGCGTGTTCGTCCTGGCCCATGATGGGCAGATCCTGGTATTCCCGGGAACGGCTGTAGAAAATAACGGCCAGCACCAGGCCCACCAGCATGGAAGCACCGCCGATCCACATCACGGAAGAGATGTCACTGATGGCGACCTGTACATTATTGGCAACCATCTGATCTTTGATGATGGTCATGAACAGCAGCCCGAAACCAACCGGCAGGGAAACGTACGGTGCTTTCAGCCCAAAGGTCAGGGCACAGGCCACTGCTCTCCGGTCCAGTTTCATGTGGTTCATCACCAGCAGCAGCGGGGGAATCAGGATAGGGATGAAAGCGATGTGGACAGGGATCAGGTTCTGGGAAAAACAGGAAACGAAAGCAATCAGGAAAACAAAGGCGATTTTTTTCGTTCCCACCACTTTGGTGATTTTCCGTGCGACGATGTCTGCCAGCCCGGACTGCCCGATGGCTACAGCCAGAGTCCCCAGCAGGATATAACTCAGAGCGGTTTCCGAATTACCGCCCATCCCGCCGATCAGGACACTGACTGTCTTGTCGATGTTCAGCCCACCCGTGGCACCTGCTACGATGGCCGCCGCCAAAATGGCGAACAGCACATTCATTTTCAGCAGGCAGAGTACGGCCATGACGATGACCGAGACGACAATGGGGTTGGTTAAGATTTCCATACGTTGATCACTCCTTTTCTTGATTTACTTTTCCGTAGATGGGGACGCCTGCATCGTCCATATCCTTTTTACGCTATCATTGTACCGGGTAACTGTCAGAAAAAAGTCAAATAGATGCGTGTTTTTGAATTTAATTTTGAATTTTCTTTTTTCTGTATACTGTATACTTTGATGTTTTTTATTAAAGTATTGCACTAAAGCAAGGACGTTCTATGGACTCAAAAAGGGTGTTGCATGAGCAACACCCTTTCGCAGGTTGTCCAACAGATATAGTATTTTAGCACAGTAGAGAAAAGGAGTAAAGCTTTCCATCAAATTCCATTTCATCCAAAAAAATCGGGGCCGCTCTTTCAGCAGTCCCGATTTTTTCTACAATTACAGCTTCACCTTGGCCAGCAGGGCCTGTTCTCTGGAGTCCACATCGGCTTCGATTTCAGCCATCCGTTTCTTCAGCTCTTCCACAAACAGGACATCTTTGATGCTGCCCAGATTGATTTTCACATTCAGGAACGCTCCCCGTACAGCGGCCCGGGCGTTCATGGCAGCTACAGCCCCATCTGTCACCGCATTGGGGTTGCCCCGCAGGATCACTGCCTCGGCCAGGTCAAACAGCTCATTGGCTGTCTGACCTACCTTGAAGGGAACCAGAGCTGCACCCTTAGTGGCATCCTGAATGGCTGCGCTGCGGGCCTTCTTGGCTTCGTCCGTATCCTTGGGCAGCTTAAAGGCAGCCATGATTTTGTTGAAAGCATTGCTGTCCTCATCGATGAAAGCCAGGAACTGATCTTTCATGGCACCGGCCTTCCGGACCACTTCCTGCATTTCTTCCTGAGAATCAGCATATTTTTCCTTGCCCAGGGTCAGCTGGGCCACCATGGCGATCAGAGCTGCGGAAGAGGCCGCATTCAGGGCAGCGATGCTGCCGCCCCCAGGTGCCGGAGAGGAAGACGCTGTTTCATTGATAAAACCTTCTACCGTGAGTTTCTTCAATTCCATGGGGAGTATCCCTCCTGTATCAGAACAAACCAGTGATCTTGCCGTTGTTGTCGATGTCCATGTTCAGAGCCGCCGGATGTTTGGGCAGACCGGGCATCACCATGATGTTACTGGTCTGACAAACGATGAAACCGGCACCATTGGAAACCCGGACATCCTGTACATTGATCTTGAACCCGCTGGGAGCACCCAGGAGAGCCGGGTTGTCGCTGAGCGAATATTGGGTCTTGGCTACGCATACCGGCAGCTTATCCAGGCCCCATTCTTCCAGCTGTTTGATTTGCTTCCTGGCATTGGGAGTGAAGGTCACACCATCGCCGCCATAGATTTTGGTCACAATGGCTTTCAGCTTGTTGGGGATGGTATCATTCACATCATACAGTTCTACCTTTTGGGGAGCCTGTCCCTGTTCATCCAGGATTTTGGCCAGTTTGCGGGCCATATCCAGACCGCCTTCACCGCCCTTTTCCCAGCTTTCGTTCAAGGTCACTTCCACGCCGTAGCTGGCGCATTTCTGCAGCAGCATATCGATTTCTGCCGGCGTATCCGTAGCAAACTTATTGATGGCCACCAGGACCGGCAGCCCGAAGCTCCGCATATTTTCCACCTGTTTGGCCAGATTGCTGAATCCGTCGCTGAGAGCCTGGACATTTTCCTTGCCCAAATCGGCCTTGGCTACGCCGCCGTGCATCTTCAAGGCACGGATGGTAGCTACCACGACCACCGCATCCGGATACAGTCCGGCATAGTGGCATTTGATGTCGATGAATTTTTCGGCCCCAAGGTCAGCACCGAAACCGGCTTCCGTAATGGCCACATCCCCCAGTTTCAAAGCCATCTTGGTGGCCAGAATGGAGTTGCAGCCGTGGGCGATATTGGCAAAAGGACCGCCGTGGATGATGGCCGGAGTGTATTCCAGGGTCTGGACCAGATTCGGTTTGATGGCATCCTTCATCAGCATGGCCATGGCGCCCTCGCAGCCCAGCTGGTGCACGTACACCGGATTTCCATCCAGATCGCTGCCGATGACGATCCGGCCGAACCGCGCTTTCAGATCTTCCAGATCTTTGGCCAGGCACAGGATGGCCATGATTTCAGAGGCCACGGTAATGGTAAAGGCATCTTCCCGGGGGAAGCCGTTCACTTTTCCGCCCAGCCCCACCACTACTTTCCGCAGGGCGCGGTCATTCATATCCAGTACCCGGCGCCAGGTAATCTGACGGGCATCGATCCGCAGCTGGTTGCCATGATGGATGTGGTTGTCGATCATAGCGGCCAGCAGGTTGTTCACGGCAGTAATGGCATGCATATCACCGGTGAAATGCAGGTTGATATCATCCATGGGTACCACCTGGGCATAGCCGCCGCCGGCAGCACCGCCCTTGATGCCGAATACGGGACCCAGGGACGGTTCACGCAGGGCAACCACAGGGTGTTTGCCGATTTTCCGCAGAGCATCAGCCAGGCCAATGCTGGTAGTGGATTTTCCCTCCCCGGCAGGAGTAGGGGTGATGGCAGTCACCAGGACCAATTTCCCGTTGGGTTTATTTTCCAGACGTTTCAGTACATCCAGAGAAAGTTTGGCCTTGTAATGGCCATATTGTTCCAGTTCTTCCGGCAGGATTCCCAGATTGTCAGCGATTTTGCTGATGGGTTCCATGACGTTCTTTTGCGCAATCTCGATGTCACTCAGCATCAAAGTCCCTCCTTCTCTCTGGGTAAGGAATTATTCTTCCAGTTCCAGCAGACGTTTTTCCAGGATTTCGTCCAGGTTGAAGTTTTCGATCTGCAGATAATATTCCGCAGCCATCAGCAGTGCCTTCATGGGAACGGTCCCAATGACTTCACTGCCCACTACGTTGACGCCATACCGGCGGGCTTCCATCTTAATCATTTCGAAAGCCTGGTACACAGCGGATTTTTCGTAGTTCACCAGATTCATGGAAACCTGTACCTGATTCCGTTCTTCCAGTTTTACACCCATGGCCTTTACATAGTGCAGACCGCCGCCGATGTTCCGGACCTTGCGGGCGATGGCATCTGCCACAGCCTTGTCGCTGCAGTCCAGGTTCACGTTGAAGGCAACCAATGGTACACGGGCCCCCACTGCAGAACAACCGGATTTTTCATTCATGACAGCCGGGCCATAATCCGGTTTCCATTCCGGATCCTTGATTTTTTCAAAGAAGCCCTCATACTGCCCCTTGCGGACAGAAGCCAGGTTCCGACGGGCTTCCCTGGTGCAGGCGTCTTCATACAGATAAACGGGGATGCCCATTTCGCCATAAGCCTTGCCTACAGCATTGGCAATGGCAACACATTCATCCATGGTCACGCCCATGACAGGCGTAAAGGGAACCACATCCACAGCTCCGAAACGGGGATGGGCACCATGATGAGTCCGCATGTCGATCAGCTGGATGGCTACCCTGGCCATGTTGATGGCAGCTTCCGTCACCGCTTCAGGAGAACCGATGATGGTAACCACCGAACGGTTATGATCCGGATCGCTGGAGTAATCCAGGATTTTCAGGCCTTTGATTTTGCGGGCTTCGTCAACGATTTTTTCAACCTTTTCCTTATCCCGGCCTTCACTGAAATTCGGTACAAATTCAACCAACTTTTTCGCCATAATGGGCACCTCCATAGTCCTATTATCGTTAACTGGTTTAGCTGAAAGGCAATTCCTTGCCCTATCTGCTATTATATTATGATTTCTTCGCCTAAAAAACGTCTGAAATCAATTTTTTTCGATATTTTTATTTTTTGACACTTTATGGACGTAAGTTTTTTTACTATACTGAAAGAAAGCGTACAAACACAGATGGAGGTGCTGCCCTATGACCATCCAGGCCATTCCCCGTTCCCAGGCCGTGACCACCCGCTGGTCTGGAGGAACTACGACTGAATTCTATATTTTTCCCAGAAGTGCTGCTTATGCCAAACGGGATTTCCAGATCCGGATCAGTTCTGCCACGGTGGATCTGGATGCCTCAGATTTCACCCTGCTGCCGGATTTCAACCGGATCATCTGCCCCCTGGAGGGCGGTTTTACCCTGACCTTTCCAGAAGATGGGAATCGCCAGATACCCCTTAGACCTCTGGAAGAAGCATATTTTGACGGTGCCTGGCACACCCATTCCGAAGGAAAAGCTGTGGATTTCAACGTGATGACCCGGAAGGGCCTCACCGCTACCTATGCCCGGCTGGCAAAAAGCCAGTTCCTGGCTCCGGCTGCCCACCGTTTCGTGTTCGTCCCCTTCCTGACAGACGAACAGCTGCTGGGCGCCGCCCTGGAAGGCCACCCGCTGAAAGCCGATACCCTGTATGTAATCACCGGATCAAAACCATCAGGTCTGCTGCTGCCGCCAAGATGTGAAGTCATTTATACCACAGTCTGCTGAAAAATAGGGGTGCAAATAGAATTTCCCACACCCCGTCACCAGTCACTGTCCAATGGAGTCCAGCTGATACTGGCAAAAAAAGAGGAGTTGCGAATGATTCTTTCACAACTTCTCTTTTTCGTTTCATGGATGCTTTGTTCCTTTATCAGGACTGGCCTGTCAGCTCACTCAATCATTCAGCCGATAAAATAACACCAGACGGGAATGGTGAACATGGATAACAGGGTGGACAGGATGACCAACTGGGTCGCAAAAGGAAAATCACTGTCATACTGGGCGGCAAAAATCGCTGCAGTGGCCGGAGCGGGCATGCCGGTCATAACCACAGACACACCGGTGCCCACATTGTCCAGGCCCCCCAGCATATGGCAGAGCACCAGGGCAATCAGCGGCAACAATCCCAGCCGGAACACACTGTAGAGTACGCTGTCCCGGTTTACAATGGTGGATAACGGCACATCCGCCAGAATCGTACCCACAATGAACATGGTAAGAGCGGAGTTGCAGTTGCCAATGTAAGTCACGGTCATTTCCAAAAAACGCGGCAGATGCAGTTGGAACACCATGCAGATCATGCCGATATAAATCGCCACCAGACACGGATGGGTCAGCACCTTTTTCAAAGCTGCTTTCCCATCTACTTTTTTCGCTACAAAATACGATGTGCCCACGGACCACATAATGATCCGCATGGGAATCAGAAATACGGACGCATACAAAAGTCCCAGGGGCCCATATACCCCTTCTGCCACCGGGTTCCCCAGAAAGCCTCCGTTGGACGCAATGGTACAGTACTGCAGTACTTTTTTCCTGCCTTCCGTATACCGGTTAAAAAGGAATCTATTTAAGACCAGATAAACTGCCTGCATGAAAAATGCCGCCAAAAGGATCCGGCCGCAGGTATTCAGCACATCGTTTCCCAAAGGTGCCAGACAGGATTTTAAAATATTGCAGGGAATCACCACATTGACACACAGATCCGTCAAGCAGCGTTTCCCCTCTTTATCCAGGATTCCCTTCTTTTTCAGCAGCAATCCTGCCAAAATCAGCAGAAATAACGTAATTTGTAAATTTGCCAAACGCAGTATATCCATACCGCCACCTCCTTCTATTTTTATTGTAACAAGATAAAAATAAAAATGGAAACTGTTATTTCCGGTAGGAGATTTCGTATTTTCCCTGTATATATTTTTATTTACAGGATATTTCCTGTTTTACTTACTTTATTTAACAGTTGTACTTTTAATTTCTCTTTTGCTATGATGAAAACAAAGAAAAAAAGCAAATGGAGGCTGAAGATGATGACAAAAAAGTATGCACTGGATTGGGTCACCAAACCGGATTTTGACGAAATGTACCGGAGCAAACTGTCCGGCAGGCTGATGAAGGCAGTGGAAAAGAAAACTGCTGCAAAAGTCAGCCAAAAACCTTCCGTCACCACTGGCAAAGCAGTGTACGGCATCGAATAAAACATTCCCCAAAAAGAAGGAGTCCATTATGAAACTATCTCTGAATCTGTACCTGACCATGGCTCTGGCAGTGTTGTTTTTCTACCTGGGCGAATTCCTCAAAAAGAAAGTCAAGTTTTTCCGTACCTACTGTATTCCCAGCCCGGTTATCGGCGGCCTGATTTTTGCGCTCCTGCAGTTTGGCTTCTACGAAGCCGGTGTGCTGGACTTAACCCTGGACAGCAGCTTGCAGTCCGTTTTCATGAACTTATTTTTTACCAGTGTTGGTTTCGGTGCAAGTCTCGCCATGGTGAAAAAAGGCGGTAAGACCCTGGTAATTTTCCTGATTTGTGTGGCTAGCCTGATCTGCATCCAGAATGTGGTCGGCGTAGCCATGTGCCAATTCTTTGGCCTGGATCCACTGCTGGGCCTGTGCGTAGGTTCCATTCCGCTGACCGGCGGCCACGGGAACTGCGGAGCCTTTGGCCCTCTCCTGGAAGATATGGGCGTACAGAGTGCCTTTACCGTTGCCGTTGCTTCTGCAACCTACGGACTGATTGCCGGTAACCTGATCGGCAACCCCATTGCCCGCCGTCTGATTCTGAAAAATCATCTGACGGAACACAGCAGCAGCAAAGTTGATGCGGAAGCCCAAGCAGAACTGGAAAAAAACTCTGCTCTGACCCATGTACTGGATCCTGTAAAAGGGACTTCCGGTCTGGCCCTGTTGTTCATCGCTCTGGGCGGCGGCATTTTTGTCACCATGGCTTTTAAAGCTGCCCATATTACAGTTGCCACCTATTGCGGCGCCATGATCTGCGGCATCCTCATCCGTAATTTCTGTGATACCAGCCATATTGAACTGCCCATTCAGGAAATCAGCACCATCGGTAATATAAGCCTGAATTTTTTCCTGATCCTGGCCATGATGAGCTTGAAACTGCAGCAGCTGGTCGGCCTGGCTCTGCCCATGATTGTCATCCTGCTGGTACAGACCATCATCGTAGCGCTGTTCACCACCTACGTCACCTTCAATGCCTGCGGCCGGGACTACGACGCAGCGGTGCTGGTAACAGGACAATGCGGATTCGGCATGGGAGCTACGCCCAACGCTATGGCAAACATGGATGCGCTGACCAAGACCTTCGGGCCTACCCAGAAGGCCTACCTGATTGTTCCGATTACAGGCGGATTCTTCTCCGACATCATGATTGCTCTGTTTGTCACCATTGCCATGAATATGCTGGCTTGAATTCCGCCTGATTCATGCAGGAACACCCCCTTATCAGATACAAAATCAAAAAACCGGGATTTTCCCCCCAGGGATCCCGGTTTTCTTGTGTTATTTTTTATTACCGTTTCTGTTCGTGGATCACATCTAGGAAACTGGCGAAATCCATCGTCCGTTTCTTTAACAGCACATCCACCCGCAGTTTCAGCAGGGGATGCTGACTCATTTCCCGTGCTTTTAACAGAGCCAGCCTCATCTGGGACGACCAGTTCTTATCCGGCCAGGAATCTAATACGCTCAGCGCAGTGCCCCGGCAGGAATCGTAAATGGAAGTCAGTGCCTTTTCCAGCAGATCCTCCCCTTCTCCCGGATAATCAGCCAGTGCCTGCAGCAGCGGTTCCATGGCATACTCTTCCGTCAGATATTCATCCGCATGTTCCCGGGCAAACTTCATCACCCGGTTGAACCGGCGCTTGTCGTCCGTATCCAGCAGGAAGCTGTACAGCTCCGTCCGCATGGGATCTTTCTTCAGGAGGGCCCATAATTCCTTATGGATATCCAGATCCAGGGCATAGGCCATATGGGCCACGATCAGATTCACCCGGCCATCCTTTTCCAGCAGATTGGCCTTGATCTGAGGTAGCCAGTCAATGGAAAATACCAGGGATTCCAGGTCGCTGATCAGAAGGTGACACTGGTTCATGGTCAGATAATCCCAGCATTCATCGTCCACCATGGTCCGCAGCCCTTCTGCCATATTGATGAGAGCGGCTGCGTCCATCAGATCGGTATGATACTCTTTGGCATGACACAGGAACTTCTGCATGATGGAGAACAGGTCCACCACCGGCAACTTTTCTTCTTCGGAGATATCTAATTGCTGGAAACCCAGCAGGAAGGCCAGATAATTCAGCAGCAGACGGCTGATACCCTGGAACATGGGGTGCTCCAGGTGGGATTCATCCAGCAGCGCTGGAATGTTTACCTTGGAGAAGAGTAGCAGGGAGACTGCCGGATAATTGATGGTCAGATCACAACCATGGACCACCAGCCAGGCCTGATCTTCCGGTGTCTCAAACTCATAAGCCTGCATGGCGCACAGCTTGCCCCAGCCCATAGTATGCTGCAGCATGTCCCACAAATCCTTCTGGGCCAGCTGGTGACACAACTCCAGGGCATAGATTACAAAGCTGGTGAATTCCTCGCAGCGGGCCAGCACCAGCAGGTCTTTTTTCAGCTGCCAGTTCACCACCAGATCCTGCTCGTTCAGCATATACAACCCACAGATTACAACAGCCAGTTTCACTGTTTCCCGGCTGGAAGCTTCATAGAGCCATTCCCGGGCCAATTCCCATAAGGGCTGAGGGATCCGCTCTTCAGAAAGCTGATCCACCAGGCTCTCATAGTACAGAATGCAGGGCGTGGAGGAAATCCCCATGTACAGCATGGTGGCGTTTTCCGGGGTAGGGTCTTCTGCATAGGCCTGCAGCACCTGGTAGATCTGGGTACCCACCGAACCGGCCGCTTCTTCCGCCTGACTGTTGCTGGCCAGGAACGCATCGGCTGCCCCTGGCTCCAGCAGGGCTTCATTATCTCCAACTACGATAGCCCGATCCTCCAGGGTCTCCTTGGTAAAAAAACCATCAGCGTCCAGGTTGCTCTTGATATAACCAAATATGCTTTTTCCCTGCTTCCAGGGTTTTGTGCGTGTTTCCATCATTCTCATCCTATTTTCCAAAAATGTATAGCTATGTAGGATATCCATTATACCATAAAAAGACAAAAAATCAAAAAGGAGGTGCGGATTTCCACACCTCCCCTATTGTTTCTGATTGAATCTTACGCCTGTGTCGACGCTTCCGGTTCAGCAGCTGTTGCTGTAGTTTCCACCGTCTCCGGTTCATCCTGTTTCATGGTTCCGTGGAGAATGGCCATGAATTCATCGCCGGTAATGGTTTCTTTCTTCAACAGGTACTGGGCCAGCTCATCCATCTTATCCCGATGGGCTTCCAGGATGGCACGGGCCTGCTTATGGGCTTTCTTCACCACAGCGAACACTGCTTCATCGATCTTGGCTGCCGTTTCCGGTGCACAGGCAAGGGACGTATCACCGCTCAGATACGCATTGTTCACCGTTTCCAGAGCCACCATGTCAAATTCATCCGTCATGCCGAAACGGGTAATCATAGCCCGGGCCATCTTGGTGGCCTGTTCGATATCATTGGAAGCCCCGCTGGTCACCATATTGAACACCACTTCTTCGGCAGACCGGCCACCGGTCAACGTCACAATCTTGTTGTACAGCTCTTCCCTGCTCATAAGCACCTTCTCCTGTGTGTCCACCTGCATGGTGTAGCCCAGTGCCCCGGATGTGCGGGGGATAATGGTAATCTTATGGACCGGTGCCGAATCTTTCTGGGAAGCAGCCACCAGAGCATGGCCGATTTCATGGTAAGCGATGACTTTCTTTTCTTCCTGGGAAATCACAGCGCCCTTCCGCTGAGCCCCGGCAATGACCACTTCTACACTTTCCTCCAGGTCTTCCTGGATGACCTCATTCCGTCCCATCCGCACAGCACGCAGTGCAGCTTCGTTGACAATATTGGCCAGTTCAGCACCGGAGGCACCGCTGGTAGCCAGGGCAATGGTATGGAAGTCCACATGGGGATCCATCTTCACATCATGGGAATGGACCTTCAAGATTGCTTCCCTGCCCTGCAGGTCAGGCAGTTCCACCGGTACCCGGCGGTCGAAACGACCCGGACGCAGCAATGCCTTATCCAGTACTTCCGGCCGGTTGGTAGCAGCCAGGATAATAACACCCTTACTGCCGTCAAACCCATCCATCTCGGACAGCAGCTGGTTCAGGGTTTGCTCCCGTTCATCGTTGCTGCCAAAAGAACCGCTGTCTCTCTTTTTACCGATGGCATCGATTTCGTCGATGAATACGATACAGGGTGCCTTTTCCTGGGCCTGCTTGAACAAATCCCGGACACGGGCAGCTCCCATCCCCACGAACATCTCAATGAATTCGGATCCGGAAATGGAGAAAAATGGTACTTTGGCTTCCCCGGCTACGGCCTTGGCCAACAGGGTCTTACCAGTACCGGGAGGGCCCACCAGCAGGACGCCCTTGGGCATCACCGCACCAATTGCCTTATACTTGGACGGATTGTGCAGATAATTGACGATTTCCTGCAGGGCTTCTTTGGCTTCGTCCTGTCCGGCCACATTCTTGAACGTAACCCCGGTCTGAGAAGCAATGTACACCTTGGCGTTGCTCTTGCCAAAGCTCATCATATTGCCTCCACCCAGCTTGGGTCCCAAGTAGCGCATCAACAGCTGGCCGATGACCATGAATACCAGGAAGGGCAGGATCCAGTTGTTGAAAAAGCTCATAATAGGGGATTCCTGTTTGGGAATGACCTGGGAAAATTCCACCTTGGCTTTTACCAGACGGCTGACCAGTTCCGGGTCATCCACCCGGCCAGTCACATAAATCTGTTCTTTATTGTCGCTGTCGTTGCACAGCAGCGCAATCCGATCCTTGGTGATTTCCACCTTCTTTGCCTTGCCTTCATCTACCATGCTCAGGAAGTTGGTATAACTGACTTCGTGGACCTTGGGCTGGAAGAACATGGGGCTGATGACGGTATTGATGATCAGAATCAGCAGGATTGCCGCGATGTAATATATACGGACATGTTTGGACTGTTTGTCAGGATCCGTGTCTTTCATTTGATTTCACCCTTTCAACATAAAAAAACTTTTTGTACCCATTATATCATAAAGCATTGTAAGCGAATGAAGAAATCTTGCACTCATTGTAAAGAAATTGGTTCTTTGTCAAATGTTGGGGCGAATTTCAAATCATCCACCATTCATGGACGTGAGCATTTTTGCTTACGTCCATCTTTAATTTAGTTTTACCTTAGACAACAGTAATATCCTTCCTCGAAATCGTTTAAAGTTCTT
>NZ_JBNMIU010000003.1:0-81702 GCF_050873445.1 Acidaminococcus sp. | reverse complement strand
TTCGCGAAATGTAACTATAGCTTTCTCGATTCTTCAAGTATTCCAACACCAATTTTTTCTTAAATCTGTAGCCATATTTTGCCATAAAAAAACTGACCCCCAATCGTTAGATTTTAGGTCTAACAATTGGGGGTCAGCTCATTTTGACAGCAGGCTTTTTGAGTGTCTGAATTCAGAGCAGCACCATACTCAGTATGAACACCACAACCAGAGCCGTGGCAGACTGCAGCACACTGATAATGGGCAGGGTTTTATAGGCAATGGATGTATCCATGTCAGAAGTAGTTGCCGTTACCCAGAAGAAGTCATCGTTGCCATGGAAGACCATCATCCCGCCAGCAGCGCAAGCCAGCATAGCAATGATTCGACCCATAGGAGAACCAAAGCCCAGCACGTCGATCAGCGGAGTAATCATGGTAGCTGCGGTAACCATTGCGATGGTGGCGGAACCCACACAAGTCCGGAACAGGAACCCTATCAGGAAAGGAGCCAGAATGCCAATGGAAACGCCACTCATGCTGGCCGTTAGGATATCACGCAGCGGAGATGCTTTCAACACCCCGGAAAAAGCACCACCGGCACCAACGATCAGGACAATCTGTCCAGCCGTTCTCATGGCATCGGCAATGACCCCGTCAAAGCCCCAGGCTTTCGTGTCTTCCGGAAAAATATTATGATAGCCAACTGCTGCAATCAGCAGTCCGATCAAGAGAGCTACAGCCGGTGTTCCCACGATGTTTAGAACCATAGCTGCCATACCTTCCAGTTTCACCATGCTGCCTACCGTTTTCAGCAGCATTAAGGCAATAGGCACCAAGATTGGCAGGAAGGACATCATCGCACTGGGCAGATTCTGGTTTTCTGAAGTATCTTCCACGCTCTTGGGCAGATAGTAATACTTTTTCCCAGCGTACAGAGAGGCCAGATAGGCAACCAACGTAACGGGGATGGAAACCAGAGCCCCAAACAGAATCACCTGTCCCAAATCGGCATTCAGGATACCGGCCACAGCCAGCGGTCCGGGCGTAGGCGGCACAAACATGTGAGTAGCATGCAGGCCCATGCACAGAGAAACAGCCATAGTCGTCATGGAAATTTTCGTATCCCGAGAGAGCCGTTTGGCAATAGGGCTCAGCAATACAAAGGCTGAGTCGCAGAATACCGGAATGGAAACAAAATATCCGGTAATAGCCAAACCCAGGGCCGCATGTTTTTTCCCCGTGATTTTAAGGATAGTTTTTGCCATGGTTTCTGCAGCACCGGATTTTTCCAACAGGGCCCCGGTCACTGTTCCCAAGGCAATGACCAGACCGATATCAGCTACCGTTCCGCCCATACCATCAGCAAAGGCTTTCAGCATTGCTTCCATGCCCATGCCAGAAGCGATGGCAAAGACAAATGATGTGGCAATCAACGCAAAGAATGGATGAAGTTTCAGCTTAACGGTACAAATGACCAGAACCAGCACTGCCAGTACCAGCCCTGCAATAATGGGAAATGCATTCATGGATATCCCTCCTCAGATACAGCTAGCTTCCTTTATTTTTTCAGATAGGTATTCAGGTATTCTTCCCGAATGGAAGGAGGTACCAGTCTGCCGCCCGTGGCCCAGGCAATCTGGGTAGCGTTGGCCAGTTTTTCTTCCGTCAGTCCCTGCTTCTTCAAGTACTCTTTGCTCCGACTGTAGACCGTCAGGCGGCAAGGCCCGATGAAAGCGGCACAGCTGGATGGTTCGATTTCCACATTTTCCGTCTTCTTCAGATCCCGCAAAAAGTCAAACAACCGATAATCATCCACCGTAAAGTCCCCGGACAGCAGGTTGGTCATGATCCGGGTTACGAAACCGGAAGGACTGGCACAAGCCAGACCATCAGCTTCCGTAATCCCATCAATATGGAAATCATGGACATTTGCTTTTTCAAATTCCTGTGTAGCTGTACCCAGCAGAACGGAAGGACACAGGGTCGGTTCTGTAAAGAACACATGGACATTGTCCTTAAAGATCCGCTTCAGGCCATAGGATACACCACCGGGAGCGCCGCCCACGCCAGCGGGGATATAAACAAGCAGAGGATGATCTTCATCTACTTTGATGCCCATTGCATCCAGCTGTTTCTTCAGTCGACGGGCTGCTACGGCATACCCCAGGAACAGGTTAACGGATTTCTCATCGTCCACAAAATAACTGGTAGGATCCTGGTCGGACAAGCGCCGTCCTTCTGCCACAGCCTTGGAATAGTCATCCGCATATTCGATGACTTCTACTCCTTTTTCCCGCAGCAGATCTTTTTTCCACTGTCTGGCATCCATGGACATGTGGACTTTTACTTTAAAACCCAATGCCGCACTCATAATGCCGATGGAAAGGCCCAAGTTACCAGTGGACCCCACCTGGACAGTATATTGATGGAAGAATTTCTTCATTTCCGGATCTGCTAATTTGGCATAATTATCCGTCACCTGCAGTTTGCCTGCTGCCAGAGCCAGGTCTTCTGCATGTTTCAGGACTTCGTAGATTCCGCCTCGCGCTTTGACGGAACCGGCAATGGCCAAATGGCTGTCCATCTTCAACAGCAGTTTCCCGGGAATTGTGCAGTCAAAATCTTTTTCCAGAGCTTTCTGCATATCCGGAATGGCTTTCAGGGGAGATTCAATCAGCCCATGTGTCACTTCCGTTTCCGGAAAACATTTTTCAATGAAGGGCGCAAAACGTTCCAGACGGGCTGCTGCGTCATCAATCATAGCATCCGATACTACCAGACTGCAGACCGCGTTGGTCATATCGAAAGGAAGATAGCGGGGATTAACCCACACCGTTTCCTTTTTTTCAGAGACTTCCCGAATGACCGGATCTTTTTCAATATACTTCTTCGTGTCCATTTGAATTCCTCCCACATTCATTATTTTTGAACATCTTCCTTTGTTTATGTATAGTATAATTAAACTTATAATCCTTGTCAATGCCGTTTTTTGAAAATTTGTTGTTTTCTATCTTTCCATTTATACTGTATCCTTATGGTTTTCTTGATTATTTTTTATGATTTCGCATGAAACTTGTGTTTAGTATTATTAATTTAAGAGTTCTATTTTACAAAACACAAAAGCACCGATGAAAGGTACTCTCTTCACCGATACTTTTAGTTGTACAACGTTGTTTGTGAACGTTAATATAAAGTCAGTTCTTATGATTCCGATTACTGACAGCAGTCATTTTCCCGGTTTTTCAAAAGCATCTTCCTTGCTGTCTCATTACAAGTCAGAGACAGGTTCACCGGTCGACACCCCTTCGCAGTTCCTGGTAAACCTCTCCGGTGCAACAAGGTGGTTTCAGCTTTTGACCCGCACGGGACCACTGTAAGATTGCGACGGTCCCGTTTTTAATGATGATCATACTCCTGGGCATTCCTTTATTCACACAAAAAGACTATAATAAAAAAATAAGACAATTTGTTACGTTGAAAGCAGGTGTCCATATGAAACGGAAGAATCTAAAGGACCAGGTGTATGATGCCATCATGGAAGACATCTATTCGGGTGTATATAAGCCTGGAGACGTTATCAATGAAAAAGATTTAATCGAAAAATATCAATGTAGCAAATCCCCTGTAAGAGAAGCTCTTATCGCTCTATGTGAAAACCAGGTCCTTCGAAGTATGCCTCGTTATGGGTACGAAGTCACACGACTGACAATGGATGATATCCGGGAAATGCTGGAATTCCGTTATTATTTGGAAGGCGGGATCCTCCGGGCTCGAGCTGGAAAAATTACATCACACCAAATCGATGAATTGGAAACGCTGAATCAGGAATGCCTGCGAGATGATCTGACGCCACGAGAACACTGGATGGCGAATATGGCTTTTCACATGGCACTGATCCACGCCTGCGGTAATGAATATATCAATCAACAGGTAAAACATTGCATGAAGAGACTGACCCGGGCCTATGCCCAATTCAGATGGGGTGTCGACAAACAAAAGCTGCACGTATCCTGTGATTGCCGCCATCACAAAAATATACTGGAAGCTTTACGAAAAAAAGACAGTTCAAAGGTTGCAGAACTTTTAAAGCTGGATTTGGGCGACTTTACCTTATTGAATTAAAATGTATGCGGGGTGTGAAGAAGCATTTTTTCACATCCCGCTATATTTATATAAAAGATAGTAATATGGTATGTTTTCAGAAAATTCTTGCATGCTAATCATATCAGTGATATACTACAAATAGGTTTAGTAATCAGAATCATCTGGAAAGAAAACGGAGGACTGAAAAATGACTCTATCTCAGGCAAACATGGAGAATTATACTCTGATTTTACAGGAAGAACTGATTCCTGCAATGGGCTGCACCGAACCCATTGCGATTGCCTATGCAGCCGCAAAGGCAAAAAGTTACCTGCCGGAAGATGTGATCCGTTTGGAAGTGGACTGTTCCGGGAACATCATCAAAAATGTCAAAGGCGTCACCGTACCGAATTCTAATGGACAAAAAGGCATTCCGGCCGCCGCGGCCCTGGGCATCTGTGGCGGGAATCCCGACAAAACCCTGGAAGTAATTGCCGAAGTCACGGACGCACAGAGGGAAGCCTGCCGGCAGCTGGTCGCCAAAAATGTCTGTGACGTGGAACTGGCAGAAGGCGTCCCCGGTCTGTATATCGACGTAAAACTCTGGGGAAAGGCCCACAGTTCTGAAGTCATCCTTTCCGGCAGCCATACAAACATCTACAAAATCGTCCAGGATGGAAAAGTCCTGTATGACCAGAGTACTGAAATCCAAAAGGGGCTCTGCAGAAAGACCGATCGGAACAGGATGTCGCTCAAAGGGATCCTTGAATATGCAGAAACTGCAGATTTGGATCAAGTCAGAGACGTGCTGGAAACCGAAATCAAATATAACTCTGCCATCAGTCAAGAAGGTCTGGATCACCCCTGGGGTACCCAAGTCGGCAAAACCATTCGGGAAACTGTTGGCGATACCGTTATGGCCCGTGCGGAAGCGGCTGCAGCTGCCGGCAGTGATGCTCGCATGAGTGGCTGTCCTATGCCGGTAGTCATCAATGCAGGAAGCGGCAACCAGGGAATTGCAGTGACCATGCCGATCCTGGTCTATGCCAGAGAGTGGGGACTCTCTCATGAAGAAACGCTGCGCTCCTTAATTGCAGGGGATCTGATTTCCGTCTATATCAAACATTATATCGGTCCGCTTTCTGCCTTCTGCGGTTCTGTCAATGCGGCCTGCGGAGCCGGTGCAGCCATTACCTGGATGGCCACCCACGATTATCAGCACGTGGGCAATACCATCATAAATACCCTGTGCAACGTAGGCGGAATGGTTTGTGATGGAGCAAAGCCCAGTTGCGCCGCTAAGATTGCAGCCGCAGTCCATGCCGCACTCATGGGCCATTATATGAGCATGCACGACCAGGTCTTCAAATCCGGCGAAGGCCTTGTAGGAAAGGATATAGAAGAAACCATCAAGAATATTGGCTATCTGGGAAAGGTAGGGATGAAACAGACAGATATCGAAATCCTGAAGACAATGATTGGAAAGGTCGATGTAGACGCTGCTTTGCATTAAGTCAATTGGTTCGTTACAACAGGAGATGAGAAGAATGAGTAGTAAAAAGAAAACTGGTACCATCAATGCATTCGTCATTGTATTTGGTGTCATCGTGGGCTGCTGGCTGTTGTCCTTCCTGATTTCACCAGGTGCCTTTGACCGTACCGTCATGAACGGACGTACTGTAGTCGTAGCAAATTCTTTCCACAGCATCCCGAAAGTTTACCTGGGACCCCAGTCCCTGTTCCAGGCAATCCCCAACGGTCTGGCTTCCAGTGCCAGCATGATGTTCCTGGTCATGTTGGTAGCCGGATGTATCGAAGTTTATAAGCAAACGGGCACCCTGGACAAGGCCGTAGCCGGTGTCCTTGCCAAATCGGACAGTATGGGGTCCGAAAAGATCCTGTGCGCCATTATGCTTGTCTTTGGCTGCCTGGGCGGCTTTCTGGGATGGAACGAGCAAATCGTCCCCTTCATCCCCATCGTCATCTCCTTATGTCTGGCCCTGGGATATGATTTGATGACCGGCGTTGCCTGCTCTGCCATGGTGGATATGATCAGTTTCTCATTCTCTCCCACCAGCGTGTACACAGTAGGGATTTCAGACGAAATCGCCCAGTTGCCTATGTTCTCCGGATTCCTGTTCCGTCTGGTATTGCTGATCATCGCCAACATCATCATGGCTGTTTATGTATTACATTACGCAAGAGGTGTAAAATCCGGCAGGCGTGCTTCTTTAACTGCGGATTTGGACGACAGTAAATTCCGTGTAGATTACAGCGATACCCTCAAAGATCCTTTGAACAAACGGCAGTCATTGTCTCTGGTTGTTTTTCTAGTTACCTTCATCGCCTCCATCGTTGGTGTTTCTACCATGGGCTGGTCCATGAACGACCTGTCTGCCTGCTTCCTGTTTACGGCAGTTGCAGCTGGTATCATTAACCAGATTCCTGCCGGCAAACTCGTCAATGTCATTATTGCCGGTGCCAAAGACGGCCTGACTCCGGCTCTGGTCATTGGACTGGCCAGAGGCATCCAGTGGATTCTGACAAAATCTGCCATCATCGACCCCATCATCAACGGGATTTCCAAACCTTTGATGACCATGCCCAAATATCTGACTCCTATTGCTGTCATGATTGTCATTGCTTTGTTCAACGGTCTGATTACTTCCGGTTCTGCCAAGGCTATGGCCTTGATGCCCATCTTGATTCCTTTGGCTGACCTTATCGGGATGACCCGTCAGACCATGATCCTGGCTTTCCAGTTTGGTGATGGACTGACGAACTCCGCCTGGTTCACCAGCGGGACCCTGCTGATTTTCCTGACAATTGCCGGGATTCCATTGAAGAAATGGTGGAAATTCGTGACCCCACTGTTATTGATTCTCACTGTTGTATGTGTCATTGCATTGCTGGTTGCTACGAAGATCAACTATGGTCCATTCTGATTGGGAGGTGTTTGCATCATGGATGTGAAAGAAAAAGTAGAAGAGATCCAGGATGAATTGGTTGCTCTGCGGAGACATTTCCATGAATATCCGGAAAGATCCTGGAAAGAATACGAAACCCAGAAATATATTATGGAGTACCTGGCCAAACTGGGCATTCCCTGCGTAAAAGCCTGCAAATCCGGTGTCATTGCCACCATCAAAGGATCTCATGCTTCCAGTAAGATCATCGGTATCCGTGCGGATATCGATGCCCTGCCCATCAAAGAACTGGGCACTGAAGCCTACAAGTCCCAGAATGAAGGAACCATGCATGCCTGCGGTCACGACACCCATATCACGATTTTGCTTGGCACCGCCAAGATCCTGGCTTTTATGAAAGATCAACTGACCGTTACCGTCCGGCTGCTGTTTCAGCCCGCCGAAGAATTCATCGAAGACAGCGGTGCTTATTATATGAAAGAAGAACCTCTGGTCAAAGAATGTGACCGGCTCATCGCTCTGCACATCTGGAGCAAAATTCCTGCCGGTTGCGCTTCCCTGCGGTATGGGCCGGTCATGAGTGCAGCCGATACCTTCGATATTTACGTGGAGGGAAAGGGCGGTCACGGTGCCTTGCCCCATCAGACCATCGATCCCATCGTAGCCGGATCTGAATTCGTCACTGCGCTGCAGACCGTAGTCAGTCGGGAAGTCAATCCCCTGGAACCGGCCGTATTGAGTGTGACCAGCTTCCAAAGCGGCACTACGTCCAATGTAATCCCCGGCGAAGCCCATCTGTCCGGTACGGCCCGTACATTCAACAAGGAATTGAGAGAAGAATATCCCCACATCCTGGCACGGGTAGCCCAAGGTATCAGTACCGCTACCCGTGCCGCCATCCGGACAGAATACCACTTCGGGCCTCCGCCCATGCTCAACGACAAGGAATGTGTGGACACCGGCCGCAAGGCATGCGCCAATGTCTTTGATAAAGACAAGATCATCGACTGGGAACTGCAGATGGGCGGCGAAGATTTCGCCAAATACTACAATCCCAAATGCCTGCTGCTCCTGGGCGGAGGCTTTGCCGATGAGGCCAAGCGGTATCCGCAGCACAGCCCCTATTTTGATATCGATGAAAAAGCCTTGTCCCTGGGGGTCCAGTACTTCGTCCAGTATGTCCTGGAATGGGAAAAGGAATGCAAAGGGTAACCTTCCTTAGAACAGTGCATAAGTGAGAATAGAAAACGGGACTGCCGCAAAATCGCGGCAGCCCCGTTCTTTATTATTTTTTACTTCTCTTCCTTCATCTTAAAGCAGAACGTGCAATGATGATCCTTGTACATGATGTGGTCATGGATGCATTCCAGATTCTCATTGTAGCCTTTGCAGATAGCCGGATCGATGTTTTCGCAGTAGATGCGGCCGTACCGGTCTTCTCCTGCATCCATCCAGGTCTTGGCGAACACGCAGCGGTCGAAATCCTGGTTGATTTCATCCTTGCCGTATTCGGTATCGTAGCCGAACAGTTCGCTGCGTTCCATATCGTAATTGGGCAGATAGGCGGCCAGATCGTTCTTCTGACCCCGCTGAGCCGCCCGGCGGGCAATGTCCTTACCCCGGGCCACGCCCCAGTCGATGACGCTCTGTTTCAGGATTTCCAGGCCTTTTTCACCAAATTTCTTTTCCAGGTTTTTCGCCAGGATGGAAAAGAAACGGGCAAACAGGACAAACATGGAAACCGGTTCATCCATTTTTTGTGGCTTCATTTTATACTCCCCTTATCGGTAACAAGATATTCCGCTGTCAGCCTAACCGCAGACTGCCAGCGGAAAAGGATTACTTGCTGTCTCTGATGTGCTGGGCCAGGCCGTTCAGATAGTACAGGAATGCCCAGTTAACCACATGGGCTGCAGTCTGCAGGGTGAAGACTTCCGGATAGGTTTCCACGAAATCGATGCCCCTTGCACCGGCCAGGCCGGCTTCGTGCAGCATCATCAGCAGTTCATAGGAGGTCAGGCCGCCCATATCCTGGGGTGCCTGGGGCATATTGGCCGCATCTAGACTGTCGGCACAGACGGTGATGTAGATGTATTCCGTATCCTTGCTGACCACTTCCAGGGCTTTGTCGATGGAAGCTTTCCAGCCGTTTTCATGGACATCGATGGCCCGGATGACCGTAGCACCGTATTTCATGGCATTGTTGTATTCTTCCCGATGGTTTCTGGGTCCGCGGATCCCGATATGGGCAATCTTCGTGGCATCCATGTTCGGGTCATTGTACACACGATAGAAAGGAGAGCAGCGGGACAGTTCATCGTCGCCGAAATGGGAATAGTTGTCCAGATGGGCATCGAAGTGCAGGACCCCCACCTTTTTAGGATGCCGTTTGGCGATTTCGCTGATGATGGGGTAGGCAATCCCATGGTCCCCGCCGATGGTGATGGGGATGATCTTGGCATCGGCCAGTTTGCCGATCCGGTCCCGGATGGATTTGAACGTGAAGTCATAGTTGCCGTTCTGGGTGGCAATGTCTCCGGAATCGGCCACTCTCAGATAATCGAAGCAGTCCAGGTTATAATCAGGAAGGAAACCGGTGTAACGGATGGATACGGAGCGGACGGCTTTCGGGCCTTCGGTAGTTGAAGAGTACCCACCGATGGTGCAGCCGCCTTCCCAGGGTACCCCGACTACAGCCGCATCGATTTTTTTCAGATCATCGTCATTTTCGATGACGGACAGATTCAGCCAGGACGGTACTCCGCTGTAGATATTGGTAGGCAGGAAGTTGGGATCATAGATACACGGTTTGCTTTCTTTCATGAAAAACATCTCCTTTAAAAATTGAAACCATGGCTGTTATGCCAGGAATAAGAACAGATTAGAACAGGCTGATGATGCTGCTGACGCCCAGGATCAAGGAAATGATGAAGATGCCGGTACCCAGGATATTTTCCAGTGTACTGTTGGCAAATTCGCCCATGATTTTCCGACGGGCCGTCAGATAAATGGTCACGCCCACCACAACGGGAAGAACGATCCCGTTGACGCCCTGGGCGGTCATGATCAGGGCAATGGGGTTGAATCCGGCCCCTGCAATGACGATACCGGTGATCAGCACCAGGAAGTTGGTAATGGTATAGCGTTTATCGCTGCGGTTGGTCTTCCAGCCGAACAGCCCGGCCAGCACGTAGGAAACGCCCATAGGGGTGCAGACAGCGCTGGAAACCCCGGCCGCCACCAGACCGATGGCCATGAACGGTTTGGCATAGATGCCCAGTGTGGGTTCCAGCTGGATGGACATATCCATGGCGTTCCGCACCGGCATCCCCTGCATCACGGTGGCCGCGGTCACCATGATGGCCCCGGTAACGATCCCGCCGATGATCATGGGAATATTGGTCCCGAACCGGCAGAGCGGCAGTTCATCGGTAGTGTGCCAGGTCCGTTTGGCAGAAGCTGCATGGAGGAACATGTTGTAAGGCACCACGGTGGTCCCGATCAGCGAAAGGCAGGTCATCAGGCCCCCTTTGGGAACGTTGGGAACGCAGCCGGCCAGCAGGCTGGATACATCCGGCTTCACCACGAACACGGTCACCAGGAACACCACAGCCATGATGATGACGCAGGCGCCCAGCAGTTTTTCCAGATACTTCAGGGCATCTCCCGCAAAGCTCAGGAGCAGCAGGATGCACAGGCCCCAGGCCGGAGCAATGATCCGGGTAGAAATCCCCGTCAGGGCGCTGATGCCAATGGCGGTACCGGTCAAGTCACCACTCATATAGGCAAACCCGCCGATGGTGATAGCTACGGCAACCAGGCCGCACAGCAGGTTCCGCAGTACAGGCCGGTCTTCGAAATCCTTGATCAGGTTTTCGGCCAGCCCCATCTGGGTCACGATTCCCAGCCGGGCAGCCATACCCTGCATGATGATGACTGCGATGACCGAAAAGATGATGCACCAGAACAGCTGGAAGCCGTAATCAGCCCCTGCTTTGGTAGAACTGGTGACCGTACCCGGTCCGATGAAACTCCCTACGATCAGAAACCCTGGTCCCAACGCCCCCAATTTTTCTTTCAGGGTAAATTGCTTTCCTTTCTTGTCTGCCATTTTTCTTCTCCCCTTTGTGAAGTAAAATCCTACGCCGCATTACCCTATCAATTCACTGTTGATTAACTACATTGTCGTTTTTTATTTTGCATTGTAGTTTTATCAATTTTATACCACCCCATTTTTCATTTGTCAACAATTTTCTTTTATGGTACGCTACTGTATGGAAATTCTTTTATAGAGGAGAGCTTTATGGAAAAAAAGTTACAAAAGCCGATTCAATCGATCCAAAGGGCTGTCCAGATTGTGGATTGCTTCACACCGACCACACCCAGCCTTCCCCTTTCTGCCATCAGTGAGAAAACAGGGCTGAACATCAATACGACTCGGGGTATTGTGAACACACTGGTGGAAAGCCAGCTTCTGCTCCGTGACCGGGAAACCGGCTATTATAAACTGGGGTACTATTTTGTCACCAAAGCCGCTATGATCCATCAGGACATCGACCGTTATATCGAACTGTTCAAACCACTGGTGGATGCCATTGCCGAAAAATACCATTTCTCAGCCAGTCTGCAGATGGTTTACCAGAATCAGATTTTCAGCGTATACTGCGCTTATCCCACAAAACAGGCCTATTACATCGTCATGAGCGAATATACGGACCTGCCGCTCCACGCCACCAGTTCCGGCAAGCTGCTGCTGCTGGATCAGGTGTCCCACGGACGGGAAGATCTTCTCCGGGAGATGGAATTCAAGTCCCTTACCCCGCATAGCCTGCGTTCCTCTGATGCACTTCGCCAGCAGCTCCAGACCATCCAGAAAAATGGTTATTCTACCGAAATCGAAGAATTCGTCAACGATGTAGGCAGCCTGGCCGTTCCTCTGTATGATGAAAACGGCCGCCTGCTGCTCACGCTGAGTGCCACCTTCTTTGTAAAATCCCTTCCCCAGGTCAAAGAAAACCTTCTGGCAGACTTCCGGAAGGCCGTAGAAACCTGGAAAGAAACCCGCAGAAAGGAGCTCGCCCGATGAAAACCCTGCAGCAACTTTGGGAAGAACTGTTCCAGCCGCTGTCCGCTTTTGGGTACAAAAAAGGCCAGGGAACCACACGGCTCTCCTGGTCGAAAGAATTCCTGGACGCCCAGACTTTTTTGCGCACTTATGCTGAAGCGGCAGGCCTGCACTGTGAAAGAGACGGCTGGGGCAACCTGCTCATGACGGTTCCCGGAGCAGAAGACCTGCCGCCGGTCTACACTGGTTCCCATCTGGATTCCGTGCCCCACGGAGGTAAATATGATGGTGCCCTGGGCATTACAGTCCCTTTGGCCATTGCCAAAGCCTGGCAGCAGGAGGAGTACCAACCCCGGCGTCCTCTGACCATCATCGCCTTTGCAGAAGAAGAAGGGACCCGTTTCGGCCGTCCCTGTCTGGGCAGCCAGTCCCTGACCGGAAAACTGCGGCCTCAGGAAGCCGAAAGCTGGCGAACAGCCGAAGGCCAGTCCCTGGATGAATTGCTGCGGCAGGCCGGGATTTCCGGTGATCCTTTCCAGGCCCATCTGCTGCCGGGAAAATGCTTCCTGGAACTCCACATCGAACAGGGCCGGGCCCTGGAAGACGCCAGGCTGCCCCTGGGCATCGTCTCTGCCATCGTGGGTATCCGGCACTACCAGTTCACCTGGGAGGGCGTTACCAACCACGCCGGGACAACGGCCATGAAAGACCGGCATGACGCCCTGGTGGCGGCTGCTGCCATGATTGGAAAGGTCTATACCTATGCGAAAGCTTCTTCCACACCCCAGGCGCTGAAAGAGAAACCGGCATGGGCCATTGTGTCCACAGTCGGCCAGATTGCAGCCCAGCCAGGAGCCAACAACGTAGTCCCTGGGAAAGCTGAACATTCCCTGGAAATCCGCTGTGCCACAGAAGAAGGCCTGGACCGGGCCATTGCGTTCTATAAAGATGCCGCCGGACAAATCGGAAAAACGTATGGAGTTTCCTGTGAAATCCGCCAGCTGGACCAGATTCCGCCGGTGCCCATGGATCCTGACCTGATGCAGTCCTTTGAAGCAGCCGCCAAAAGCTGCGGAATTCCCTGGCAGGTCCAGCCCAGCTGGGCCGGCCATGACGCTATGATCCTCAGCCATGAACTTCCCACGGCCATGCTGTTCGTTCCCAGTCAGAAAGGAATCAGCCATGCACCGGAAGAATATACCCCAGCCGAAGAAATCGGCCAGGCAGCCCGAGTATTGAAGCGGGTGTTGGAGGAGTGGACTGAGAAATAACAAAAACAGAATTGAGCAGGCAGACTACGCTGATTCACCCCTGCGAGTACAGTATGCTAAAAATCCGTACAACCGTCAAAACAATGGTTGTACGGATTCCTTTTATACCTGTCTGCTTTCCTTTATAGTTGAAATTTCGTTCTCTTTCGCATAACAATATCTCTCTTATTTGTCATATCGTTATTTTATACTTTAAATTTATTGTGTTTTATTGTAATATGTAAAGTATAAACGTAATGTTTTAAATGGGATTGCGGAATATCGTAAAGACCAGTGAAAAACTGGATTACAGCAAACTCTACGAAAATCTGGTCTATCTGGAAATGCGTTCCCGGGGATATGAAGTCCGGGTAGGGAAATGGAACAACCAGGAAATCGACTTCATCTGCCAAAAAGGACGCGAAAAGCAATATATCCAGGTTGCCTACCTGATTACAGAACAGGACCATGAAAGAGAATTTGGAAATCTGGAACGGATCCCTGATAACTACCCCAAATATGTTATCAGCGGTGATTTACCGGATCTCAGTGAAAATGGAATCATCCACAAGAATATCCTGCAATTTTTGCTGGAAGGATAACTCGATCCAGCAATCTTCCGTTATCCCTGAGCTGGCGGATTAGCAACCCGCCCCTGCGGCGTTGCTGATGGTGATAGAAAAATCGGCGCAGATTCGCCCCTGGGAGGACAATGTGCTAAAAATCCGTACAACCGCTGAAACAACGGTTGTACGGATTCCTTTTATACCTGTCTGCTTTCCTTTTCCATGTCTGGTATCGATAGAAAGCCAAAAATATTTCTTAATACATCTTTTTGGTACCAAAAAGATACGAAATTGAATTTATTTGGCTTGAAAAATATTCCAACATGGATTGTGAGCCGTAGGGGCGCACCAAGATTTTTGCCGCAGGCAAAATATCGCCCGGTGCGCCCGTCCCTGGCCTGTCGGTTCTCAGTCCATCCAAAAAAAATCCACCCGAAACGGGCGGATTTTCTCCTTCGATGTATGACTTTTCTTCACCCTTTCTTCCCCACATCTTTCGTGGCGATGATATCCGCGCCCAGTCCCAATACATCGGGAATCAGCACAGTCCCTGCCGCTATTGGAGCTTCCACCGTACATTTCCGGATTTCGGTCATCACGTCGAAGATCCGGGCTTTGGGGATGGCTTTGTCGGTCCGCACGCTGACCAGGGGCAAATTTCCGCCCCTTACCAGCACAGAACTGGCAATGGTCCGTTTGGGAGCCGTCAGCTCCTGTCTGGCGTATTCCTCGCCCCGTTTGCACAGATTCCCGGCTACTGATTCCACCGTGATCGTCCCCTTTTCATCCTGGCTGTAGATGATATGCAGGTCGCAGCCATTGGGGCAGACGATGCAGGTCAAATCCTTATTCATCGATGCTCACCTCCAGATCACCGGTTGCCGCAAGGCTGGCAGCCGGCAGATTCATTTCCACCATATTGGCCGGAAGGGCATTGGGGATCACTTTCCGTGCCACCACCTTATCGCCCTGACGCACCACTACATGGGCATTGCGTTTGGGTGCCCGTACCCGGAAGGACAGTTTCACATCAGTTTTCCCGCTGATCCGCTGGGGCACGATATGACCGATATTGCTGCCGCAGCAGACCTTCAGCCCGGCAGGAGGCAGCTTGCCATCCAGATACCGCTTCACACCTTCTGCCATGAGTTCTGCCTCCATGGAAACGAAATCCACCAGGTCGTGGACGTGGAGCACGTTGCCGGCGGCAAACAGACCGGGCACCGTGGTCTGGAACGCATCGTCCACATAGGCTCCGGATGTATGGGGATCCAGTTCCGCCCCGGCCCCCAGGGTCAGTTCATTTTCCGGAATCAGCCCTACAGAAAGGATCAGGGTATCACAGGGAATCTCCTCTTCCGTACCGGCAATGGGCTGCATATGGTCATCCACCCGGAAAATGACAACGCTTTCCAGCCGGTCCCGCCCTTTGATGTCCGACACCGTGTGACTCAAATGCAGGGGAATGTCATAATCGCGGAGGCACTGTTCTATGTTCCGCGGCAGGCCACTGGGGATGGGATTGATTTCGTACACACCTTTTACGTGGGCACCCTCCAGGGTCAGCCGCCGGGCCATGATCAGTCCGATGTCCCCGGAACCCAGGATGACGATTTCTTTCCCGGGCATCCGGTTCTGCAGATTGATATAGGCCTGGGCCACACCGGCGGTCAGCACCCCAGCCGGACGGGTCCCGGGAATCGCCAGCGCACCCCTGGTCCGTTCCCGGCAGCCCATGGTCAGGATCACCGCCCGGGCCTGGATACACAGCAGACCGGAAGCATGGGCTGCATAGACCTTATGGTCCGCCGTAACCTGGACCACCGTGGTATCCGTAATATAGGGAATCTGACGTTCCCTGACTTTTTTCACGAAGCGGGCGGCATATTCCGGTCCGCTGAGGGTCTCACCGAACCGGGTCAATCCGAAACCATCGTGGATGCACTGCTTCAGGATGCCCCCCAGCTGGTTTTCCCGTTCCAGGATCAGAATATCCCGGATGCCTTCATCGTACAATTTCACCGCTGCAGCCAGCCCGGCAGGGCCGCCGCCTACAATTACCACCGAAGCTTTCTGGAAGGCTCCGGCTTTATTTTCTTTCTCTCCCATGGTTCATTCCTCCCCCTGCTTGTCCGGCCGCACTTTGCCTGTAAACAGCCAGCCGCCTTCCCGCTGATACCGCAGGTCTTCCGGCTCTACACCCAGTTCCTGTTCCATGAGCTGGGTGATCCGGGTCTGGCAGTAACCGCCCTGGCAGCGTCCCATCATGGAACGGGTCCGGTTCTTGATGCCGGTAAGGGTATGGACCCCCAGCGGATTGTGGATGGCCTGGAGGATTTCTGCCCGGGATACATTCTCGCAGCGGCAGAACACCTGGCCGTAATCCGGATTTTCCCGGATGGCTTCCTGTTTTTCTTCCAGGGTCATTTCCGAAAACCGGCGAATGGGTTTCCGCACCGGGTCAAAATCCGTTTTCTTTAGGATCTTTTTTCCTTCATTATCCGTTTCTCCCAGCACAATATCCACTGTTCTCCGGGCCAGGGGTAGAGCCGCCGTCACTCCGGGAGATTCGATGCCCACCAGGCTCACGGTGTGCGGGATGTTCTTATCCGTCATAATGCGGAAATCCAGAGGTTCCTTCGTCACCGGATCGCAGTTCCGCCACCGGATGCCCACAAAATTCCGGATGAAATATTTCCGCTGCATTTTCTTGAACATCTTCTGGCCGTCCAGGAACAGACGGTCCAGGCTCTGCTTCTGGTTGGCGTAATCTTCCGGTCCTGTCGTTGTATACCAGTCGGGTCCTACCAGGATGTTGCCGTCCACCGTGGGGGTGGCATGGGTCACAAATCCACCCCGGTCATTTGGGGCCGGATATACAGGTGTCTTCAGGAAGGCCCCGGCTTTTTTATCCAGTATATAATATTCCCCTTTGGTACCGATCTGTGGTACAACCGGATAGCCCATAAGCTGGCCGATTTTCACTGCATAGGCACCGGCACTGTTGATGACCCAGCGGGTATAGACCATGCCCCGGTCGGTGGTCACCTGGTACATCCGGCCCTTTTCTTCCAGCCCCAGGGCTTTCTTTTCTTCTTCCCCCTCCAGAGCCCGGATGCCGATGACCCGGGAACCGAAAGAGAACCTGGCGCCATTTTTGCAGGCGTTTTCCGCCAGGGCGATGGTATACTGCATAGGATCCAGGATACCGGAAGCCGGCACGTACATGGCAAAATTACCTCCGGCGTTGGGTTCGATCCGGTGCATCTCGTCCGGATCCACCATCCGGATGCCCCGCACCCCATTGGCTTCGCCGTTGGCCTTGAACCGCAGGATGTTCTGCCTGTCGTGGTCCGTAAAGCCCACTACCAGTTTCCCGGTACGTTTGAAAGGAACCCCCAGGTCAGAGGAAACCTGGTCGAATTCCTGATTTCCCTCCACGGAGCACTGGGCCCGCAGGGTTCCCAGTTTATACGTAAAGCCGGCATGCAGCATACCCGTATTCCGGCTGGAATTGCCGGTAGCCACATCCAGTTCTTTTTCCAGCACCAGAGTCTTCAGCGCATACCGGGACAGTTCCCGGGCAATGGCACAGCCAACTACGCCGGCTCCGATGACCACCACATCATATTGCTCCATATTCCATCTCTCCTGTCAAAATAATATACCTTTGGCCGTCAGACAAACCGCAATCATAAAAATCACCCACAAAGGACCGCCAATCTTTACATAATCACTGAATTTATACCCCGCAGGCAGGATCTGCATATTGACCGGGGTCCCGATAGGCGTTGCAATGGCCATATTAGAAGCAATTGCAATCAGGATAATAAAAGGGACCGGGCTGATTCCCATTCGTTGGGCAAGAGGGATATAAATCGGTGCCAGCATGGCAGAAACCGCTACATTGGACATGAACAAAGTCAGGAAGCTTCCCAGGACAAACATTACACACATGATGACATTCAAAGAAGCACTTTCCCCTCCAAAGAAAGCCAGTGTCTGTTCCGCAATCAGTTTTCCTGCACCGGTCTTTTCCAAAGCGACACCCAGCGCAGCAATAAAGCCTACTGTTAGCAGCACATCCCATCCGGTATTTTTCAGGGTCTGCTTGTAATCAATGGTCTTTGTCACAAACAAAATAGAAGCTCCGATCAATGCCACATTGGCAATGTTCAGGTATTTGTTGAACGGAGCAAAGCCACACAGGATAAATCCCAAAATACAAAGGAGCAAAGTCCCTACTGCAATGGCCTGTTTCCGTTTTGAAACCTGCGGTACACTCTCTGCTGCATCAAGATTACTGGAAGATTTGGCAAACTCATTGCCATCATCGAAATGGGGAGAACCGGGTTTCAACGTCTTTTTGGTAATGGTATAACCGATTGTCCCAAAGTAGATGACCATCAGCACATCCACCATCCACATCACGGAGGTCATATCAAACACTCCCATCCCCGTTTCAAAGCCAGGGACCTGCATCAAAAAACTATTGGCTGTATTTTGGGAAGTCGACCCCACCAGGGTCGTTGCTCCACCTACAATACAGGCGATCCCTGCTGGCATGATGACCATTTTCGACCGGATCTTTCCATGGGATCCGGCCGCAACGGCTGCAATGATGGGCATCCACATGGCGATGCATCCTGAATCGCTCATAAAGGCACTCATCAGTACACAGACAATGACCACCATCACCGTAAAGATCCTTTCATTTTGGAAGATTTTCATCTTGCTCAGAGAAATCCCGATTTTTTGAGCAACCCCGGTCTGGAACAGGGCATCCCCCACAATGGTCATCCCTGCAATCATATACACAGGAGCTGTTCCAAACCCGCTGTATATAGCGGAAAGCTTTACACTGGGCAGACAGATCCCCATTGCCAGGGCACAAAGGACTGAAGTCAGTGCCATAGGGAATACCCGTCCAATAAACAGGATCATGGTAATCACAGCAATGATCAGACAGACGGTAATCTCACTCATTCCAACGCCTCCCTACGTTCCTGTATTTCATCAGAATACGCGCAATTTTTAGTTTATTCGCTTGTTTCAACTGTTCCTGCAGGTCATCTACTGTGAATCATATCATTTCAGGAAGCAGCGTCAATAAAACCGGAAGCTCTGGGGAAGATTGCCCATCCATTCTTAATTTTTTGATACGATATGCAAACTTTTTCCCAGTTTACTTTCCTTCGCTGTTTTCCTATGATGGAAGAAAAAGCCGCTGAAAGGAGGAACCATTTCCATTGATCCAATATGCTGCTTACTGGGGAACCCACAATGTCAATCCGCACCCTCATCTTCATGATAAGTTTGAACTTTATCTCAGCATGAACAATCATGGAGACTTTTTTCTGCAGGAAACACGCTATCCTCTGAAAATCGGTCAGCTGTTCCTGATCCACCCTTTCCAGATCCATCACGGTTTTTCAGCTACAGGAGAAGAAACCTCCCGCTACGTAGTACAGTTTGCTCCTGAAATGCTGCAGTTGTTTTCTACTCCCTCCACTGATCTGGTAACCCTTTTCCAAAAAGCTCCCCAAACATTGTATTTGAGCCATCAGGAGCTGGCCTCCATCTGTCATCTCTGGGAGGGGCTGTTGCCGGTTACTGTCAAAACATTTGGAAGAGATCTGCAGCAGAACATCCTTTTTGCTGAACTGCTGCTGCACCTTTCCCGCATTTTCCACAAAACCGGTCCCGCTCCTCAAAAAGAACCTTCTCCCGCTGACCAGATCATGGTGCAGATCCTGCAGTATATCCATAAAAACTACGCCAGGGAACTGTCTCTGGAGGAAATCTCCAAAGCACTCTATCTCAGTCGGTCCCGGCTGTGCAAGCTTTTCAAGGAGCATACGGGGTTCACCATCGGCAACTATATAACCATTTACAGGCTGCAGTTGGCCTGTTCCCTGCTTGAAAAAGGTGTCAAGGTCAAAGACGTGGGAGAAGCTGTGGGATTCCAGACTTATTCTCACTTTATCCGTACCTTTACCGAAAAGCTGGGAGAATCTCCAAAAAAGTTCAGTCAGCATCATCAGACCATCATCCATAAAAGCAAAGAGCCACAGCCCTGAAAAGCTGTGGCTCTATCTTTTCATTTACAGCACCAGATTCCCTTCCCCATCAAAGGCTACCGGCTGAAACTCTCCTATTTGTCTTCCCCTGCCCGGATCCAGTTCTTTCACCAGGGGCCGGGTGGCCCACAGGCTCTGCAGATCCCCGGTACTGTTGATGATGCACAGTTTCAACTGGTCCGGTGCAATCCTCCCGGCTGCCTTGATGCAGGCCTGGAAAACCAGTTTGTCCGTATCCATGGTGGGCGGGATCCGGGCCGTAAACGGTTTCATGCCTGTCAGGGCGTTCACCACTGTCATCTTTTCGTTTACCGCACTGCGCAGCTTCCGGCTGATGAAGTCTCCCATGCCCATGCCGTTGGCATTGCCTTCTGATTTGTCCGTAAGCCGCAGGATGCCCAATTCCGTCACATCAGGTCCCACATTGGGCCGGTTGTTGATGGGACGTCCTACAATGGCCGGATCCATGCCCGTGCCAGAGATTTCTTTGCCCAGTTTCCGGCAGATCAGTACATCCATATGGTCGAAAGGGATCCGGGGGACCATATTCTTGGCCCGCACCAGGATTTTGGGTTCCTCGGTTTCGATTTCCTCTTTGTGCAGCACATATACATCGGCCAGCTGGTCGTACCCGTTTTCAATGGCCGCAATGCCGCCCACCACCTTCACATGGCGCAACGCCGTCAACCCCACCCGGGCCATATTGTCATTAAGATAATCCGTACCTAGGCTGTGGGTCATGGCCGCTCCTACATGTTTGGCCAGCCCGATGGCCAGCATCTTCACCAGGCCGCTCTGGTACTTTCCATAAATAGAAGTATGGGTCTTTACACGATTCAAAAGCAGGATACCATCAGCTTCATAGGCGTTCTTGTCGATGTACACCGGCAAATCCAGCTCCGTCCGGGCCACTTCCACCACATCCATGCTGGAGATGATGGGTGCCCCCACGCTCTCTTCCGTAATGCCCAGATTCCGCAGCACTTCCACCTGGCCTTCCGCAGTGGCCCCTCCGTGGCTGCCCATGGCCGGAACGATAAACGGGATGGCACCTTTTCCCTTGATATAAGCCACGGCTGCCTTCATCAGGTTCACATAGTCAGCAATACCCCGGCTGCCTCCCGTAATGGCAATCCGCTGCCCCTTCCTGATGGGCAGATCTTTTGCCTGCAGCCGTTCCAGCAGCGTTTCCTCCACCTGTTCCAGCCGGGTCCGGTCGAACAGCACCTGGACCTTTGCCACCGGCGGGATTTCGTAGTCTTTCAGCATTTCTTCCAGTGATGTGGTCATGGGACTTCCCCCTTTTCTGATTTCCCTGGAATTCCGATTCCTCTCCAGCATTACAATAGCCATTTCTCCCAACAACGACAATCCATATCCTTTGATTCGGGAGAAATCGCTAAAAAATCAGAAAAGATTGGGACGAAAGTGCAATTTTCATCCCTGCAGCCGCAGGGGAAGTTCCAGGCCGGAACGTTCCAGCAAATCCCGGTCTGCAAGGATTTCCTGTGCCGGACCTGCCTGGATGACCCTGCCCTGATACAGCAGGATGACCCTGTCACAAGTGTCCCAGATGAAATCCAGGTCATGGGAAGCGATCAGCTGCGCACAAGACAGCTGCCGCAGAATCTGGATCAGTTTGCGCCGGTTCCTGGGATCCAGCGCCGCCGATGGTTCATCCAGCAGCAGAAGATCGGGGCTCTGGGTCAGGATCCCGGCAATGGCCGCCAGTTTTTTCTGACCGCCGGAGAGCCGGTAAATCTGCCGCTGTGCCAGTTTTTCCATTCCCACCTGGGTCAGCGCATCCAGCGTGCGCCGCTCCACTTCTTCCCGGGAATATCCGGCATTGCGCAGCGTAAAGGACACGTCACTCTCCACAGTGGGCATGAACAGCTGGCTTTCTGAGTCCTGGAATACGTAGCCTGTTTTCCGGCGGATCAGCGGCAGGTTCTCTTTTGTCACAGGCAGCCCGCTGACCATCATTTCCCCTTCCTGGAGAGGAAGCAGACCGACTACGAGCTTCAGGAGTGTGGATTTGCCCACTCCATTGCTGCCGATCAGCCCCACTTTTTCTCCTGTCTCTATGGCAAAAGAAATATTCTGGAGTACGGGGTCGGCAGGCTGCCGGGAATCCCGTGACGGATACCGGAACTGGATATGGGAAAGAGTCAGGATGGAAGACAAAACGACCGACCTCCTCAAAGATAAAGTCCTTTACAAAAAAAGATGGCAAAGCAGGCACCAGCCCATTGTCCCTGCCATCAGGGCCAGGCTGGAACGCAGGCTCCCTGTATTTTTTTCTTCCGGAAAACGCCCCTGAAAACCCCGCAGCTTCATGCTTTCGTAAACAAGCTGCGCCCGGTCCAGGCTGCGCAAAAGCAGCAGGCCCAGCAGGCTGCCGCTGATTTTCCAGGGGATGCCCCGGCTTTCCGGAGCCCGCAGCCGGTATGCGGTGGCCATACGGCTCCCCTCCTGCAGCAGCAGTACCAGATACCGCCAGGTGAGCAAAAGAGAAACCACCAGGATCTGGGGAATGGGCAGCTTCTGCAGAGCACAGGCAAGGCTTTCCAGGGTGGTGGTAGCCAGAAGGAGATAGGCTGCCAGGACGCAGCCCGTCGCTTTCAGAAGCAGGATGAGCAGTGCCGCCAAACCAGCGGGAACAGCCACCGGCCCTACCTGCAGTGAAGCTCCCTGGCTCCAGAACAGATTGACCGCACCGATGCTTCCCACCATCAGCCATACAGGCCGCAGCTGCCGCAGCGGCTGTCTCCAGGGAATCCGTCCCAGCCGGTACAGTACGGGAAGATACAAAAGGAGTACAAGTACTCCCGCCAAATCCCTCTGGCCCAGAGAAGACAGGGTCAGAAGGAAACAAAAAACGGAAGCCAGTTTGGACAGCGGAGACAGCCGGGTCAGGACTGTGTCTTTTCCGGCCAGGTCATCCAGCAGATGGACACTGTCAATGGCATCTTCCAGAGGCTTCATGGTTTTCTCTCTTTCGCAGGGTCCGTCCCAGAATCCAGACAATCCCCATGATCAGCATGGTTCCTACCACACCGGCCACAGCCGTACCCAGTTCTTCATCCAGGCCCGGAACCTGATACTCCGAAAGAAGGGCTGTACTCTCCTGGAACCGGGCAGCCAGTCCATAGATTCCTTCTCCCGGGCCTTCCAGTTCCGTACTGCCCGTCAAACGCTGAACAGACCATTCAAGGCCATCCGGATCTCCGGATGCCAGAAGCGATAAACCGCCACCGATGATGAGGGCCAGGGCGGCCAGTACCCCCAGCAGTCTGTTCCGGCTCCAGGAACCTGCCTGTGCGGCCGTACCCGATCCAGCCGGCTGCCAGAGGAGTTCCGGCCGGTTTTCATACACAAACCCCAGCACAGCAGAGGTAATCAGCCCCTCTGCCAGACCGATGGCCAGATGGATGGGCTGCATCAGCAGCAAAAAAGCGGTAAAAGGCAGTTCGGTGATCCCGGATAAAAAGGTTTCCGCAGAAACAGAGAAGGCTCCCAGCTGCAGAGTCAGCACACTGCCTGCCAGGCTGGCCATGACAATGGCCTTTTTGCTCAGCCCCCGGCGGGTAAAAAAGGGCCACAGGAGTCCCCCACCCAAAAAACAGCCATAAAAGGCCATATTCCAGATATTGGCACCCAGGGCCAGCAGTCCGCCGTCACCAAAGAGCAGACATTGGAGGGCCAGGATACTGATCATCGTCAAAAATCCTGCATAAGGCCCTACCACGGCCGAAAGGAGCATCCCCCCGCACAAATGGCCGGAAGATCCAGTCCCCGGAATGGCAAAATTGATCATCTGCGCCGCAAAGACAAAAGCGCCCAGGACACCCATTTTGGGAATGATTTCTTCTCTTTCTTCTTTCCTGATCCGTTTGGCGGCATAGAAAGCCACGGCTCCGGAAAGCGCATACATGGTCCCGGCCACGGCCGGAGACAACAGCGCATCTGCCATATGCATCTTTTATTCAGCCTCCTTTGCTGCCAACTGGCCCAGGATTTTCTGATAGACCTCCGGGAAACTTTTCCCCGTTTTCCGGCAGAGTTCCCGCAGGCTCTCATATTCTGGATAAAAACGGACTTCTCCCGCCGGATCCAAAGCATTTTCCGGAACCCGGACCTCTTTGACCCGGACCACGCCCCAGGGGGTTTCCACCTGTCGTTCCTTCCGGGGCAGGATGGTCCGGCGGCACAAGGACCGGCGAATGCCGATGGTAGTCGTTTCCCGGAACAGGACCGTCTCCAGCACGCTCCGCTCCGCCTCTTTGCACAGAACGGTCACAAGCCAGGCCGGACGGTTCTTTTTCATATACACCGGCGTGTACTGCACGTCCAGGGCCCCGGCCTCCAGCAGCAGGTCCAGTACATGGCCCAGGGCTTCGCCGGTGCAGTCATCCAGGTTCGTTTCCAGCTTCCAGACAGTATCTTCCTGCAGCCCGCCAGAAGCCCTTCCGCTGTCTTCGATGAGCATGGCCCGCAGCAGACTGGGCCGGGCCTGCTGACGTTTGCCGGCCCCCAGGCCGATTTTCCGGATGGTGAAAGGCCGGGGCAGGCTGCCGCCAGTACGGACGGCCGCCGCAATGGCCGCCCCTGTAGGAGTTACATACTCCCCTTCCGTATCCATAATCTGGAGGGGCAGCCCATGGGTCGCCGCAATGTTGGCCACAGCCGGCACCGGGACAGACAGGATGCCGTGGGCGCAGCGGACACATCCTTTCCCTTCGTTCAATACCGGCAGGATGACTTCCCGGATGTCCAGATCATCCAGGCAGATGGCCGCCGCCGCAATGTCCACGATGGAATCCACAGCCCCCACCTCATGGAAATGGACTTCTTCCAGGGTGGTTCCATGGGCTTTGGCTTCCGCTTCTCCCAGGATGGTGAAGATCTTTTCCGCCAGCTGCAGGGCGCCCGGCGTCAAGCTGCCCTGATCCAGGATGTCCAGCACCTCATGGAGACCCCGGTGCTGGTGGTGATGGTGATGATGGTGTGCGGAATCAGCCTCCAATCCACCCTTTTTGAACCCGTACAGGTATTCCATGTCATGATCGTGGTTCTCATGTTCCGCATCCAGCTCCACCAGAAAATCGCAGGCGTCCAGTCCCGCTTTTTTTACCCGGGAAATCTGAAGGGTATACCCGCTGAGAGGCAGGGTAGCCAGGGTTTCCCGCAGTTTTTTCTCGTCGGCGCCCAGGTCTAGCAGGGCCCCCACCATCATATCGCCGCTGATGCCGCTGTTGCATTCCAGATAAAGTGTATGTGCCATATCATTTCTCCTTTGCAGGCTCCTGCAGGGCCAGCCGATTGATCTGGGTCGCCAGATATCCGGCCCCGTAGCCGTTGTCGATGTTTACCGTAGCGATGCCGTTGGCGCAGGAATTGAGCATGGTCAGAAGGGCCGCCAGTCCATGGAAGCTGGCTCCGTAGCCCACGGAAGTAGGGACTGCGATCACCGGGTTCCGGACCAGGCCTCCGATGACGCTGGCCAGGGCCCCTTCCATGCCGGCAATGGCAATGACACAATTGCCCTGCTGCAGCCGGTCCAGCCGGGCCAGCAAGCGGTGCAGCCCGCTGACACCCACATCGTAGATCCGGTCCACCCGGCTGCCGAAGAACTCCGCCGTCTGGGCCGCTTCTTCCGCTACCGGCAAATCCGCGGTCCCCGCTGTGCAGACCACGATATTCCCCACCCTGGGCTTCTCCTTCTTTTCGATTTTCAGCAGACGGGCCAGGGGATCATACACCACCTCCGGACAGACCTGCCGCACCAGTTCATACTGCTCCTGCGTAGCCCGGGTACCCAGCACTTCCTGCTGATCCTGCTGCAGCTTCCGGAAAATGGCCAGCAGATGTGCATCTGCCTTGCCGCTGCAGAATACCACCTCGCCGAACCCCTGCCGCTGCTGCCGCTGGGTGTCCAGTTTGGCATATCCCAGCTCCTCGAAAGGCTGCCGTTCAATCAGCCGTTGGGCTTTCTCCACCGAAAGGCGTCCATTCCGGACCTGTTCTAGAATTTCCCGGGCATCCATCAGGCCTGCCCCTTTCCCGGCAGCACTTCGTTCATACTGCCCGTCCGGTAGCCCTGCAGATCCAAGGTCACATAGGCAAAGCCGATTTCCTTCAACTTTTTGAAAATCTGTTCCCGGCTGTCCAGGGCCTTCTGCAGCTGGGAAGGATCCACTTCGATCCGGGCCAGGTTCCCGTCATGGATCCGCACCCGCAGCTGATGGAAGCCAAGATCCAGCAGGAACTGTTCCGCCCGGTCCACCATGCCCAGCCGCTCCGGCGTGATTTCTTCTCCGTAGACGAACCGGGAAGACAGGCAGGCAAAAGACTGCTTGTTCCAGGTGGGCAGACCCAGGTCCTTTGAATAGGCCCGGATTTCCGATTTATACAGGCCGGCCCGGCGCAGAGGGCTCTGGATGTGCAGTTCCGCAATGGCCTGGAGTCCGGGGCGGTAATCTCCCTCATCATCCAGGTTGGATCCTTCCACCACGTAGGCCAGCTGGTTTTCCCGGGCAATACCCAGGATTTTTTCAAACAGTTCGTGTTTGCACATATAGCACCGGTTCACCGGGTTATGGGAAAAGCCGGGGATGGAAAGTTCCTCTGAATCCACCACCACGTGCCGGATCCCTTCCTTCCGGCAGAACGCCCGGGCCTCTTCCAGTTCCCGCTTGGGGAACGAGCAGGAGCGGGCCGTGACGGCCACCACCCTGTCGCCCAGCACATCATGAGCCACCTTCAGCAGGAAGGTGGAATCCACCCCTCCGGAAAAAGCCACAGCCACACTGCCCAATTCCCGCAGAAAGTCCTGCAGCGCCTTCAATTTATCGTTCTGTTCCATCTGTTGTCCACCCTTCATTTCATAAGAATCTGCTTCCTATGCAGTATAGCATATTTCTTCGTCAAAACGTTGTCCTGAAGATAAAAGAAAACCCTGTGATTTTGAGCAGAGCTTTCTTGGTGCACTGCATATAGGTATGCTGTCATATTTTGCCATTTTTCTATCTAGTTGTTATTTTAAATACCTGATATTAAGTCATGTATTTGCTTGTTCCATTCATTATATTGTTCTATAATTTATATATACACTTAATAAATCACCATAGATTCCTTAATTATTTTTCTAAGTCAGTCGGAAGGAGGATGGTTTTCTTTTTATGGATACAAGATTGATTGAGCATATCCTGAAAATCGCGGAAGAAAAGAGTATCACCAAGGCTGCCGAGAAGCTGTATCTGACGCAGTCAGCCCTGAACCAGCAGCTGCTGCACCTGGAACATGAACTTGGTACAACGTTGTTCAACCGGAGCAAAACCAACTGGGGACCTACAAAAGCCGGAGAAATCTACCTGGAGGGAGCCCGGGAAATGCTGCGGGTGAAACAGCAGACCTACAGCCGGATCAGTGACCTGACCAACGGCTATAAAGGCACCATCCGGGTGGGAATGACACCTGTACGGGGGCCTGACATGTTCATCCATGTCTACCCGGCTTTCCATAAGGAATATCCCAACATAGAAGTGATTCCCTATGAGATGAATGTATTCCAGATGCAGAAGCTGGTGAGCATCGGAGATCTGGATCTGGGATTCATGACCCTGTTCGAAAGCCAGCGGGATGACAACGAATACCAGAATCTGTACAGAGAAGAAATCTTGATTGCCGCCCCGGAAAGCTGGGACTTCGGGGACCAGGTCATCCGGAAGGAAGGCTGCCGCCAGGCCCTTCCCCTTCAGGCCCTGAAGGACCGCCCCATGATTCTGCTGCGGAAGAAGACCACCATGCGCCCCATCCTGGATAAACTGTTCCGCACCCGGAAAGTGGTCCCCCAGATCCTGTTCGATACTGCGAACCCAGCCACCATCCTGGAAATGGTCCGGGCCGAAATCTGCTGTGGCATCATCGCAGAATCCACCGTCTGCGGCTTCGATCAGGGCATCCGTTATTATTCCCTGGATAAACCCCTGCACTGGAATGTGGCCGCCAGTTACGCCAAAGGATCATTTGTAAGCAGGGCCACCCAGTGCTTCATCGACTACGCCAAAAAATACTGGCTAGAAAAAACGAAAGAAAAATAGATAAAAAAGGGAGGGGGTGTGAAAAATGTTTTTCACACCCCCTCGTTTTTTATTTCATCAAAGCTTTGACACTTTTCCGTTTGAAGTAATTCCGGATTTCCTCGCACAACCGCTTTTCCGGGGTATGCATCACCCAATTCTTCCGGCGGATCAGGGCAAATTTCCGGGTCAACGGCGGATCCATCCGATAATAATGGATCTTGTTCTCATCCTGCTTGCAGGACTTGCCGATAAAGGTGATACCGATGCCCATGGCCACCATGGCCCGGGTGGTGATGATGCTGTTTGTCTCGCACATGGTACTGGGATCAAAGTGCAGCGCCGAGAATAGATGATCCGTCACTTCCCGCAGGGTAGACCCCTTTTTGCAAATCAGAAAATTATCCCCTTCCAATTCCTGTTGGATTTCCTTCCAAGCGACCACTTCGCCTGGATTTTTTTTGCAGTAAGGATGCGTTTTGGGTACTGCCAGCAGGATTTCTTCCGTCCCCAGGATATCCACCTGCTCTTTGGCGAAAGCGGAAGTATTATGGACGGCCATGACGGCACAGTCGAGGTTTTCCTCCAACAGCTGTCGGGTCAATGCATTCACATTGGCTTCTGTGATTTCCACCGTGGCCTCCGGAAATTCTTTCTTGAAGGCAGGGATCACCGCTGTCAGCATCCGCAGGCACAGCTGGGAAGTCAGCCCCAGGGTGATATGGCTGCGGTTGTTCAGGGAACGGATATCCGCATAGGTTTCTTTTTCAATGTCCAGAATTTTCCGGGCCGCCTCCACATACCGTTCCCCGGCCGGGGTCAGCAGCAGTTTGTTCTTCGTCCGCTCGAACAGCGGTACGCCCAGTTTTTTCTCCAGTTTGCCCAGGTACTGACTCAAAGAAGACTGGGAAACGTACAGTTCTTCCGCCGCCTTGGTCATATTCTGTCTCTGGGCAATGGTCACAATATACTGGAGATGACGGGTATCCATGGAAATTCCTCTCCCCTTAAAAAAATTAAGATATTCTCTAAATATTTCTTTTAGAATAATCAGATAATATTAGTAAAACTGATTGACGGAATCATTATTACATATTGGCCAAGGAAAATCAAATTCGATATAGTGTAAACAGAAAATTTCAATGATTCAAAAGCAAATGATAAGATTCTGCTGGTTCCAAGGAGGAAAATGACAATGGCAAGCACACCGATCGTAACCGATATGAAAGTCATCCCTGTAGCCGGGTATGACAGCATGGAAATGACTTTGAGCGGAGCCCACGCTCCCTTCTTTACCCGCAACCTGGTCATCCTGCACGATAACGCCGGCCATGAAGGCATCGGAGAAATCCACGGCGGGGAATACACGAAAGAATGTCTGGAAAGCTACATTCCTCTGGTGGTAGGCCAGGAAATCGGCAAGTACCGCAGCATCCTGGGCACCATCCACAGAGGAGGGAAAAAAGCTGCCGGCGATGACGGCGAAGGTATCCAGACCCTGGACATCTCCAAGCTGAAATTCGTGGTCAAGGCCGAATGGGCTCTGGAATGTGCCCTGCTGGACCTCCTGGGCAAATATCTGGGTGTTCCCATGTGCGAACTGCTGGCTGAAGGCAAGCAGCGGAACAAAGTGGAAATGCTGGGCTATCTGTTCTACGTATCCGACAAAAACAAGACGGACCTGCCCTACCTGGATGAATCCGACAGCCCGGATCCCTGGTTCCGGTATCGCCGGGGTGAAATCCTCACCCATGAACAGGTGGTGGAAGAAGCCCAGATCCTGCACGAAAAATACGGCTTCCGCAACTTCAAGCTGAAAGGCGGGGTCATGGAAGGCGAATATGAAATGGAAACCTGCCGGGCCTTGAAGAAAGCCTTCCCCAATGCCCGGATCAACATCGACCCCAACGGGGCCTGGAGCCTGGAAGAAGCCATCCGGCTGTGCAAGCCCATGGAAAACGTCCTGAGCTACATCGAAGACCCTACCGGTCCGGAAGCCGGTTTCTCCAGCCGGGAAGTGATGGCGGAATTCAAGAACGCCTGCTCCCTGCGGGTAGCCACCAATATGATTGCCACCAACTGGCGCCAGTTCTACCATGCAGCGGCTCTGAAGGCCGTGGATATCGTCCTGGCCGATCCCCACTTCTGGGGCATGGAAGGCAGCCTGCGCATGGCCGCTCTGCTGAAGGAATGGGGACTCACCTGGGGCAGCCACTCCAACAACCACTTCGACATCACCCTGGCCACTTTTGCCCAGGTAGGCGCTGCCGCACCTGGCAACCCGGCTCCGCTAGATACGCACTGGATCTGGCAGGATGGGCAGAACCTGCTGAAAGATACGCCGCAAATCAAAGACGGTTTCCTGGAAGTTTCCCAGAAACCGGGGCTGGGCGTAACCCTGGATATGGACAAAGTCATGGCAGCCAATGCGCTGTACAACAAGATGCCTTCCCACGACCGGGACGATGCCATGGCCATGCAGTACCTGATTCCAAACTGGAAATACGACTGCAAGAAACCGTGCCTGGTACGGTAAGGGAAAAGGAGGTCTGAATCATGAGTTTCGCAGCCCTTGTCGGCTTTGCGATGATGATCCTCATCACCACATTGCTGCTGAAAAAGAAAGTCAGTACATTATTCGCCTTCACCATCATCCCCATCATTGGTGCCTTTCTGCTGGGCGCCAGTGTCAAGGATGTGTGTGACTACGTCAAATTCGGCCTGGGCAAGACCAGGGACCTGATGTTCATCATTTTCTTCTCCCTGCCTTATTTCTCCCTGATGAACGAAGTGGGTCTGTTCGATACCATGGTGGAATTCCTGCTGAAGCGGACCAAGCTCAGCGTTACGGTCATCATGATCATCACCGTCCTGGTTTCCCTGATCACCGAAATCGACGGCAGCGTGACTTCCACCTATCTGGTAACGGTCCCCATGATGCTGCCGCTGTATAAAAAACTGAAAATCGATCCGAAATGTCTGCTGCTGCTGTGTTCGGCCACCATGTGTACCCTGTTCATCACTCCCTGGAACGGCCGTACCCTGCGGGCCGCTACCCTGCTGGACGGGATTCCGGCTCCCCAGAACTACATCTTCGTCCATATGCTTCCGCTGATGCTGCTCTACATCGCCATGTGCATCGGGCTGGCTGTGATCCTGGCCCGGCTGCAGATGAAGAAAGGCGCCGGCCAAGTAGATGACTCCGTCATCATGCAGGACATGGAAAAGAAAGACCAGTCCGAACTGCGCCGTCCCAAACTGTTCTGGTTCAACCTGTTGCTGACGGTCCTGCTGATCGTGGGGCTGAGCGTGATCCCGGCCCCTGGCTACGTCATCTTCGCTCTGGGTCTGATCATCGCCCTGACGGTGAACTACCCGGACCTGAACCTGCAGAACCAGCTGCTGAAAAAATATTCCAAAGAAATGTACTCCACCGCCTGTGCCGTGTTCCTGTCCGGTGTCGTGGTCGGCGTACTGTCCAAGAGCGGAATGATGGATGCCATGGTCAATTTCCTGGTAGGGATCATCCCCAGTGTGATGGGTCCCTGGGTCTACCTGATCATCGCCATCTTCAGTGCTCCTCTGATGCTGATCTTCACCAACGATATCTGGCAATACGCCCTGGTCCCCATTGTGGCCGGAGTCAGTGCCAACTATGGTGTACCGAAGGAAATCGTGGTCATGACCCTGCTGATGAACATGGGTGCCATGGTTTCGCCGGTAGCCCAGCCGCAGATTTACCTGGCCTGTGACCTGGCTGACCACACCGAACTCCAGGATTACGTGAAGTTCTCCTTTATCCCCCTGTGGGTAATGAACCTCATGTGGCTGGCAGCCGGGTATGTCCTGGGAATCTTCCGGTAGGAGGACTTCCCGTTGAAATGACCGACAATGTCATACAACCATACATTGTTCCTTGAAACCAACACGAAAAAAGAGGATGCCAGTCCAGCATCCTCTTTTTTCGTGGGTTCTTGTATATACACCATTCCCCGCCCTGCTTATTTTCAATCATAAATTTATTTTTCGTCCATATTTCAGCTGTAAATCAGCTGTATTTTTTTATGGTTGAAAATATGGCTGATTTCAGCTACAATAAAAGTGAAAATAACCCATTTCATTCTGCAGGAGGTGCTCAGCATGAAAGAAACCCATACCCTTGAATACAAGCAGGAAATTACCAATACATTTTTAAAGACTGTCAGCGCCTTTGCCAATTATGACGGTGGAACAGTTATTTTTGGAGTCCAGGATGATGGAAAAATCATCGGGATCCAGAATCCGGATGCGGCTTGCCTTGACATTGAAAATAAAATCAATGATGCCATTTCTCCCCAGCCTCATTATGAATTAGAAGTCCATAACCCAAATCACACGGTGGTCCTGACAGTCCATCCAGGGCTTGATAAACCCTATCTTTACAAAGGCAAAGCGTATAAAAGAAATGATACTGCCACCATTGCCGTTGATTCTCTGGAGCTTTCGAGATTAATCCTACAGGGCAGAAATATGGATTTTGAAGCACTGCCTGCCGCAAACCAGGATCTCTCTTTCCACTTTTTAGAGGAAAAAGCAAAAAAAGAAATCGGGATCCAGGCTTTGACACTGGACGTGCTCAGGTCACTCAATTTATATTCAAACCAGGATGGCTATAACCACGCCGCGGAATTATTGGCAGACCAGAATGATTTCCCGGGGATCGATATTGCCCGCTTTGGAGATTCCATCAACATCATCCAGAAGCGTGTCACTTTCTCTCATGAATCCGTACTCCATGAACTGGAAAAAGCACTGGAAGTATATAGAGATACCTATCAGTATGAAAAAATCGAAGGAATGGAGCGCGTGAAAGTCAGCCTAATCCCTGAAGAAGCGTTTCGTGAAGCATTGGCTAATGCGCTGATCCATCGGACCTGGGATGTCAAGGCACAAATCCGTGTGCTGCTTTTCCCTGATCGGGCAGAAATCTCTTCCCCGGGCGGGTTGGCCAGTGGAATCTCCAAAGAAGAATACCTGCAAGGCAACCTGTCCGTGCTCCGCAATCCCATTTTGGGCAATATCTTTTACCGTCTCCATATGGTTGAAATCCTGGGTACCGGGATCCTGCGGATCCGGGCTGCATATGAAAAGAGTTTGAAACAACCGGTATTTAAAGTCCAGGAAAATTCCATCACCGTAATCCTCCCGGTAGTAACCCTTTTTGATTTAACCGAAGACGAGCAAATCATTTATCAGGCGCTGAGCCGGAATATCCCCAAATCCATCAGTACGATTCTGCCATCCATCCCCTTCGGTCGTTCCAAGGCATCTGCGCTCCTGCAAGCACTGGCAAAGAAAAATTACATCATCATCCAGGGCCGTGGCAGAGGAACCAAATACAAAATCTTATAAAAAGGAACAGGCCGCTGCCCGACCTGGGAACGGACGCCCCTTATGGGACATCCCTACAAAGGGTACAGTAAATTTGTATATACAAAGGGGTTTGTACAACCGTTGCATATTGGTTGTATGACATCTTTCCCCCTTGCCCGGCCTGCTGCTTTCTCCTATAATGGAACCAAATCATCATTCCGAAGGAGGTCTTTTTATGCTGTCTCTTGAACAGATTTTCCAGGTCAGGAACCGGCTGGCACCCTATGTATACCATACGCCCCTGCTGCGGCTGAAGCCGCTGGATCCCGTGCTGGGCTGTCAGGTGTACGTAAAGGCAGAATGTATGCAGCTCACTCATTCCTTCAAAATCCGGGGTGCCCTGAACCGGATCCTGCAATTGACGCCGGAAGAACGGACCCGGGGCGTGGTAACCGCATCCAGCGGCAACCATGGCCGTGGTGTGGCCTATGCCGCCAAAATGCTGGGCATCAAGGCCACGGTAGTCATTCCCGACCATGCACCTGCCATCAAGATCCAGGCAGTTCGGGATCTGGGTGCGGAAGTCATCCTGTGCGACAAGCCCAAACGCTTTGCCATTGCTGAAAAGCTGCGGGATGAAAAGGGACTGTGGTATGTGCCTCCTTTCAATGATTATGACGTGATGGCTGGTCAGGGGACCATCGCACTGGAAGTCTTCGAAGATCTGCCGGATCCGGATGCCATCCTGATCCCCCTGGGCGGCGGCGGGCTCACTAGCGGCATTGCCACTGCCGTCAAAGGAATCCGTCCGGCAACAAAGGTGTATGCCTGCGAACCGGCCCTCATCCCCCGTTTCTCCGCCAGTCTCCAGACTGGCAGACCCACGGCTGTACCCCAGGTGGATACCATTGCCGATGGCGTGGCTACCCTGTGCCCGGGAGATCTTACGTTCCCTATTGTACGGGACAAAGTGGATCAGGTACTGGATGTTCCGGAAGAAGCTCTGCTGCCGGCCATGAAACTGCTGCTGACGGAGGGCAAGGTACTGGCAGAACCTTCTTCCACCATCGGCATGGCCGCCATCCAGAGCGGAAAGGTCCGGTTCAGACCGGATGAGAAAGTCGTATTCATATTGTCCGGCGGAAATGTGGATCTGTCACTGGTGCAAAGGTTATAAAGAACAGGCCGCTGCCCGACCTGGAAACGGACGCCCTTTATGGGGGCGTCCCTGTGAAAACAACGCATAGCAAAAGAGTCCGCACAACCATTGTTTCTTTGGTTGTACGGACTCTTTTTTCTTTTCTTTATCCCCTGTGTTTCCAGTGCAGATAGAAATACAGGAGTTCCAGCACACAGCAGCACATCCAGCCCACCGGGTACCCGAACCCTACGGTTAGCGGCGTATTGCTGCCGTAGCGGGTCACGAAGAACAGGTAGGTCTGACGAAACAGCACAAAAGAGCACAACATAATCACCATGGGACCGATGGAATCGCCCCGGCCCCGCAGAGCCCCGGCCAGTACCTGGTTGACGCAGTTGAACAGGGTGAAGAACAGGTTCACCCGGATAAAAGCGGCTCCCTGCTCCACCACAGCCTCGTCCCCGTTGAAGAGCCGCATGGACAGGGCCGCCGTGGCCACCAGGACCGCACACAGGGTCCCGTTGATCAAAAGAGTCAGCAGGATGGACTTCACCGTGCCGTCATCTGCCCGCTCATGATTGCCGGCACCCATATTCTGGGCCACAAAGGTAGTGGAAGCCATGGCCATGCTCTGCATGGGCAGCATGATGAACTGGTCAATCTTGTTGTAACAGCCCCAGCCAGCCATGACCGTAGCACCGAAGAAGTTGATGTAAGCCTGGACGAAAATGTTGGAAAAGGACGTGATCACGCTCTGGAGGGCAGTGGGCAACCCAATCCGGAAGATGTCGCTCAGGATGCCCTTATCCAGGCAGATATCTTTGAACGAAAACCAGTAGATATCGTCTGCACGCATGAGCACCACCATGGTAGCCGCCGCGGAAATGAACTGGGCCAGGATGGTAGCATAAGCCACACCGGCAATGCCCATATGGAACTGGATCACGAACAACAGATCCAGGAAAATGTTCAAAACACTGGTAAGGATCAGGAAATACAGGGGCCGTTTCGTATCCCCCACAGCCCGCAGGATACCGCTGCCCATATTGTACAACAACAGACCCGTGACACCGGCGAAATAGATGCGCAGATACTCGGCAGCCTGGCCGAAGACATCTGCCGGCGTCTTCATGAAGCGCAGCATGAAGTCCGTCCCCCCCAGGAAACCCAGGGTAAACAGCACACACAGGATAAAAGTGGCGGCCATGGTGGTTTCCACCGCCCGGTGGAGCATCTTATGGTCTTTGGCACCGAAGTATTTGCCGATGATCACCGTACCGCCAATGGAAAAACCGTTGAAGAAAAATACGCTCATGTTGGTGATCATGGTAGTGGAACTGACGGCAGCCAGAGCCTGGGTGCCCACAAAATTGCCCACCACAATGGAATCCACTGTGTTGTACAACATCTGGAATACGTTGCCGATCATAAGGGGCAGGGCGAATTCCAGCAGCAGCCGGGGGATACTGCCCCGGGTCATATCTTTTGTTTTGGTCTGTGCCATCGGATTCCCTGCCTTTCTGTAGATAGGATGCACATTGATGATTCCGTTATATGGACAATAAGAGAAAGATCTGGATCAGCGGGCTCTGTGTTTCCAGTGGATATGGAAATACAGGATTTCCAGGATGCAGCAGGTCGTCCAGCCCACCGGGTATCCGAAACCAACGGTCGGCGGTGTATTGCTGATGAAACGGGTCATGATGAAAAGATAGATTTGCCGGATCAGCACAAAGGAAAACAGCATGATCACCATAGGCCCCATGGAATCGCCCCGGCCCCGCAATGCCCCGGCCAGTACATGGTTCACACAGTTGCACATCAGGAAGATGGTATTCATATGGATGAAGGACGCACCGGACAGGATCACGGCTCTGTCACTGGTAAAAAGCTGGATGGCTTTTTCTGCTCCTATGAACAGGCTCAGGGCAATGGCCCCGGTAATCAGGACGGACAGCCCCACGGAAACAGCCGTACCTCGATCTGCCCGCTGCTCTTCCCGGGCGCCTATGTTCTGGGCCACAAAGGTAGTGGAAGCCATGGCCATGCTCTGCATGGGCAGCATGATGAACTGATCCAGCTTGTTGTAACAGCCCCATCCGGCCATGACCGTGGCGCCGAAAAAGTTGATGTAGGACTGGACAAAGATGTTGGAAAAAGAGGTAATCACACTCTGAAACGCCGTGGGCAGCCCAATCCGGAAGACTTCACGCAGGATGCCCCGGTCCAGGCACAGGTCTTTGAGGGAGAACCAGTAGATGTCATCCGTGCGCATGAGCACCGCCATGGTTGCCGCCGCGGAAATGAACTGGGCCAGGATGGTGGCATAGGCCACACCGGCGATGCCCATGTGGAACTGGAGCACAAACAGCAGATCCAGGAAAATGTTCAGGACGCTGGTAAGGATCAGGAAATACAGGGGCCGCTTCGTGTCCCCCACAGCCCGCAGGATGCCGCTGCCCATGTTGTACAACAACAGGCCCGTAACACCGGCAAAGTAAATGCGCAGGTATTCCGCAGCCTGGCCAAAGACATCTGCCGGCGTCTTCATGAAATTCAGCATGAAGTCCGTTCCCCCCAGGAAACCCAGAGTGAACAGCACGCACAGGATGAAAGTGGCGGCCATGATGGTTTCCACCGCCCGGTGGAGCATCTTATGGTCTTTGGCACCAAAGTATTTGCCGATCACCACCGTACCGCCGATGGAAAAGCCATTGAAAAAGAATACACTCATGTTGGTGATCATGGTGGTGGAACTGACAGCGGCCAGGGCCTGGGTGCCCACAAAGTTGCCTACCACAATGGAATCCACCGTGTTGTACAACATTTGGAACACGTTGCCGATCATAAGGGGCAGGGCGAATTCCAGCAGCAGCCGGGGGATACTGCCCCGTGTCATGTCTTTTGTTTTGGTCTGTGCCATTCAATTCCCTGCCTTTCTGCGCCATGTATAGTTATAATTTATTATATGGAGAGAAACGAAAAATGTAAAGAAGCAGGGGACCCGCTCCTGTTTTGACGTTTCTTTGAAAAACCGATACAATAAAACCATGTAATCCAGTAGGTTTTAAACCAAAAGAAGGAAGGTCTTATTTGATGGGAAAATATGATTTTGACAAAATCGTCGATCGGAAGAACACCAGCTGCCTGAAATACGATTTCGGCATGCAGCGCAAGGGACGCACCGACTTGCTGCCCATGTGGGTAGCTGATATGGACTTCGCCCTGCCGGAAGAAATCCTGGCCGACTTCCACAAGCGGATCGACCACGGCATCTTCGGCTACACCGATCCGGACGCCGAATATTATGCGGCTCTGAACCGCTGGACCACCGCCCATTACGGCTATTCCGTGGATCCTTCCTGGGTGACCTTGGGCTGCGGAGTAGTCTTCGGCCTGGCGACCGGCGTAAAAGCATTCTCTGAACCAGGAGATGCCATCCTAATCCAGCAGCCGGTATACTACCCGTTCCGGGAAGTGATCGAAGACAACGGACGGAAGTTCATTAACAACCAACTCCATTACGAAAATGGTAAATACACAATTGACTTCACTGATTTTGAGAAGAAAATCGTAGAAAACCATGTAAAGGTCTATATGCTGTGCAATCCCCACAATCCGGCGGGCCGGGTATGGACGAAGGAAGAACTGACGAGGCTGGGGGATATCTGCCTGAAGCACAACGTGATCATCATGGATGATGAAATCCACTGCGACTTCGTCTATGCCCCCCATACGTTCATCAGCTTCATGACCCTGGGCGAAAAATACCGGAAACTGCTGGTGCTGTACCATTCTCCCAGCAAGACCTTCAACGTGGCCGGCCTGCAGCCTGCCAACATCATCATCCCCGATAAAGAACTGCGGAAAAAATATCGCAGGGCCAACGCTGCTGCCGGCTACAGCCAGGGCAGCATCATGGGCCAGGCAGCCGTGAAGAGCTGCTACACCAAAGGGGACGAATGGGTAAAGGAACTGGTGGACTACATTGCCGGAAACATTGCCTATGTGCGGAATTTCGTGAAAAAGAACCTGCCCAGAGCCACCTTTGTGGAACCGGAAGGCACATACCTGGTATGGATCGATTTTTCCGGGTACGGATTCACGGATGATGAACTGGATCACCTGATCACCGATGAAGCCAAACTGTGGCTGGATTCCGGCAGGATTTTCGGCAAAGCCACATCCCAGTTCGAGCGGTTCAACATGGCCTGCCCCCGCAGCACTGTAGAAAAAGCCTTCAACCAGCTGAAAGAAGCCCTGGAAAAACACTGATCAGGGACAGCAAAAAGGGGTGTGAAAAAACACTTTTTTCACACCCCTTCACCAATTACCAGCTGATGGAAACCAGCTGATTATTTAGCCGCCGTGGCTTTTTCCGTGGCCGCTTTGACCAACGCCTTGAAGAAGGCCATAGACGTATCCACATCACAATAGTCCTTGGCATCCTTCTTGTTGACCAGGACCTGACTCAAGTCGTTTTCCGGATGGAACTGCAGGGCTACCGTGAACAGGTTCTTCGGATTTTCCACGCCTTCGATGATGGAAACACCATTATAGGTAGTTTCTGCAGTCTGCACCAAATCCGTGCCGGCAATGCTGCCGATGGCCTGATGGTGCCAGGAGGACACATTCTTCAGCTCATCTGCCCCCACAATGTCCCGCAGATGGGATTTTACCGGCAGAATGTGCACATCATGACGGGCATAATCCCTGTTGGGGGTACCCGGAGGCATCCGGTGGAAATCATCGTGATAGGTCTGCCCCTTATCTTTATAGTAATCGGTCAGATCCTGGATGATCTTTGCCCCGCTGACCACGCCCAGCATCTGTTCACTGCGGCATACATCCAGGGTAGGGATATTGTTGGCCAGGCAGTAGGCCTGCAGCGTATAGTCGGAAATATCCCGGGTGGCATTGATGCCTTCCCCGTGGTTCTTTTCCTTTTCTGCCTCTTTATACAGAGAGGGACTGATGTCTTCGCCGCCGGTACCGAACACCCCATCCACGCCCTGCATCACAGTGGCAATGTTGGTTTTGGAGAAGTCTTTGGCTTTGATCTTGGCAGCATATTTTTGCTTCAGCATACCGGATTTTTCCAGGGCACTTTTATCCACGGCCCCATCGGCATCGTATTTCACGTCGCTGCTTTTGATCTGGCCCAGTTCCACCGGGACGCCGCCAGCCAGTTCAATGATCTTCTTGAAGGCAGCATAATCCTGCTTGTTGCTCTTCCAGGAGATCCCGATGACGGGCTTGCCGCCCACCATGGCATGGACATCATAGGCCAGCCCCAGGGAAAGGCTCATGGACAGCGCCGTTACGGTCAATACTTTTTCCAGCTTTTTCAACATCATTTGCCTGCACTTCCTCTCTAGAATCGTTCTTGATTGAGAATGCTACATACAACCCAATTCTAAGTTGTGGTCCCGAAAAGGTCAATCAAAGATTTGAATTTCCTGAAAATAAGTTTTTTCTTGTACACAATGATACAATCGTTGTATCAGATACACAATGGTGGAGATACCGCAGGGAGCATGCGATATCTCCACCATTGTTTCCAGGTCGCCCAGCGGGCGTCCTTTTTTTATACCCGGAATTCCCGTTTCACCATACCGGAAATTTCCAGTTCATACCCAGTGGCCTTGGATCTTTTCCGGCTCTCGCCCATGACCCCTACAAACAAAAGATCCTTCAGGCTTTTCACTGTTTTCGTCATTTCATAACCACGCTTTGCCGTCATTCCCATGATTCATCCCTCCTGCTTCTTTACTTTCCTACCGAGATTCCGACTTCGCTCATTCGAAATCGAAATAACCCATGGGATCCCAGTCCTTCAGGCTGGGGACGTCGCTTCCGGACATTCTGGGAGCGAACAGTTCCATGATTCTTTCCTCTACTGCGGCGGCTTTTTTCCGCGCCTTCATTTTCACCTTACTATTCATTCCCATTACAGTCCCTCCTTTTTGTTCGGCTATTTCCGAACTGTCTTTATTATAACTTATCTATTGTTCGTGTATAGTGTTTCACAGTTAGTTCACAAATTGTTGTTACAAATAGCAGGAAATTGTAATTAATTTTACGGAATTTAAGATTATTTAGGGCAAAAAATCACCGGAGGCGATTGTTCGTCTCCGGCTCAATGGACTTCCCATTATCGCAGGGTCTGCAGTCAGGAAAGACCGTTCCCAGGTCAGCTGATGGCCCACAAAGACAGCTCATCTTTCCCTGTCCAATAAGGACTTCTGCCTGGAACTGCCCGAGCCTTATTTACAAAGGAGGGCGAAACGCAATCCAACCTGTAGGCAACCTTTGCCGGACAGAAAGTGGATGGGCTGCTTTTTTATTCCCACTGCTTCCGCCCGCTCTTGCCGGGTATGCCCAGCTTCACCCGGTACTTGTTCACCGTGCGCCGGGCTGTGTGGACCCCCTGCTGCTTCAGGGCTTCGCAGATGGCCTGGTCACTGAGAGGATGCTGCTTGTCCTCCCGGTCAATGACCTGGCGGATCAGCTGCTGCAGCCGTTCTTCCGTCACCGTACCAGCGGCCTGGGACGCCGCCTCCCCTACCAGTAGGCTGTCAGCTTTGAAACAGCCCCACCGGCACCCGATGGACTTGTGCTGCAGGGCCCGGCTCACTGTGGAGATGGCCAGTCCGGTTTCCTCCGCCAGGTCTGCCAACTTCAAGGGCTGTTTGTGCCCCGGCCCCAGCCGGAAAAAGGATTCCTGATGAGTCACCAGGGCCTGGAACACCAGCAGCAGCGTCTGCTGGCGTTCCTTCAAAAGCTGCTGCAAGTACCGGGCCTTACCCAGCTGTTCCTTCAGATACGCCTTCACCTGTGCATTAGCCTGCTTCTTTCCCCAATCCAGATATTCCTGGTTCAGCACGAACTTGCCGCCCCAGCTGTCATATACAGTAATGGTCAGACCTTTGGCGCCCACGTCCACCCGTACATCCTCTCGCTGGTAAGCCACCGGTCCGGTGCTGGCGTACCGGGCCCCGGGCCTGGGGTCCAGGCTGCAGATCATTTCCCGGGCAGCCAGCACTGCCTGTTTCGTGGCACGGAACTTTTCGGCCAGAGCCGGAATCTGATTCTGTCCCAACAGGTCCAGCCCCTCCCGGATGATCTTCCGCACCAATTCCGGAGCTTCCGGCGGAAGCTGCAGTTCCAGGCACTGAGCAAGACTTTGGGCCCCTACGCCCGCCGGTTCCAGCTGCTGTACCCGCTGGAGTGCTGCTTCCACAGACCGGGACTCCACGCCAAAGGCCTGAGCTGTGGCCTCCACGTCCTCCCGCCACCAGCCGTTGCCATCCAGGGTGCCGACAATGTACCGGGCCAGCTGCCGTTCTTCTCCGTTCAGCTCCTGGCAACCCAGCTGTTCCTGGAGCACCTGCTGCAGGGTCTCCTCCTGCCGGACCACATTGGCCAGAGGGTCCGGTGCCGGTTCGTCGTCCCGGGAACGGGCACCATGACTCCGGGAATACTCCCGGCCATCCGTTTCCTGCCAGTCATGATTTCCATTGCTCCAGGTGAATTCCAGCAGGGGATTGGCCTCCACCGCCTCCTGGACATACTGGTCCAGCTCCAAAGAATTCAGTTGCAGCAGCTTCATCTGCTGCACCAGATGGAGATTGAGCTGCTGCCGCTGCTGGGGTGCCAGGGTCAGTTTGGTAGTTGGCATGGAAAGGACCTCCTTTGGAAAGGGACGACGGGTATCGCCGATGACCCGCCGTACTGCTGTACCATAATTATACAGCACCACAAAAGAAAAAGAGCCGTGAAAACCTCCACGACTCTCTTGTCTTTTGCTGCTGATTAGTAATCAGTACCAATCTCTGTTTTTCACTTCTCCGCAATGGCTTCAATTTCACATTTCACGCCCAGGGGAAGGTCTTTCACTGCCACGCAGGAACGGGCCGGATTGCTGACGAAGTATTTTTTGTATACGGCGTTGAAAGCGGAAAAATCGCCCATATCCGCCAGGAAACAAGTGGTCTTCACCACTTTGTCGAAACCGCTGCCGGCAGCTTCCAGGATGGCTCCCACGTTCTTGCAGGCCTGTTCAGCCTGGCCTTCGATCGTATCAGCTTCCACCTTGCCCACAGCCGGATTGATCGGAGTCTGCCCGGAGACAAACACCATATTGCCGCATACCTTGCCCTGGGAATACGGGCCTACCGCGGCCGGAGCATTTTTCGTTGCAATCGTTTCTACCATACTGATAATCTCCCTTCAAAATCTTTTTGGATAAGCCCATGATAATATACGGGAACCGGTTCCGTCAAACCTTTTTGGAGCACTCCGGGCACCCGGGACAAAGTCTCTCCTTCCGGGCAGTCCCTGTGAAAAATGAAGTCAGGATTTTTATGTTTATGCAGTGGACATTGGCAAGATGACCATCTTGTATTTTTATGCAAAAGCACACAGCAAAAAGGCTGTCGCCCCAGCGACAGCCTTTGATTTTCAATTGGTGGGATTATGCGGATTCGAACCGTAGACCTCATCGATGTGAGCGATGCGCTCTAACCAACTGAGCTATAATCCCGATAAATTGTATTATACGCTTATGAGCCTAAAATTGCAAGCTTTTTATAAAAAAATCCGCGCCAGCACCCCGGCTACCACCAATCCGGGCAGCATATTCCCCACCCGAATCTTCAGCAGCTTCGTCATGTTGATGCCCACGCCCAGGATCATGAGCCCGCCGCTGGCAGAAATCTCCTGTACCACAGTCTGGCTCATATAGGGTCCCAAAAAGCCGGCCAGCGCTGTCAGGGTTCCCTGATAGATGCCTACGGATAATGCGCTGAACAGGACCCCCAGTCCCATGTTGGACGCATAGATGATGCCGCTGAGTCCGTCGATCATGGATTTGGCATAAAGGGTGGTAGCATCCCCGGTCAGCCCGTCCTGAATGGACCCCACAATGGCCATTGCTCCTACACAGTACAGCAGACTGGTAGAAAGGAAGCCCTCTACGAAGACGTCCGTACTGACATTGCCTTTTCCTCTGGTTTTCTGTACTTTTCCGGCCAGCCACAGGCCCACTTTTTCCAGTTTTTCCTCAATATCCAGGGCCTCGCCCACGATGGATCCGATCACAAGGCTGACGATGGTAATCAGGATATGGGTCCCCTGGAGGGCCATCTGCAGTCCCAGCAGAATCACGCACAGCGCCAGGCCATAGATTACCGTTTCCTGGTACTTTTCCTTGATGCCCCGGCCCACCAGAAGTCCCGCCAGGCTGCCGGCCGCAATGGCTGCCACGTTTACAACTGTCCCTGTTCCAACCATAGCGCCTCCTTACACTGTGAACCGGCCGGGAGTTTTCCGTCTGCTGACAGGTTCCGGTCCTTTCAGCAGCTCATAGAGCCGTTCCAGATCCTCATCCCCATAATACTCTATCAAGATCCGGCCACCCTTCTTCCCATCGGGCTGGATTTTTACCCGAGTGCCCAGGTACTGGATCAGCTGTTCCTGGAAGGCTTTCACATCCAGATCGTCTGCCGCGGCATCGGATTTGTTCTTCTTTCCTTTTCGAGAGTTTTTTTCCGGCTTGATCAGCGTCTTCTCCGTCTCCATATAGATATGGTAGGGCTTCCCTGTCTTCACCGCCTTCACCACTTCTTCCAGGATCCGGGCAGACCAGCCGCCTTCCACAGCCTGGGCAGCCACTTTTTCCATCTGTGCCGCCTGAGAAAGCCCCAGGAGCGGCCGTACCTGTCCGGCGGTCAGTTTGCCCGCAGTCACCAGTTCCTGCACCTTAGGCGGCAATTTCAGCAGCCGCAGGGCATTGGTCACAGCCGTCCGGCTCTTGCCCAGTTTTTTTGCTGTCTCCTCCTGGGTCAGTCCCAGAGCATCCATCATATTCTGGATGCCCTTTGCCTCTTCCAGCGGGTCCAGATCGCTGCGCTGCATGTTTTCCACCAGGGCCACTTCCATCATGGTGGCCTCATCGTAATCCCGGATGACCACCGGCACTTTGCTGAGCCCTGCTTCTTTCGCCGCCCGCCAGCGCCGTTCCCCTGCCACGATTTCATACTGCCGGCCCTTCTTCCGCACAATCAGAGGCTGGATGACCCCACTGTGCTTTACGCTTTCCACCAGTTCCTGAAGTTTATCCGGATCGAACACGGTCCGGGGCTGGTAGGGGTTGGGCCGCAGATTCTTCACGGCCACTTCGCCCACGTTCTCTTCTGCCTTCCGTGCCTCGATCACCGGAGCCGGAGCCTTTTTGCTCCGGGTGCCGAACATCTTATCCAGGCCCGTCAGACCCAGACCTCCTTTTTTACCGGCCATGCCGCTTCACCTCCTGTGCCAATGCCCGATATGCCTCCGCCGCCTTTCCGTGGGGATCGTATACCGTAATGGGCTGTCCGTAACTGGGTGCCTCCCCCAGTCGTACGGAACGGGGAATCACCGTCCTGTACAGCAGGTCGGGGAAATGGGTACGCACCTGCTCCACCACATCATTGGACAGATGGGTCCGGCTGTCCGCCATGGTCATGACGATGCCGTCAACGGTAAGATCCGGGTTGCTGGACTGACGGATCCGGTCCACCGTGTTCAGCAGCTGGGCCATCCCTTCCAGGGCATAGAACTCACACTGCAGAGGCACCAGCACCCCATCCGCTGCCGTCAGGGCATTGATGGTCAAAAAACTCAGGGAAGGCGGACAGTCAATCAGGATAAAGTCGTAGTTTTCCTTCACCTTACCCAGGTGTTTTTTCAGGGCATTGGCCGGATTTTTCTTCCCGATCAGATCGATCTCCGCCCCGGCCAGATCCATGGTGGCTGGCGCCACCCACAGGTTCTTCCAGGCCGTGGAGACGATTACATCTGTCAGATCCGCATTGTTGATCAGCACATCGTACATGCAGCGGGGCAGATCCGTTTTATCGATGCCCAGGCCGCTGGTAGCATTACCCTGGGCATCCAGATCCACCAGCAGGACTTTCTTCCGGTTTTCCGCCAGACAGGCTGCCAGATTGATGCTGGTAGTGGTTTTCCCCACGCCGCCTTTCTGGTTGGCGACAGCAAGGATTCGGGACATGGGCGTCACTCCTTTCTAACAAAAGATACTGTAGACTATTGTAACACAGAACAGGGGATGTTTCACGTGAAACATCCCCTGTTAAAAATGTTGCCAGCATCATATCTTGAAGTCTACAATGGCGCTGATCCCTACGCCTTCCACCCGGCTGATATTACTGATGCTTGTGGAATCAATGGGGATCATGGCCTTGACCCGGGCCACTTTCACGAGGCTGCCTTCCAGCTGGCCCACGGCCTTGACCTTGTCCACCTGTGCCTTGGGCCCCACTACCTGTACGGCACCGATGTAGCTGCCGCTGCCCAGGCTCAGGATGGGCACCACCTTGGTGGCATAATGGGTATCCAGACCCTTCTGCAGGGTCAGTTTGTTGATGAAGGTATTGATTTCGCCGCCGAACCGGCTGACCAGATAGCTGATGCCGCCCAGTTTAAGGACGGAGCCCAGATCAAAGGCCTGGGCGGGCAAAGCACGGGTGCCGGCTCCCAGCATATAGGCCGCAGCAACCGCGGCCACCAGTTTCTTGTTCATATCATGACCTCCTTGGAACGTTTATGAATGAGTTCCTGATTCATCGTTTTTCGCTATGTTCGCAGCTCCTGCTGTCTTTTACAGCGGTCTCTTGCTGGCTACGCCGGCTTTCCGGGGATACTGCCTGGGGGTGGGACGCACTTTTTCTATCGTGATGATGGCCCTGTGATCCGTCAGTCCGGGCAGCTGCACCGGCCGCACTTCTGTAATCTTTCCGCCCAGCACTTCCACAGCGTGATGGGCCGCATCCACTTCCTCCCGGTACCTGCTGCCCTTCATGGCATAGAACACACCGCCCACCCGCACCAGGGGCAGGCAGTATTCCGCCAGCACCGGCAGGGCCGCTACGGCACGGGCCACAGCTACATCGAACTTCTCCCGCAGAACCGGGTCCTTTCCCGCATCCTCTGCCCGGGCGTGGGTACACCGTACCTGCCCCAGCCCCAGGCTCTTCACCACCTGCTCCAGGAAGTGCAGCCGTTTCTGCAGGGAATCGATCAGGGTCACCCGCATGCCGGGATCGTAAATCTTGAGAGGCAGTCCGGGGAACCCGGCCCCGGTGCCCACATCCACGATGGTGTGGTTGTGGAACCGCTCCTTGTTATACACCAGCAGGGAATCCACCATATGTTTCACTGCCACTTCATCCGGGTCAGTGATGGCCGTCAGGTTCAGACTTTTATTGGTCTCCAGCAGCAGGTCCGCATAAGTGCCGAACTGGTCCAGCTGCTGTCCTGTCAGGGAATAGCCGGCCTGTTGTGCCGCCGTCTCCAACGTCTCACGAAAGCTCATGCCTGTTCCTCCTTCCGCCGCCGTGCTTCCAGATAGATCATCAGCACGCTGATATCCGCCGGAGATACCCCGGAAATCCGGCTGGCCTGGCCGATGGACACCGGCCGCTGTTTGCTCAGTTTTTCCATGGCTTCGGAAGACAGTTCGTGGAGCTGGGTATAATCCAGATCATCCGGCAGCAGTTTGTCCTCCAGTTTCAAAGCCCGTGCCACTTCCTGTTTCTGCTTTTCGATATAGCCCTGGTACTTCACCTGCACATCCACCTGCTCCGCCGCATCCACAGGCAGCTTCTCCAGGTCGAAGGCTTCCGCCAGCTTCTCATAAGTTACTTCCGGACGCCGCAGCAGTTCCAGCACATTGATGGAACTGCGCAGAGGTGTGGATCCCATGGCTACGATTTTCTGCTGGTTCTCCTCATTGGGCGCCAGATTCAATTTGGACAGATGGAACAGGGTCCGTTCGATGATATCCCGTTTCTTTGTAAAGGCTTCGTACCGGGCGTCGGTCACCAGGCCCACATCCCGGCCCTTCTGGGTCAGCCGGAGATCTGCGTTGTCCTGGCGCAGCAGCAGCCGGTATTCCGCCCGGCTGGTCATCATCCGGTAGGGTTCGCTGGTGCCTTTGGTCACCAGGTCGTCGATCAGGACGCCGATATAGGCATCGCTCCGCTTCAAGATCAGTGGCTTCTTCCCCTGGAGTTTCAGGGCCGCATTGATGCCGGCCATGAGTCCCTGGGCCGCCGCTTCTTCGTACCCGCTGGTGCCGTTGGCCTGGCCCGCACTGAACAGACCGCTGATCTGCTTGTGTTCCAGGTTGGCCTTCAGCTGCAGAGGGTCCAGACAGTCATATTCGATGGCATAGCCTGCCCGCATCATCTTGCAGTGTTCCAGGCCGGGAATGGTCTGCATGAACGCCACCTGGATCTCTGCCGGCAGGGAAGAGCTCATGCCCTGGACATACACTTCATTGGTGCGCAGCCCTTCCGGTTCCAAAAACAGCTGGTGCCGGTTCTTGTCGGCAAACCGGATGATCTTGGATTCGATGCTGGGGCAGTACCGGGGCCCCACCCCTTCGATGGTTCCGTTGAACATGCAGCTCCGGTCCAGATTGTCCCGGATGATCTTGTGGGTGCGGGGATTGGTGTAAGTCAGATAACAGGGCACCTGCAGCCGGGTAGTAATGTGACTCATGAAGGAGAAGTTCCGCACCCGTTCGTCCCCATACTGGGGTTCCATCTTGGTGTAATCCAAGGTCCGGGCGTCCACCCGGGCAGGGGTCCCGGTCTTGAACCGCATCAGCTGCAGACCGGCTTCCTGCAGGGACCCGGTGAGCTTCATGGCCGAACGCTGGCCGATGGGTCCCGACATATAAGCTACTTCCCCGTACAGGATCTTGCCCCGCAGGTAGGTACCCGTACACAGAATCACGCAGTCCGCCTCGAACACTTCACCGGTTTCCGCTTCCACGCCCTGGACGGCGCCGTTTTTGATCAGCAGCTTGTCGATCATCAGCTGCTTCACATCCAGGTTGTCCGTGTTCTCCACCACTTCTTTCATGATGGTATGATACAGGGGTTTGTCCGCCTGGGCCCGCAGGGCCTGCACCGCATAGCCCTTACCCGTATTCAGCATCCGCATCTGGATGCAGGCCTCATCAGCCGCGATCCCCATCTGCCCGCCCAGGGCATCGATTTCCCGTACCAGATGGCCCTTGGCCGGTCCGCCCACGGAGGGGTTACAGGGCATCAGGGCAATATTGTCCATGGACAGGGTGGCCAGAAGGGTCTTCTGCCCCAGCCGGGCAGCCGCCAGGGCTGCTTCACAGCCAGCATGGCCAGCCCCTACAACAACGACATCATAATGATCCACTACGATCATGGTATTTTCCTCCACACTTATTTGCCCACACAGAACTGGGCAAAGATTTCATCGATGATTTCATCCGGCACGTCTTCCCCGGTGATTTCCCCCAGGTCGTGGAGCGCTTCCGTCAGGTCGATGGTCAGGCAGTCGTATGGCAGGTGGGCCCGGGCCCCCTTCAGGGCATCCCCCACACTTTGGAGCGCCTTTTCCAGCAGCCGCTGCTGCCGGGCATTCTGGGTCATGCTGCCGCTTTCGCTGTCACTGCCTTCTCCGTACACGAATTCCTGCAGCCAGCGGGCCACCTGATCCATGCCCTCTCCAGTCTTCACAGAAAGGACGATCACATTTTTCTCTCCGTAAGCGTCCTCCAGAGCCTTTGTATCCAGGGCCACCCTCAGGTCCGCCTTATTGACCAGGATCAGTTTGGACCGATCCTTCAGGCTTTCCAGCAGTACCTTGTCCTCCTCACCCAAAGGCTGGGAACCATCCAGCACCACCAGGGCCAGCTGGGCATCCTCCAGGGCCTCTTTGGAACGTTCCACCCCGATTTTTTCCACATAATCTTCCGTATCCCGCAGGCCCGCCGTATCGGTGAGCACCAGCGGGATCCCGTTGATAGTCATCTGCTCCTCGATCACATCCCGGGTGGTGCCGGGGATGTTTGACACAATGGCCCTGTCTGCCTGGAGCAGGCTGTTCAGCAGGCTGGATTTGCCCACGTTGGGCCGCCCTACGATGGCTGTGCGCAGTCCTTCCCGCAGGATCCGGCCCGTGCTGCCCTGGCGCACCAGTTTTTCCACGGCGTCCCGGCCTTCCGTCAGCACTGCGATGGCCTTATCATAGGTCACATCCTCGATATCCTCCTCCGGATAGTCGATGACAGCTTCCAGCTGCACCACCAGGTCCCGCAGCTTTTTCCGCAGGTCCTTCACCCTGCGGGAAAGACCTCCCTGGTGCCCCCGGTTGGCAGCCACCAGTGCCCGCTTGCTCCGGGCGTTGATGATGTCCATGACACTTTCCGCTTCCGCCAGATCCAGCCGGCCATTCAAAAAGGCCCGCTTCGTAAATTCCCCAGGCTCTGCCGGACGGGCTCCCGCCTTGTAGGTCAGGGCCAGGATCTCCTGCAATGCCTGGCGGCCTCCGTGACACTGGATCTCGCACACATCCTCCCCGGTATAGGAATGGGGGCCGGGCATGTACACGGCCAATACTTCATCCACCACCTGGCCCCTGCCATCCAGGACATGGCCATAAAGGAGTTTTCGGGCATTATCCTTGCCGGGTTTCTCCCGCCCGGTGAACAGTCGGTCCGTAATGGCAAGGCTCTCCGGCCCGCTGAGCCGGATCACGCCGATGGAGCCCACTCCCAGGGCAGTGGCGATGGCACTGATGGTATCCTCAAGAAGTTCCATAATTCCCTCCAAAAAAAGAGCTCCGAACAAAGGTGTCCGGAGCTACGTTGGTACTATGTCATTTCAAATCGATGACCACTTTGCGGTAGGGTTCCTCCCCTTCGCTGTAGGTGGTGATCGCCGGATCGTTCTGCAGGCTCATGTGGACGATCTTCCGTTCGTAAGGATTCATCGGTTCCAGCATGGCTTTCTTATGCGTCCGTCTGACCCGGTCAGCCAGGTTCTTTGCCAGCCGTTCCAGCGTCTGGCGCCGGCGTTCCCGGTAATTTTCCGCATCCAGGATGACCCGGTTCCAAGTTTTGCGTCCCTTGTTCCCGGCCAGGCTGGTCAGGTACTGGAGCGCATCCAGAGTCTGGCCATGCTTGCCAATCAGCACGCCGATTCCTTCACCGTGGATCTTCAAGACCACTTCGTCTTCCTTCTGATTGACGAATTTCTCGATGATCAGGTCCATCCCCATGGCGCTGAAGATCTGTTCCAGGAATTCCTTGGCAGCAGCCGCTGTGGCTACCAGATCGGCTGCCCGGTCTTCTGCCGGTTTCTTTTCCGGAACCGCCGGTGCTTCCGGCGCTTCCTCAATTTCCTTTGCCGGTACTGCCACCGGTTCTTCTGCAGCCGCTTCCGGTTCCGGAGCCGGAGCTTCCTTTACGGTCACCCGCACCTTGGCGTCCCGTCCGCCGAACAGGCCCAGGATCGAGCTCTTGGAAGATTCCAGTACTTCCACCTCTACTTCGTCCCGGCTTACGCCCAACTCTGCAAGGGCGGCCTTGACTGCGTCCTCAACGGTTTTGCCCGTTTTTTCTACAACGTTCATCTTCCTGCCTCCTTCACCGGATGTGCCGGCGTAAATTACTGATTATCCTTGCTGTGCCGATCCATCAGGAACTGCTGACCAATCTGCATGATGTTCATAACTACCCAGTACAGTACCAGCCCAGCCGGGAATTTCAGGGAAATATACCCGATGAACAGCGGCATGAAGTACAGCATGATCTTCCCCTGGGGATTGTCAGAAGGAGGCATGGTCTGCTTGGACTGGATGAGTGTGGTCAGGGCCGACAGAACCGGCAGGATGTAATAGGGATCCGGATCTGCGATGCTCTGCATCCACAGGAAGGAGCTGGGTCCTTCATAGTTGAAATCCCGGATTCCGTAAAAGATACCGATCATGATGGGCATCTGGATCAGCAGCGGCAGACAGCCGGCCAGGGGATTGACCCCTTCCTGCTTGTACAGTTCGGACATTTTCTGGTTCAGGGTCACCTTGTCGTCCTTGTACCGGGCCTGCAGTTCTTTCATCTTGGGCTGGATCCGGCTCATGGCCTTGGTGGAAGCGACCTGCTTGGCCGTCAGCGGGGCAAGGATCAGTTTGATCAGAATGGTCATGATGATGATGGCCAGCCCGTAGCTGGGTTCCCCGACCAGCCGGGTCAGTTCATAGATATGGCCTACGACCTGTTGGACAAACGAGCTTAAAATTTCCAAAGTTCGACTCCTTTTCTTCCTGCTCCTTACGGCACAGGATCATACCCACCCTTGTGGAAGGGATGACATTTTAGTATTCTCTTCACGGCCAGATAGGATCCCTTGAGAAAACCGTATTTCTGGACTGCTTCCAGCGCATATTGGGAGCAGGTCGGATAGAACCTGCACCGGGGCGGAAAACAGGGAGAAATCCACACCTGATAGAAACGGATCAGGGCAATGGCAATCGTTTTCATAGGCCTCTCCGGTAAAACTTTCCTTTTACAGCAGCCCGGCCTTCTTTGCCAGCCGCTGGAACACTTCTTCATAGACTCCATAAGGAGCGCGGGCCAGGCGTTGGCGGGCAACCCACACGATGGATACCTTCCGGTTCAGACGGGTCTGTTCCCTGCGGAACACCTCCCGCATCCGGCGTTTCACCTGGTTGCGCAGCACAGCATGTCCCAGCCGTTTGCCCACGGCCGTACCCAACTGGTTCTGCCCGTTGTCCGAAGGAAGTACATAAAAGACTCCGTATTTATCCACGTAGGACCGGCCTTTTTCGTAGATCTTCTGGAACCGTTCATGGGCCTTCACCCGGTTGGCCTGGGTATACGTATATTTTCCGGGAACGTTCTGTTCCAAAGCTCTGCACCTGCCTTGTAGTAAAATAGGCCGCGAAGAGCGGCCTATCTTATTCTTTATGCAGACAATCTCTTTCTGCCTTTTGCACGTCTTCTCTTTAAGACTTGTTGTCCACCCAGAGTCTTCATTCTTTCTCTGAAGCCATGAGTCTTTTTTCTCCGATTGTTATTCGGTTGAAAAGTTCTCTTCATAATCCTTAACCCTCCCTTGCCTCCAAAGATACGTCAAGATCTATAAATAAGTAAATCGTTTGACAGCTCATATCATTATAAGAGCAAAACGGAAGCGTGTCAATAACTTTGCATAGAAAACCGGCGAAAAGCCTTATTTTTCGTGGACCCGTTTCCCGGTCATATGTTCCGGTACCAGTTCCAGCATGGTCACCCGGCTGGCAGAGCGGGCCATGACCTCATCCACCGATTCCACGGTGGGATAGTATTTCAATCCGATCTTCCGCAGCAGCTGCAGGGCTTTTTCCTTGTCTTCCAGGATGCGGAGCCGGCCGAAGATGGTCACGGAACGCACCGTATAGGCCCAGTCCCCGTCCAGCTTCACCCCGGTGTCATGGACATTGAAGCAGGCCTTTTCGCACCGCTTCAGGGCATCGATTTTGTGGCCCTCGCCGGCACCGTGGAAATAGAGATGGCCGGTTTCCGGATCGTAATAATAATTGAGGGGGACAGCATAAGGATAGCCATCATCCCCGGCAAGAGCCAGGGTGCCCCTTTTTTCCTCCTGCAGCACCTTTCGGCATTCTTCTTCCGAAAAGGCCTGTTTGAAACGTCGCATGGGACGGAACATTTTCATTCAACTCCTTATCATTCATAATTCGTCGTTCATCGTCGGCCCTCACGGGCGGCCAGGGACGGGCTTACCGGGCGACACGGCTGCGCCGATCTTAGTGAGTCCCTACGGAATTAAATCGTACATTCGCTGTGTATCCGGACTATTTATTATACCCCCTCGGCATCACATCCGGCGGGATCGGACATTCGTATTTCTTCCCGCCCAGCCGTTTTTCCAGCTCGGCCCGGGCGGCCTTCACCACTTCCGGCTGTTCAAAGAGGGTCTCTGCCCCCCTGGCCAGCACTTCCGCCGCAAAATAGCAGCCCTTCAGGGCCACACTTCCCTTATCCTGAGAGACCCACTGCCAGGAATGGGCCGATGTGCCGATGGCAAAACAGGCCCCAGCAAACTGGGCCAGAGGCGTCACATAGCTCACGTCCCCAGTGTCCGAGGACCCCATCATCGTGGCGCTGGTGGGCCGATAGGGCAAAATATATGCCCCGCTGGGATCTTTTTCGATCAGTTCCTCCCGCAGTTCCGGATCGGGGAAGGGAGCCATACCAGGATCCTTCCGCACCCGTTCCGGTCCCACCTGATCCTGGAACTTCTTCAGAAAGGCCTTTTCTTCATCCGTACGCTCGGGTGCCCCTACGGCCGTCATGGCATCATACAGCACCTGTCCCAATACCTTGTTGGGCACCAGGTTGGACACAGCCTTGTCGAAGCGGATGCTGAGCTCCGTTTCCGTCATAAGGGCGGCACCCCGGGCGATGTTCACTACCCGGTCATACAGCCGTTTCGTTTCCTCGTTGGTCTTGGAACGGACCAGATACAGCACTTCCGCATGAGGTTGTACAACGTTGGGTGAAACTCCGCCAGCATCCAGGACGGCATAGTGGACCCGTTCGTAGTCCGCCATATGTTCCCGCATGTAGTTCACTCCCACATCCATGAGTTCCACCGCGTCCAGAGCGCTGCGCCCGTTCTGGGGAGCCGCAGCCGCATGGGAGGCCCTTCCTTTGAAGCTGAAAGACGCCTGGATATTGGCCTGGTTGCTGCCCACCATCACTTCGTTCTGGGTACCCGGATGCCAGGTGAGGGCTGCATCCACGTCATCGAACAGCCCTTCCCGGGCCATGTAGGTCTTGCCGCTGCCCCCCTCTTCTGCCGGGCAGCCGTAAACCCTCACGGTTCCCTGACCCGGGTGGGCTTCCAGGTAATCTTTCAGCAGTAGACCTGCACCCACCGCCGCCGTACCCAGCAGGCAGTGGCCGCAGCCGTGGCCGTTGGGATTCCCTTCCCGGGGTTTTTCCTCTGTGATGCCGGACACCTGGCTGAGCCCGGACAGGGCATCATATTCTCCCAGGATAGCAATCACCGGTTTGCCGCTGCCATATTCCGCCATATAGGCGGTGGGCATATGGGCCACGCCTCTGTGTACCCTGAAGCCATGTGCTTCCAGCAGATCCGTCATAGCTTTCGCCGAGCGGACCTCATTGAATTTCAGTTCCGCATACTCCCAGATGCAGGCATTCAGCTGTTCCAGTTCTTTTTTGTAAGATTCCAGATGATCCATGCAAGTCCCCTCCTTGATCAGTAGGCGGGCGCACCGGGCGATATTTTGCCTTCGGCAAAAATCTTGGTGCGCCCCTACGGCATATTACATCGTACGTTCAAATGATCGGTATACATTTGAACCATTGGCATATGTCCAAATCATAGCAGCGTATATCCAAATCCATATCACCGCATGTTCAAACCATCAGCATATGTCCAAACCATACCGACGTACATTCAGATGATTGCCATGGCTCAAATTGTCATTCTCGATATGAATCCATATTGCCCCGTAGGGGCTTACCAAGGGTCCCGAAGGGATCCCGCCCGGTAAGCCCACTGCTATAAAGCAACTGTTGTACAACCTTTGCTGGACACAGGTTGTATGATTACTTCCGCTTGGCATCCAGCTCTTCCAGCAGCCGCTCCCGGGCCAGGTCATAGCAGGCATCGATGTACTGCAGTCCGGACTGACGTACCAGCTGATACCCCAGCAAGGCAGAAGCGGCCTGGCCCACCACCGGCACTGCCTTTAAAAAGCTTCTGGCAGCGAACCGCCGGCCCAGGGTCTTGATAATCACCTTGATTCCTTCTTTGCTCATCCCCCCCAGCACCAGAGCCTTATCCTTCAGGGACACCTTCCGGCTGCTGTGGATGACTTCCGGCGTAATGCCAAAAGACTCCCGGATACACCCGTACATCTGGTACAGGATCAGAAGGTCCACTGCCGCATCCACCCCGATAAGGGGATTCACCCCGTTGTAGGCTGCGTAAGTGCAGCTGCGGCGCACATAGCTCCGGGCCGCCTGCCGTTTGGCGTCCAGCTGCTCCTTTGTCCGTGCTTCTGCCGTCAGGATGTATTTTTCCCGGCGGGCTTCCGGCATCTTCCGAATAATGGCATCATTCAGGGCATCCAGCCCGGAGGGACAATCCTTCCGGGAACACACGAACACCAGCTCAAAATCCTCCCGGCCCAGCTGTTTCGCCACATCCTGCCGGATGGTGTCCTCGCTCTCCGCCAGGCTCCTGTCTTCTTCATAGATCAGATCCGTCTTGTTCCGGACGAAGATACAGGGTTTGCCTTTTGCCGTCAAAAGTTTAAACAGTTCTGTATCCCCTTCATGGAGCTTGTCAGAGAATACGCACAGGAACATGTCATATTGGAAAATATGGAATTTTTTTATAAACTCATTCCACGGAAAGGATTTTGTCCCATAACCCGGCAAATCTATAAAAGTAGCATCCCCATGCTCCACCAGGAGCGGTTCCCGGGTGGTATCCGTCTCCACCCCCACCGGTGCCGCATCCCGGCCGCAGATGGCATTGATCAGGCTGGATTTTCCGGATCCGGGCTGGCCGAACAGCACGATGGTCACGTTCTCCTCATCCAGTTTGTTCAATTGTTCTTGAATGGCTTTTCCGTCTCTGGTCATGCTTCCCCCATCTGGATCTCTGCCTGGAGCCGCTCCAGGGCATAATCATAACACTGGTCGATGTATTTCTCTCCCAAAAAGTACAGGCTGCCGGCGTTAAAGCCCATGACGACCGCACCGCCAACCACAGGGATCAGTCTGGCTGCCCTGCCGGTAGCCCGCTGTCTCAGCAGATAGGTCAGTCCCTTGGTCACCCGTTCTCCAGTGACTCCTTCCGCCAGTTTCTTCACCACCTGGGAAGCCGGCCCGGCAGGCAGCACTTCTTTTTCGCTGACACCAAAGGCTTCCCGGATCGCCCTGTACAGGCTTTTCAGGATCTGGTTGTCGATAGCCGCATCCATGCCAATCACCGGATTCAGCCCATTGGCCGCCGCCAGCACCAGGAACCGTTTCAGGGATTTTTCCGCCGCCTGCCGTTTCAGCTGCAAGGCCTCTTCCGTATAGGCCTTGGCGTGCCGGAAGAACCGACTGCGCTGGGCGTCCGGCAGCAGGACCCCCATGGCCTGTTCCAGTTCCGGGATACCCCGTTTCGTCGCCGGCTGATTCCGGCGGCAGCTGGTGAACACCACCTTTTCCCGGGGACCCACCAGGCTGTGGACATCGGCAACGATTTTCCGTTCCAGCTCCTCCCGGCTGCAGGAAGGATCGTACATCCCGTCAACCTTATTCCGTACAAACAGACATACCCGGCCGGTGCGGGCAATCTTCCCGAAGAAGTCCACATCCGCCTGATGCAGCTTACCGGCGAACACGCACAGGAACAGGTCATACTGCAGGGGATTGAAAGTGCTGAAAAAGGCATTTTCCGGAAACTGACTGGTATCATACCCGGGCAAATCCACATAGATCACATCCGGACATTCCACGATCTGGGCCTGCCGGGTGGTATCCGTGGCCTGGCTCACATGAGCCACCCGCTGCCCTGCCAGTTCGTTGATCAGAGAGCTTTTCCCCGCTCCCGGCTGGCCAAACAGGCAGATCTTGATCTTCTGGTTCTTTTCCCGCTGCCAGGCATTAAAAAACTGATTCACCAGTTGTTTATAGTCCGTGCCCATGGGGTCATTCACTCCTTTACTTGGACTCTTTCTCCGGCTGAGGCTCGTTGGCCAGGGTCCACATGAGTTTCGTCACAGCTGCCTCCAGGGTCATGGGGCCGCCGGATTCCACCCCAGCCTGGGCGGCCAGGATCCCCATGGGATACAGGGACAGATCCACTCCGTCAAACAGGCACTGGCTGACGCAGACCACCCGGACTCCCGCCTTGATGGCCCGCCGGATGGCCGGCAGGATGTTCAGCCGGTCCGTATTCACGCCGCCGGCACCGTAGCATTCCAGCACCAGGCCCTTATAACCGCGCTGGACAGCATAATCGATGATATCCGGCTTCAGCCCCGGAGTCATGGTGATGACCATGACCATGGGTTCCAGCTTCTCTTCCACCCGGAAGCCGCCCACATTTTCCCGGCTGGGCAGATTCTTCTTTACGCCGCCCTTGCCGAAATACAGCACCGGCGATTCGTTGACGCTTTCAAAAGCATTGGGGTTGCGGGTAAAGATTTTCCTGGCACAGTCCCCCTTGATCACTTTATTGCCGAAAGCCACGAACACGCCGGGCAGACCGCTGGCTGCTACGGAAAAAGCCAGTTCCAGGTTGCTCCGGGCATCGCTGTTGGTCATGCTGAGAGGCACCTGCGCCCCGGTAAGTACCACCGGTTTCCCCAGATTGATCAGCATATAGCTCAGCGCACTGGAGGTATAGGCCATGGTATCCGTCCCATGGGTCAGGACAAAGGCATCATAGTCGCTGTAATTATCCCCGATCAAACGGGCCCAGGCGCTCCAGTTGGCCGGTTCCAGGTTGCTGCTGTCCAGAAGGGCCAGGTCCTTGACGGTAATGTCCCCCAGGGTATGGAGCTCCGGTACGGCCTTCAGGATATCGGCCCCCTTCAGAGTGGGTTCCAGTCCGTCATCGCTCACCGTGCAGGCAATGGTCCCGCCCGTGGTCAGAAAAAGTATTTTTTTCATGGATCTTTGCGTCTCCTTGTCTTAAGAGTTCTATAGAAAATATTATATCATATGAAGGACCCAGTTCCAGAAAAACCCTTGCCTTTTCCGGTGATTTTCCTGGTTGTATACGGTTGTTTTAGAATAAAACGATGGTTGCATTATGGTTGTTTTATTGTTTTTTGTAAAATTTTCACTCTCTCGTGGAGAAATCAGCCAGCCAAAAATCCCTGTTGCAAAAACAAAAGGACATGCCTATAATGGAAAACGAACAGAATAGAGAAGCCCGCAGTTGATCATTCGGCTGCACGGCAGGGGAGCTTGCAGGCAGTTGCCGCACAGGCTGAGAGGAAGGTAGGCCCTTCGACCCGTAAACCTGATTTGGATAATGCCAACGTAGGGATGCAGGCACATTTGGAAACTCGAGAGAAGTTACCCGTTTCAGGTGGCTTCTCTTTTTTGTATCCCAAAACCGAAAGAGGTGCCGCTATGATCGTCAATGGAAAAGAAGAACCGGCAGCCGGCCGCACCGTAGCCCAGCTGCTCCGGGAACGCGAAGTACCCCTGGGCAATGTAGCCGTGGAACGGAACGAAGCCATCCTGCCCAGGAGCCAGTATGAGACCACCGTGCTCACGGATGCGGACCGGCTGGAAATCGTCTCCTTCGTGGGAGGTGGCTGACATGCTCTCCCAGAAAGAATGGAACGAAGCCCTGGTGAGCCGCCACGGCAGGACCCGTCAGCAGCAGTTCGCCCGGGGCCGGGTGGTCATCTGCGGACTGGGCGGCCTGGGCAGCCGGGTGGCCGAACTGCTGACCCGGGCCGGCGTAGGGTATCTGCGGCTGGTGGATTTCGACAAACTGGAGCCCACCAACCTGAATCGACAGTTCTACTTCCAGGACCAGCTGGGAAAGTACAAGGCAGATGCTCTGGCTCAGAACCTCCGGCAGATCTCCCCCTACACGGAGCTGGAGCTCCATAAGGAAAAAGTAACGGAAAACAATCTGCCCACCCTGCTGAAAGGGGTGGATGTCATCGTGGAAGCTTTTGATGCACCGGCGGCCAAGGCCCTGCTGGTAAACGGTGCCAGGGAAACCAGCCCCTCAGTTCCCCTGGTAGCTGCTTCCGGTATGGCCGGACTTGCTTCCGGCAATTCAATGGAGATACGTTCTATTTCGTCTTTTTTCTATCTCTGTGGGGATGGAAAGACGGGTATCGAAGCCGGGGACGGGTTGTATGGGGCACGGGTAGGCATCTGCGCCGCCCAGGAAGCCCTGGTCGTCCTGCAGCTTTTGGCAGGAAAAAACAAACAGGAAATCACAGGAGAAGAACATCATGACTGATAAAAATGAAGATCCATTGGTACTGGGTGGAAAGGCCTTCCACTCCCGGTTCATCCTGGGCTCCGGGAAATACTCCCTGCCCCTGATCAAAGCCGCCGTAGAAGAAGCCGGGGCTGAACTGATTACGGTAGCCGTCCGGCGGACCAACACGGAAAAACAGGACAACATCCTGAATTATATCCCCAAAAACGTGACCCTGGTGCCCAACACCTCCGGAGCCCGTACTGCCGACGAGGCCGTCCGTATCGCCCATCTGGCCCGAGAACTGGGCTGTGGAGATTTCGTGAAGATCGAAATCATGAAGGACAGCCGATATCTGTTCCCTGACAACCAGGAAACCATCAAGGCCACGGAAATCCTGGCCAAAGAAGGGTTCACCGTGCTGCCCTATATGTTCCCGGACCTGACCGCCGCCCGCCAGCTGGCAGACGCCGGTGCCGCCGCCGTCATGCCCCTGGCCGCCCCCATCGGATCCAACAAGGGTCTGGTGGCCGGTGAATTCATCCAGATCCTGATCCGGGAACTGGACGTACCGGTCATCGTAGATGCCGGCATCGGCAAACCCTCCCAGGCCTGTGCGGCCATGGAGATGGGGGCGGCGGCCATCATGGCCAACACTGCCCTGGCCACGGCCGGAAATCTGCCCCTTATGGCCCGGGCCTTCCGGGAAGCCATCGAAGCCGGCCGGCTGGCCTGCCGTTCCGGTCTGGGACGGGTACTGAACAGGGGCGGTTCCGCTTCCGATCCTCTTACCGGATTCCTGCGGAAGGAGGGCTGAACCATGGAAGAAGAAAACCATTTCCTGGTGGACGGTTCCCAGCTCACTCCAGAAGCCCTGAAACGGAAACACCAGTTGGAACAGGATCCCTCCTGCCGGAAGGATCCCATGGAATATATGCCCGGTATGGAAGTACTCCATTCTGACGTGCGGGAAAAAGTCATCTCCCAGATGAAAGCCTATGACCCCGGTGCCTACACGGCCCTGGATGTACAGCGGGCCCTGGAGCACGACCAGGCGGATATCGAGGACCTGAAGGCCCTGCTGTCCCCGGCTGCAGCCCCCTTCCTGGAACGGATGGCAGAAAAGGCCCACAACATCACCAGCCGTCATTTCGGCAACACGGTGTATCTGTTCACCCCGCTCTATTTGGCCAACTACTGCGAAAACTACTGTATCTACTGCGGCTTCAACTGCTACAACAACATCCATCGGCTGCAGCTCACCGGCAGACAGATGGAGCACGAAATGAAGGTCATCGCCGACAGCGGTATGGAAGAGATCCTGCTGCTGACCGGCGAAAGCAAGGCCAAAAGCAGCGTGGAGTACATCGGGCAGGCCTGTAAACTGGCCAGCAAATACTTCCGGAACGTGGGACTGGAAGTATATCCCATGAACACCGATGAATACAGGTACTGTCACGAATGCGGCGCAGACTACGTGACCGTATTCCAGGAGACCTACGACCTGAAGAAGTACGAGACGCTTCACCTTCTGGGCCACAAACGGGTATGGCCCTACCGGTTCGACAGCCAGGAACGGGCTCTGCGGGGCGGCATGCGTGGCGTGGGATTCTCGGCGCTCCTGGGACTGTCCGACTTCCGGAAGGATGCCCTGGCCACAGCCCTCCACGTATACTACCTGCAGCGGAAGTACCCCTGGGCGGAAATGAGCCTGTCCTGCCCGCGGCTACGTCCCATCATCAACAATGAATCCATCAATCCCCAGGACGTGGGTGAACGGCAGCTGTGCCAGATTCTGTGTGCCTACCGGCTGTTCCTGCCCTATGCGGGGATCACCGTATCCAGCCGGGAAAGTGCCGCCTTCCGCAACGGCATCGTGAAAATCTGTGCCACCAAGATCTCCGCCGGGGTATCCACTGGTATCGGGGATCACGAAAGCAAGTACACCGGCAAGACGGAAGAAGGCGCAGGCGATGAACAGTTCGAGATCCAGGACAGCCGCAGCCTGAAAAAAATGACCGGCGACATGGCCAGTGAAGGCCTGCAGCCGGTGCTGAATGATTATTTGTATGTATGAAAAAGCCAGGTGTGAAAATGTATTTTTTCACACCCGGTTTTTATTTCATCTCTAAATGATCAGGAAGAATGAAGTTCAGCAGCACAGCCACCACGAATACCACAGCTACACAGTTCTCGGCGAACACGCTCTTCATTAGATCCGGGAAGATCTTGAAAATGGCCGGATTCTGGGTAAACCCGATGCCGATGGACAGGCTCAGAGCCGCAATGGTCATATTCCGCTGGCTGTAGCCGCAATTGCCCAGCATGCGCACGCCGCTGACCACGATGGACCCGAACATCATCAGGGTACAGCCCCCCAGCACGGCATCCGGCAGGGACGCCAGGATCACCCCCAGCACTGGGAACAGGCCGGCAAGGATCATGATTGCCGCCCCGCTGGCTACAGCCTTCCGGTTCACCACATGGGTCATGGCGATCAGCCCCACATTCTGGCTGAAGGAGGTAATGGGCAGACACCCAAACAGGGAAGACAGGGCACTGATGAACCCGTCCACGCAGATGGACCCTTCGATTTCCTTATCGGTAGCATTCCGGCCAAAGCCCATTACCGTCAGGGCCGACGTATCCCCCAGGGTTTCGGTAGCGGACACCAGGAAGATCAGGAACACGGAAAAAATGGCATCCGGATGGAATTCCAGGGTGTAGGGCATGGGCATGGGCAAAGAAAACAGCCCGGCAGAACCCAGTTTGCTCAGGTCCACCATACCGAAGAAGAAAGCAGTGATGTACCCTACAACCAGCCCGAACAGTACGGACAGCTGTTTGTAAAAGCCTTTGGCCTTGATATTGAAAATCAGGCAGGACAGCAGAGTCACGGTACCCACGATCATGAAGGGAGCCTCTCCGAAATGGGGATTGCCGACCCCGCCCCCGAAGGAATTGGCCCCGATGCCCAGCAGGGAGAACCCGATGGAAGTCACCACGCTGGCAGAAACGATGGGCGGGATGAACCGGCGCCACCAGCGGGCAACAAGCCCCAGGCATCCTTCCAGGCAGCCGCCCACCAGGGCAGCCCCCAGAATGGCACTGTAGCCATATTTGGCCCCGATGACGCAGAACGTAGAAACGAAAGTGAAGCTGATGCCCATAATGATGGGCAGCCGGCTGCCCAGATGCCCCACCGGGAACATCTGGAACAAGGACCCTATCCCGGCCATGATCATGGCCGCCTGGATCAGGGCGGCAGCCTGTTCGGTAGGCATCTTCACTGCCCCGGTGACGATCAGGATGGGAGCGATGTTGGCCACAAACATGGCCAGTACATGCTGCAGGCCGAAGGGAACGGCTTTCTTCAGGCTGATCTGTCCGTCGAACTGGTAGATGGAATCCGTAAGGGTCGCCTGCTGCGGCTCCTGTTTGGCTTGTTCTTCCATGATACCTCCCTTAGCGGAATACGATGGTGCCGGTGGCAGCATCCATCTTTTCGATAATGGCCAGGCTCTTTACGTCATAGCCTTTTTTCCGCAGGGCATCTCCGCCGCCCTGGAAACCTTTTTCAATGGCGATCCCCACGCCTTCTACTTCGGCGCCGGCCTGGTGCACCAGGTCAGTCAGGCCTTCTACGGCGCAGCCGTTGGCCAGGAAGTCATCGATGATCAGCACGTGGTCGCCGGCATTCAGGTACTTCTTGGAAACGATGACATGGTTCACCTTGTTATGGGTGAAGGATTTAATCTCGGTGCTGTACACTTCTTTGTCCATGTTGCTGCCGGCGCTCTTCTTGGCAAACAGCACAGGAACCCGGAAATGAACGGCTGTCAGGCAGGCGATGCCGATTCCGGATGCCTCGATGGTCAGGATCTTGTTGATGGGCCGATCCTTGAACAGTTCATAGAATTCCTTACCCAGCTTGCTGATGAAAGGCACATCAATCTGGTGGTTCAAAAAGCTGTCCACCTTCAGCACATCGCCGCTTTTGATGGTGCCGTCAGCCAGGATTTTTTTCTGCAGTAAGTTGTATTCCGCCATGTTTTCCTCCCAATTCAAACCAGAATAAACAATATTATTTTTATAAAGAATAATTATACCATAAAAAGGGACAAAATAGGCAACAAAAAAGGACTGCCTTCGCAGTCCTGCTCTTCTTATGTGGAGCGGGCAATGGGAATCGAACCCACCTCTAAAGCTTGGGAAGCTTTCATTCTACCAATGAACTATGCCCGCATCAGATAAAGTGTATTATACCAGATTTTCTTTTCTCTGTAAAGTTCTTCTTCCCAAACAACTTTAAAACAACCCTTGTATAGTCCCTGTTGTTTTTGTTTTTGTTTTTGTTTTTGTTTTTGTTTTTGTTTTTGTTTTTGTTTTTGTTTTTGTTTTTGTTTTAATCTGATATAATAAGAATATATTTATTCTGCTGTTTCATATATTTGTATATTTTTTGTATATTTGGAGAGATTTGGGAACTTGACGGAAGAAGGGGGCCACCTTGAAGCAAAAAGAGATTCTGCAGCAATTCCATACGTTTTACGATGCTCTTCCGGAAGGTATCTGCCTCATCCGGGACGATAAAGAGGAAACCCTCCTGTTCGCCAACCGGACCCTGCTGGAAATCTTCCAGTGCGCCCATATGGAAGATCTCCAGAAACTGGCCAACGGCCGGTTCCAGCCCCTGGTGGACCCAGTGGATTACAAACCCCTGACCTGGCTGGCCCGCCCCCACGGCTCTCAGTACATCTCGTTCCGTATCCGCACAGCAAAAAACCTTTCCCGCCGTCTGGAAGGTTCCCTGCGGAAAATTGCCTTTCCGCAGGTAGGGATGATATGGGTCCTCTCCCTGACCAGCAGCCTGCAGGATCACTCTGCCATGAAGCAGAATCCTGTCACCGGCCTGATGGGGCTCCATGCCTTCTACCAGGAGGCCAGGAACAAAGCCGTCCTGCGCTGTGCCGGCAGTTCCCAGTCCGACTTTACTCCCGTCTATCTGAACATCACCAATTTCAATATCTATAACGTAACCCACGGCATTCCTGCCGGAGACCGGCTGCTGCGTTTCGTAGCCCGCACCCTGCAGGCTTTCTACCCCAATCAGCTCATGGCGCAAATCAGCGGGGACAGTTTTGCCCTGCTGGCCCCTTCCGGCAATCTGCTTTCCACCCTGACCCAGGTCATCCAGACTGTGGACCGGGCCATCGACAACCCCAACATCACCCTGAAGGCCGGTATCTACCATCCCCGGAAAGGCCAAGCCATCCAGGATATATTCCATGCCTTCGACATGGCCCAGATGGCCTGCAATTCCGTCAAAAAAGATGCCAGCAGTTCCTATGCCTTTTATTCCACCGAGCTGGCAAAAAAACAGCAGCTCCGCTCCTTTGTGCTGGAAAACTTCCAAAAAGCCCTGGATGGAGGCCAGATCCAGGCATACTTCCAGCCCGTAGTCCGCACCCTCTCCGGCAGGCTCTGCGGCCTGGAGGCCCTGGCCCGATGGATCGATCCGGAAAAGGGGATGATTCCCCCTGACAGTTTCATCCCCATCCTGGAGGAGAGCCGGCTCATCCATAAACTGGATGCTTATGTCCTGGATCAGGCCGGCCGCCGCCTTCAGGAACGGCAACTGAAACACCAGCCCCTGATTCCCATTTCCTGCAATTTTTCCCGGCTGGATTTCATCCTGTCCGATCCCTATCAACTGGTGGAGGAAACCATCCGGAAATACCAGCTCCAGCGGAAGTCTCTCTGCATCGAGATCACCGAAAGCGCCCTGATCCACGACTCCTATGCGTTCCGGAAAATCCTGGAAAAATTCCATCAGGTCAATTACCAGCTGTGGCTGGACGATTTCGGCAGTGCCTACTCCTCTTTGAACATCCTCCACAGTTACCATTTCGATGAACTGAAGATCGACAGGGGATTCTGGCAGGACCTGAATGAAAAAGGCAAGAAGATCATCACCTCCATCGTGCTCATGGCCAAGACACTGGGCATCCACACCCTGGCCGAAGGAGTAGAGACTGAAGAACAGGTGGCCTTTCTGAAGAAAATCAACTGTGAAAAGATCCAGGGCTATTACTACAGCAAGCCCCTGCCCTATGAAGCCCTGCTCTGCCATCTGCAAAGCAGGGGAATCCTGACGGAAAACCCTCTGGAAACTCCTCTGTTCGATAAGGCCGGACTGGTCAATGTGCTGACGGATATCCCCATTTCCCTATTCACGTACAACGGTGAATCCATAACCCTGCTGTATGTCAATGAGGCCCACGAAAAATCCCTCCAGTCCATGGGAATCTGGAAGTCGATGACCGAAACCCGGCAGCTCCACGCGGCCAATTTCCCCCAATGGGACAAAGTCCGTGCATTCCTGGACCAGTCCACGGCCTCGTCCAGGAAAAGTTCCATGATCTATGGATACGGAAGCCAGTATTTCCGGCTGTGTATCAGAAAGCTTGCCGAAGCCAATGGCCAGTACCTGTGCCAGGGCGAACTCTACAACGTCACCGTCGACCAGGAAAAACAGGAAACAAGCCGTAAACTGTAAGCCTTCAATATACTGAAAAGGGAGCTGTGAATCCATCCTTCACAGCTCCCTATATTTTTACCGACATCAGCCAGTCACCAGTGACGGGGTGTGAAAAAACATTTTCACACCCCTTTTTTATTTATTTTTGCGGAATTTCTGTACCCGTTTCAAAAAGTCGGCGAACAGTTTTTCCATTTCCGGATGTTCCTGCCACATATTTTCCGGATGCCACTGGACGGCCACCACCTGCTCATGATCATGGCTCTCCACGCTTTCCTGCACCCCGTCCGGCGCTACGGCCGTCACTTCCAGTGCCTCGGCGATTCTGCGGATGGCCTGGTGGTGCCGGGAATTCACATAAGCTGACGCACCCAGGGTACCATACAGACTGCTGCCCGGGGTCAGGGTCACATGATGGGTGGGATACCGGCCGTCCGCTCCCTGAGAATGGCGGATGGTGCACTGGGGATTTTCGCTCTGAAGGTCCTGGTACACATTGCCGCCCAGGGCGATGTTAATCAGCTGGCAGCCCCGGCAAATGCCAAAAATGGGTTTGCCTGCCTCATAAAAGGCCTTGAACAGTTCCAGTTCGAACACATCCCGCTTGTAGTTGGCGCCCCCCACCTTCCACCGGGGTTCCTCCCCAAACAGAGTAGGGTCCACATCCGGGCCGCCGGGGATGATCAGTCCATCAAACAGATCCACATAATCCTCCCCTTTTACGCCCTGCACATCGGGCAGGATCACCGGGATGGCTCCCAGTTTGGCAATGACCTCCACCAACCCCCGGGGAGCAAAGGGAGCCTTCACATGGTTGGTCACATCGGAGGCATGGGAATAAGTATCAGCCGTAATGGCAATGCGCAATTTGGACATGGATGTCCCTCCTTTGATTTTTCGTGCTGCAAGTGGTTCCATTATAAGAAATTCTTCCCCTCCTCGCAACCACAGGGTTTTCCACAGAACGCACGTTCGAGAAAATCCCGCCAGCCCTGTATCCACGGACTTTTCCCCAGAGTTATCCACACCTGTGGATAACTTTCTGTGGAAAACTGCCTTCCCTGTGGAAAACCCCTGTTTTCCCGCCGGAAGCCTGTTTGAAGCTTCCAGCAACGGAAGTTATCCACACTTTCATCCTGTATGATATAATGGAACCATTATGAAAGGGAAAGGAGGCCCTGCCATGGCCCGCAAGAAACTGGTGGAAATGGACCTGTTCGCCGATTCCGGAGCCGCTGTCGGCGCAGAGGATACCCATCCTGCAAAAGCTCAGGAAACGGCCCTGAAACAGCCTGAAAAGCCCCAGCCGCCCCATCCTTTCCGTACCAATCTGTCTCCTCATTATACGTTCGACAATTTCGTGGTGGGCAACTCCAACCGGTTTGCCAAAGCGGCAGCCATGGCTGTAGCCAACAACCCGGCCAATGCCTACAACCCGTTCTTCCTGTTCAGCAATTCCGGCCTGGGCAAGACCCATCTGATGAACGCCATCGGGAACCAGATCCTGGCTGCCCACCCAGCTATGAAGATCCTTTACATTTCCAGTGAGACCTTCACCAACGAGCTGATTGAAAGTGTGGAACACAACCGGCTGGAAGCCTTCCGGGAAAAATACCGCAATATCGACGTGCTGCTCATCGATGACATCCAATTCCTGCGAAACAAGGAATCCACCCAGGAGGAATTCTTCCATACCTTCAACACCCTGGAAAAGGCCAACAAGCAGATCATCATCTCCAGCGACCGGCCCCCGGCAGAGCTGGATACCTTGGAGGAACGGATGATCAGCCGGTTCAATTCCGGCCTGACGGCTGATATCCAGCATCCGGATCTGGAGACCCGGATGGCCATTCTTCAGAACAAGGCTCATACAGACAAAGTACCATTTCCCCGGGACGTCATCCTACTCATTGCCAGCAGCGTTACCAGCAATATCCGTGAATTGGAAGGAGCCTATAACAGAGTCTGCGCTTATGCAAGTCTGACCCGGAAACCCATCACCCTGGAACTGTGCCGCAGCACCCTGAAGGAACTGAACCTGATGGAAACACCCCGCTTCATCACCGTGGAAACCATCCAGCAGGTAGTAGCGGACCACTTCCGGCTGCACCTGTCGGAACTCAGCGAAAAGAAACGGACCAAACGGGTGGCTGTGCCCAGGCAGATTGCCATCTACCTGACCAAGGAAATGGCAGGGCTCTCCCTGAAGAAAATCGGGGAATGTTTCGGTGGCCGGGACCACAGTACTGTGATCCACGCCTGTGAAAAAATCCAGCGGGAACGGGAAAAGGACCCGGAACTGAACAAAGAAATCGAAGCTTTGATTCTGGAATTGCGCAAATGACCGTGGATGTTGCAAATCGCGACATTCACGGTTATTTTTTACACGTATTTTTTATTCTCCTGTAATGGATGTCCCTGTTCTCGAAACAGTTTTGATTTTCACAGCAAAAAACGGGAAATCGTTTTCCACAGGGTCCCGACGATTTCTACTCCCCGAAAAGCCCCATGGAATGGGATTATCCACATCGTTATCCACACCTGTGGATAACTTCCGGTGGAAAACCCTGAAAGCTGTGGAAAACCCTAAAAAGGCTTCTAGAGCCATGTTCCGGCCATTTATCCCCAAGGTTATCCACATGTCCACATGAGAAGGCTTCCAGCAGCAGCTGATTTTCTTCAATTCCGAGTTCATGGCCCTTGTTCTCACACAACCCAACTTATCCACATGCTCCCAAACATCCAAACCCTGTCTCCATGCCCTTATCCCCAACCTTATCCACAGTTGTGGATAACTTTTGGTGGATAACCGCACTGCCTGTGGAAAACCGCTGCATTGGCTTTCCTGCTTGCTTCATCCCCTCTGTGCATAAAACTTATGCACAGGACAGCCGGATGTGGTATACTACTGTCATACAACCGTTGAAGCAGAGCCGGAGCAACCTTGTCCAACCATTGCCGGACGCCAGTTGGATAATCTGTTTCAAATAATTTTTCTAATCGAGGGGTATGACACATGATCACCATCAAAGACTATGCAAAACAAAAAGGAGTTTCCTACGAAGCCATCCGGAAACAGATCAAACGGTATGAGGATGAACTGGAAGGCCATCTGGTCAAACAGAACCGGTTCCTGATGCTGGATGATGAAGCCGTCCGCTTCCTGGACGGCAAACGGTCGGAAAATCCGGTCATCGTCTATGAGCAGAATAAGGATGAGGAACTGGAACAACTGCGCCACGAAAACAAGATGCTGCTGATCCAGATGAACACGGTCCAGGATCAGCTGGGTAAAGTGCAGCAAAAGCTCATCACCGAAATGAACACCACGAAACTGCTGACCAACGAAAAAGTCCAGTACCTGGAATACAAAGCCCAGGCTGAACAGAAGGAACTCCAGCTCCAGGATCTGGCCAAAGCCCGAGATGCCGCCCAGGAAAAATCCAATCAGCAGGAAGCCCTGCTGCGGCTGAAAGAACAACAGATCGGCGCCCTCACTGCTGCCAAAGAAAGCGCTGCCGAAAATCTGCAGGCGGCCCAGACCAGAGTAGAAGAACTGGAAAAGAGGGCCAAAACCGCAGAAGAAGAGACCCGGCGCCTGAAAAACCGGAGCTTCTGGGATCGGCTGTTCAACCGGTGATACTCTCCTTCTCCACCTCACTTATCCACACCTGTGGATAAGTATCTGTGTATAACCTGTGAATTGTGGATAACCGGTAAGCTGGGAAAACATCAGCTTCTGACGCCTTCCTTCTATATAAGTTATCCACACTGTCCACAGGTTTTTCCACAGGCAGCCCCTTTTTCGTGATATAATTGTACGTAATTTAAGGATAAAGGATGGATTGGAAACATGACAACGAAATCGCTCGCCCAAATCTGGGCAGATGTCCGGGCGGCCGTGGCTGCCAGCAGTGAAGGCGGCAGCTGGAAAATCTGGCTGAACCCCACCCGCCCCCGCAGCCTGTCGAACAATACCCTGATACTGGACGTACCCAATGAATTCACCAAGGAAAAAATCCAGGAAAGTTTTCTGCAGATCATGGAGGAAAGCTTGTCCCAAATCTGCGGCGGACCGATGAGGATCGAACTGGATGTGGTCAGACAGCCGAATGAGGAACAGAACCTGTTTTCGGAACAACCCCCTGTCCCGGCTCAGCCGGAAACAGCCACGGCTGCAGCAGCGCCCGTGATGCCCACCCCATCTTCTGCCGCCAAACCGGTCCAGGAATTCGACTCCCATCTGTCTCCCAAATATACCTTTGACAACTTCATCCGGGGCAAATCCAACGAGGAAGCCTATAATTTCTCCATGGGCGTGGCCAACGCACCGGCCAAAAGCTACAATCCCCTGTTCCTGTACAGCGATCCGGGCCTGGGCAAGACCCACCTGATGAATGCCATCGGCAACTACATCCATGACCATCATCCGGAAATGAAGATCCTGTACATCTCCAGCGAAACCTTCACCAATGAACTGATTGGCGCCATCCAGCACAACACCAACGAAGCCTTCCGGAACAAATACCGGAACATCGATGTACTTCTCATCGATGATATCCAGTTTCTGCGGAAAAAGGAATCCACCCAGGAAGAATTCTTCCATACCTTCGAAGCCTTGAAACAGGCGGACAAGCAGATCATCATCTCCAGCGACCGGCCGCCCAAGGAACTGGACACCCTGGAAGAACGGCTGACCAGCCGTTTCATGCAGGGACTGATCATCGAAATCAACCATCCGGATTTTGAAACCCGCAGCGCCATTTTGCGTAGCATGGCAGAAAAGGATCATATCGATTTCCCCCTGGAAGTCATCCAGCTCATCGCCACCAACGTAAAAACGAACATCCGTGAACTGGAAGGCGCCTATACGAAAGTCAGTGCCTATGCCAGCCTGGCCAAGCAGCCGGTGACCATGGAACTGGCCCGGAAAGCCCTGAAAGATCTGGATCTGGGCAGCTCCGTGGACAAGGTGATTACGGTAGATGCCATCATGGAACTGGTAGCCGCCCGTTACAAGATCCGGGTAGATGACCTGAAAGCCAAAAAACGCACCCGCTCCATTGCCTATCCCCGGCAGATTGCCATGTATCTGACCCGGGAACTGACGGATCTGTCCCTGCCCCGGATCGGAGAATGTTTCGGCGGCCGGGATCACACCACAGTCCTCCATGCCTGTGATAAGATTGCCGATGATAAGAAAAACGATGCCAATCTGGAACGGCAGCTGGCAAAACTTACGGATGAACTGAAGAAATAGTTCATTCTGGTCCTGACTTCCACAGATATCTGATAAGTTATCCACAAGTTGTGGATAATCTTGTGAATAACTTGTTGGTAATTTTGTGGATAACCGAAAAAGTCCCTGAAAAAGTGGATATGTGGATAACCAAAAGGAACTTATCCTCAAGGTTATCCACTCCCGTCAAAGGGCATCCTTCAAGGATCCCGGTACTTTTCCACATACCCACAGGGCCTACTACGAAGACTACGGATTTTAATAAATTTATCGATTTAGAAAATAAGGAGGTACTCCCATGCAGTTTTCTTGTGAAAGCAAAATGTTGGCCCAAAGCGTCAATATCGTAAAAAGAGCCATTTCAGCAAGCAACAATGCGCCAATCTTTTCAGGGATCCATACCACGCTGAAGGGCAATGAGCTCCATTTGATTGCCATGGATAATACCTACAGCATGAACATGAAACTGGAAGTCAATGGCATGGAAAATGGAGACATCCTGATTCCTGCCAAAGCCATCGGAGATCTTCTGGCCAAATTTGATGCAGATGAAGTGCTGACCATCCAGCAGCTGGATGGCGAAAAAGAAATGACTTTGACGGCCGCCAAGGCCAGAGGCCAGTATCACATCCCTTTGATGAATCCGGAAGAATATCCGGCCATTCCGGCTTTTGCCAGTGAACGGGTCCTGGAACTGCCGGAGGATGTAATCGGCAATTTGATCGACACCACGGTGTATGCCTGTGCGACAGATATGAGCCGGCCCTTGTATACCGGGGTTTACATGGAAAAAAGGGGAAAATGCCTGACTGCCGTAGGTACCAATACCCATCGTCTGGCCATCAAGGAAGCGGAACTGGAAAATGGAGACGACAGCGAATTTTCCATGCTGATCCCGGCCCGTCTGCTGAAGGAAATCGGCAGCAACCTGAACGGAGAACTGCCGGAACCTGTGACCCTGGCCCTGCAGGGGAGACAAATCATGGCCAAAGTAGGGGATTTAACCATTATTTCCAGCTTGATTGAAGGAAAATTCCCTGATTACAAGAGACCCATTCCGCCATCTTTCAGCAACCGGACTGTATTCAACCGGAAGGATATGGAAAAGGCCATCCAGCGGGTGGCCCTGTTCTCTCAGTCCGATTACAACATCGTGCGGCTGGCCATCGATGCCGATGGCATTACCCTGAGTTCTGCCGTCAGCGATATGGGACAGGGCAAGGAAATCATTGCCTGCCAGACAGTGGGCGACAAACTGCCTCTGAATATCGCCTTCAATTCCCGCTATATGATGGACTTTTTCAAGAACTGCGGCAGTGACACGGTGAGCATGGAAACGAACCAGTCTCTGGCTCCGGCCCGGCTCCTTCCGGAAGGGGATACCAGCTATACCTATATCCTGACGCCGGTGCGGGTCATCTTCTAATGCGCCTGGAAAAACTCCGGCTGCTGCATTTCCGGAATTATGAGCAGCTGGAAGTACCACTCCAGCACAATATAACCATTTTTTATGGGGACAATGCCCAGGGGAAGACCAATCTCCTGGAGGGAATCTATGTGGCTGCCCGGGGCTTTTCTTTCCGCACCCGCCACGAGGATGAGCTTCCCCAGTTTGGAGCAGAATCCTGGGCGGCCCAGCTGGATTACCGGGACCGGTACGGTGAGAACCGGCTCCTGGTGAAACGGCACCGGGAGCGGGGCCGGCTGAAGAAAGAGAACCTGCTGAACGGGACGGCGGTGAGCCCCAGGGAGCAGTACGGGCTGGTGAACCTGGTACTTTTCACTCCGGATGATCTGCAGCTGGTAAAGGGGGATCCGGCTCTGCGCAGGAAGTTCCTGAATATGGAAATCGCCCAGACCAGCCCCCTGTATTATGACCTGCTGGCCAAATACAACCGGGTACTGCAGCAGCGGAACAAGTTTTTGAAACAGTGCCGGGATCGCGAACAGCTGGAAGAGGCCCAGCTTTCTGTGTGGGATGTGGCTCTTTCCCAGCTGGCCGCGGGCATTGTGGATTCCCGGCTCCAGGCCCTTTCCGGCATTCGGGAGGCAGCCCGGAAGGTCTATGACGGAATCACCGGGACCCATGGAGCTCTGCAGCTGTCCTATGTACAGAAACAAAACGGGGGTGAGACACCCCTGGAAAATAACCCTGGCAGGGAGGCATGGATGTCCTTCTACCAGGAACAACTGAAAGCACGGCACCGGTTGGACTACCTGCGAGGATATACCAGCATCGGACCTCATCGGGATGATCTGGAAATCGTCCACGAAGGACGTTCTCTGAAGGCATACGGATCCCAGGGGCAGCAGCGGACGGCGGCTTTGGCCCTGAAACTGTCCGAACTGGAGTTCATCCGTTCTGTGCGGGAAGAATATCCGGTACTGCTGCTGGACGATGTGCTCAGTGAACTGGATGCGCACCGGCGGGAAAAACTGCTGGGCTTCATCAACGGTACGGTCCAGACTTTTTTGACAGTGAACGACCGGCAGCTGGCGACGGTCAGCGGTGATGTGGCCGCCTGGCAGGTACGGGAAGGCCAACTGGAGGCGAAAGTATGAAAGACGCGGAACTGCTGGTGCTGCAGGTGCTGAAGACACCTCGGGCCCGGAGGGAATTCCTGCTCCATGTGCTGAGGGTGCACTGGGCCGACTATCTCGGCCATACGGCGGCCAGCCATTCCCAGCCCTACCGGCTGGAGGAAGGGGTGCTGTATGTGCATACGGACAATCCCATGTGGTCCAGCCAGCTCCATATGCTCCAGGGGAAGCTGCTGGGTACCCTCAACCGGGAACTTGCACCGGAACTGAAGGGCCACAGACGGATCGTGAAACAGATCAAGTTCTATCATGGCATCATCGAAGATCTGCCCCGTCCCGATTTGGAGCAGAAGCCCTTCATGCCCCGGCGGGACAGTGAGCGGCGGTGCCCCTGCTGCGGCGTACCCCTGATCGGGGACGAGAAAATCTGCTTCACCTGCCGGAAGAAACAGGTGGAAGAAACCCGCCGGTCCATCCGGAGAGAACTGGACCAGCGGCCCTGGCTTTCCTACGAAGATTGCCGGAAACTGGTGGATTGTGATAAAATAACTTTTACTGACGTGAAGGCCAGACTGGAAGAATGGGCTCTGGATCGGGCCCTGGATCCACAGGCAACGGATCAGGAAATCGCCTTTGCGGTGATGGTGAATACCGGTATGCCGCCGGAAAAACTGACGGCGGAGCTGGTGGAACGCACCCTGGAAAGGGCCGGGAGGAGCCGTTATTATGTACCTGCACGTAGGAAATAATTATGTGGTCCGCTGTGACGAGATCATCGGGATCTTCGATATCCGGAACAAGCGGACGAATATCTACCGTTTTTTCCTGAGACCCAAACTGGAACAGGGGAATGTGGTCGACCTGACCGAGAATTTTCCGCCTTCCAGCTGTGTGGTGACCCGGGATAAGATCATTCTGTCAGGGATCTCCAGCAAGACCCTGCAAAGACGATAGCTTCGGGAGGTTTGTATGGCAAAGAAGAAACAGACAATTGAAGAGGAGATTGCCGTCCACGGGGAGTACGGGGCGGATCAGATCCAGGTCCTGGAAGGCCTGGAAGCCGTGCGGAAACGTCCCAGTATGTATATCGGCAGCATCAGCGCCCGGGGTCTGCACCATCTGGTGTATGAAGTCATCGATAACAGTATTGATGAAGCCCTGGCCGGCTACTGCGACCATATCCATGTAACCATTCATGAGGACAACAGCATCACCGTTACCGATAACGGCCGCGGTATCCCTGTGGAAATGCACAAGACAGGGAAACCGGCCATTGAAGTAGTTATGACCGTTCTTCATGCCGGCGGCAAATTCGGCGACGGGGGCTACAAGGTTTCCGGCGGTCTGCACGGCGTGGGCGTTTCCTGCGTGAACGCCCTGAGCAAGAAAATGGTGGTGGAAGTCAGGAAGAACGGGAAGGTCTATGGCATTGAATTCGCCAAAGGGAAGACCACCCGTCCTTTGTACGTGAAGGGGAAATGTCCGGAAAATGAGACCGGCACCAGCGTCACTTTCTGGCCGGACGATACTATTTTCACAGAAACTGTGTACAGCTATGACACGCTGAAGCACCGGATCCGGGAACTGGCTTTCCTGAACAAGGGTGTAAAAATCCAGCTCACCGATGAACGGAGCAGCCAGGATGAGACTTTCCATTACGAAGGAGGCATCATTTCCTTCGTGGAATTCGTGAACCAGGGCAAGGAACCCCTCCATGAGAAACCCATCTACGTGGAAGGGGAACGGCAGGACACCATTGTGGAAGTGGCCATGCAGTACACGGACGCCTACACGGAAAACATCTATACCTTCGTGAACAACATCAATACGGAAGAAGGGGGCACCCATCTGGCCGGCCTGAAACAGGCCCTGACCCGGTGCATCAATGACTACGCCCGGAAGAGCGGCATGCTGAAAGACAACGAGGCCAATCTGTCCGGGGACGATGTGCGGGAAGGCCTGACCTGCGTCATGAGCCTGAAGGTACGGGAACCCCAGTTCGAGGGCCAGACCAAGACGAAACTGGGCAACAGCGAAGTCCGGGGTATCGTGGACAACATGGTCACCGGCGCTCTCACCGAATACTTCGAGGAAAATGCGCCCGTAGCCAAGAAAATCGTGGAAAAGGCCATCATGGCCAGCCGGGCTCGGTCTGCTGCCAGAAAAGCAAGGGACCTGACTCGCCGGAAATCTGCTTTGGAAGTGAGCAGCCTGCCCGGCAAGCTGGCTGACTGCTCCAGCAAAAACGCCTCCGAAACAGAAATCTACCTGGTGGAAGGGGATTCCGCAGGGGGCAGTGCCAAGCAGGGACGTGACCGGAATTTCCAGGCCATCCTGCCGTTGCGGGGCAAGATCCTGAACGTGGAAAAGGCCCGTCTGGACAAGATGCTGAACAGCCAGGAAATCCGGGCCATGATTACGGCTTTCGGCTGCGGTATCGGCGATGAATTCGATATTGCCAAGGCACGCTATGACAAGATCATCATCATGACCGATGCCGATGTGGACGGTGCCCACATCCGGACCCTGCTGCTGACTTTCTTCTACCGGTACATGAGACCTCTGATCCAGCACGGCAACGTATTCATCGCCCAGCCGCCCCTGTATCTGATCCGGACCGGCAAGAAGCATACCTATGCCTACAGTGACGAGGAACTCCAGCGGAAGCTGGACGAAGTGGGGCGCCAGAACAATCCCTATGTACAGCGGTACAAAGGGCTGGGCGAAATGAACCCGGAACAGCTGTGGGAAACGACCATGGATCCGGCCAAGCGTACCGTGCTCCAGGTCCAGCTGGAGGATGCGGCCAATGCGGACCAGGTATTCTCCGTGCTCATGGGGGATAAAGTGGAACCCCGGCGGAAGTTCATCGAAGAAAATGCCGGCAAAGTGACCAACCTGGACTTTTAAGGAGCGCTGTGATGGGAAAAGTGGAATTCCAGCTTCCTCAGGGAACGCTGCAGCTGCAGCAGGAACAGCCGTCGGACGGTTCTTCGCTCATCGTGGTAGCCGGCGGCCGGCGGCCCGATCCTCAGTGGCTCCATACGGTGGGGCAGCTGGGTACAGTGATCGCCGCCGACCGGGGCGCGGATCATTGCAGGAAGGCGGAGGTGCTGCCCCGGTTCCTGTACGGGGACCGGGACAGTGCGGCTCCGGGTTCCTGGGAGGAATTCCTGCGCAAGGGAGTCAGAGCCAAGACCTACCCGGTAAACAAGGATGACACGGATCTGTCCCTGGTATTCCAGGATCTGGAGCCTGGGCAGAAAGTGATAGCTACGGGTATCTGGGGCGGCCGGGCGGACCATCTGTTCGGCAACCTGTATACTCTGCTGGCCTATGCCCAAAGGGGCGGTACGGTGATCATGGCTGACGAGCAGGAACTGCTGTGCTACCTGCTGCCGGGCACCCGGGCCACATTCACATCCGCCAGACGGCCACGGGCAGTGAGTCTGCTTCCCCTGACGCCGGAATGTACCGTGAGCATCCACGGGGTGCGCTGGCCATTGGAAAAGGCACCTCTCACCCAGGCCAATCCCTATGCGGTGAGCAATAAACAGACGGAACCGTCTGTAGAAGCGGAAGGTTACGCCGGCATTGCCGGACTGTATTTTACCTGGAAGGAGTAATGCCATGCTGGAATTTCATTTGCAGGACCTGATTTTTCTACTGGTGGCCGGTTTCATCGGCGCCTTCATCGATGCTGCCGTGGGAGGCGGGGGCCTGATTACCCTGCCGGCCTTCATGGCTATGGGCATCCCCACGCCCTTTGCCCTGGGCTCCAACAAGCTGGCTTCTTCCATTGGGGCGGTGTCCAGCTTCTTCACCTTTGCCCGGGAAGGGAAGGTGGACCGGAAAATCCTGAAGATGATGCCTCTCTCCTTTTTCGGCAGTGCGGCCGGGGCCTGCATTGCATCCCTGATGCCGGAACAGCTGCTGCGGTACATCGTGGTCATCGCCCTGGTATGCGTGGCCCTGTATACCTATCACAAAAAGGACTGGGGCGGGGTGAACACCATGGAGACCATGACCCGTTCCATGGCTGTGGGCATCGCCGTCATGGCCTGGTGCCTGGGCATGTACGACGGGTTCTTCGGACCAGGGACAGGTTCGTTCCTGATTTTCGGCTTTTTGTATTTTGGTTATAACTTCGTGACGGCAGCCGGCAACACCAAGGCTCTGAACCTGGCCAGCAACCTGGGCGGCCTGGTGGCATTCCTGCTGCTGGGGCGGGTCTATCTGGCCTATGCCCTGCCCATGGGACTGGTGGAAATCGCCGGGGCCCATCTGGGCGCGAAGATTGCCATAAAAAAAGGGGTGGGGTACATCCGCACCTTGTACCTGATCGTGACTGTGGTCCTGATCGGCAAACAGGTCTACGATCTTTTCTTGAAATAACCGCGCCGTGAGGCGCAGGAAGGAAGCGTGAGAACGTGGATGATCAGCAAAACGACAAGCAGACCATCACCGCGGGCAAAGTCATTCCCGTCTATGTAGAAGACGAGATGCAGAAATGCTACATCGACTATGCCATGAGCGTCATTGTCCAGCGGGCTCTGCCGGATGTGCGGGACGGTCTGAAACCGGTCCATCGGCGTATCCTCTATGCCATGAATGAAGCAGGGATGCTGCCCAACAAGGCCTATAAAAAATCCGCCCGTATCGTCGGCGATGTATTGGGTAAATACCATCCCCATGGGGATTATTCTGTGTATGATGCCATCGTGCGTCTGGCACAGGATTTTTCCACCCGGTATCTGATGGTGGACGGCCACGGGAACTTCGGTTCCGTGGACGGGGATCCTCCGGCTGCCATGCGGTATACGGAAGTGCGGATGGGCAAGATCGCTGTGGAAATGCTGCGGGATATCGAAAAGGATACGGTGGATTTCATCCCCAACTACGATGAATCCCTGAAAGAACCTACGGTGCTGCCGGCCAAGGTACCGGCGCTCCTGATCAACGGGTCTGCCGGGATCGCCGTGGGCATGGCCACCAACATCCCGCCCCATAATCTGGGCGAGGTGGTGGATGCCTGTGTCATGCTCATCGACCATCCGGATGCCACCATCGATCAGCTGATGACGGCCATCAAGGGACCGGACTTCCCTACGGGAGCCAAGATCCTGGGGCTGTCCGGCATCCGCCAGGCCTATACTACCGGCCGGGGTGTGGTGAAGGTGCGGGCCAAGACCCACGTGGAACCCATGCCCAAGAACAAGAACCGGATCGTGGTCACAGAAATTCCCTACCAGGTGAACAAGGCGAAACTCATTGAGAGCATCGCCCACCTGGTGCAGGACAAGACCCTGGAAGGAATCACCGATCTGCGGGATGAATCTGACCGGAAGGGCATGCGCATCGTCATCGAGCTGCGCAGCGATGTGGTCCCTGAAATCATGCTGAACAAGCTGTACAAGCACACCCAGCTGCAGGATTCTTTCGGCATCATCATGCTGGCCCTGGTGAACAACCATCCCCGGGTGCTGAACCTGAAGCAGATCCTGGAATACTATCTGGAACACCAGAAAGATGTGGTTACCCGGAAATGCCAGTATGAACTGAAGAAAGCCAGGGAACGGGCCCACATCTTGGAGGGCTTGAAGATTGCCCTGGATCATCTGGATGAAGTCATCGCCACCATCCGGGCCAGCGCCAACGGCGAAGTGGCCAAGAAGGCGTTGATGGACAAATTCGGCCTCAGCGACCGCCAGGCCCAGGCCATTCTGGATATGCGCCTGCAGCGCCTGACAGGTCTGGAACGGCAGAAAATCGAGGACGAATACAAAGAAGTCATGGCTACCATTGCCTACCTGGAAGATGTACTCAGCGATGAACACAAAATCATGGGCATTGTGCGGGATGACCTGCTGGACGAGAAAAAACGGTTCGGGGATGCCCGCCGTACTTCCATCGTACCGGATACGGGCGACCTGGAAACGGAAGACCTGATTGCCGAGGAAGATGTGGTGATCACCATCAGCCACCAGAGCTACATCAAGCGCCAGGCTCTCACCAACTTCCGGAACCAGAACCGGGGCGGCCGGGGCATCAAAGCCGGCAGCGGCAAGATCGTGAAGGAAGACAACAAGGTGAAGGGGGACTTCTCCGAGCACCTGCTCATGGCCAGCACCCATGACAACATCCTGTTCTTCACCAACCGGGGCCGGGTGTACCGGCAAAAAGGGTATGAAATCCCTGAAGCCAGCCGTACCGCCAAGGGCACGTTCATCCGCAACCTGCTGCCTCTGGAGGAGAACGAAAAGGTCAACGCCGTGATTGCCGTGAAGAGCGGCATCAGCGAAGACGAGAAGAAGTTCCTGTTCATGGCCACCAATATGGGGGTCGTGAAACGGACCAGTGTGAGCGAATTCAAGAGCGCCCGGAAGGGCGGCCTGATTGCCATCAACCTGGACGACGGGGAAGAACTGATCGACGTGAAACTGACCAGCGGCCATAACGATATCCTGCTGGCTACCAGGGACGGCTATGCCATCCACTTCATGGAAGACGATGTACGGCCTATGGGCCGTACCAGCCACGGGGTACGGGGCATCAGCCTGCGGCCTCATGACAGCGTGGTTTCCATGGACAGCTGCGTGGATGATACGGGTGAAGTGCTGACTGTTACCGACAAAGGTCAGGGCAAGCGGACCGATATTTCCGAATACCGGGTGCAGACCCGGGGCGGCAAGGGCATCATCAACCTGAAGGTGACCAGCAGGACCGGCCTGATTGTGGGCTCCAAATTCATCAACGAGACCCAGGACATCATGCTGATCTCCGCTGCAGGGATCATCATCCGGATGAACGCTTCCGATATTTCCACTTACGGGCGCAATGCACAGGGCGTGAAACTCATGGATCTGGAACCGGGTGACCAGGTGGCAGCTGTGGCCATCGTGAATACGGTAGGCGACGAAGAATGATATGACCGGAGCTGTGAAATCCTTTTTTACAGCTAACAAGGGACGGGGATGTGAAAAATATTTTTTCACATCCCCGTTTTCTGTGGATATCCTGTGCACAAGTGGATAACTTATTCTGGATATTGTGGAGTGAACAGGCTTTTACACAATATATGGGAGTTACCCACAGAGTTATCCACAGGAATTGTGGATAACAACCTTATTTTTGTGGATAAGCATGTGGATAAGTGGAAAACTTGACGGAAAAACCGGGATGCCGTATCCTGTTAACAGATGCAGCGGCGAACATTCCGTTGAAGGAGGAAAGCAAATGGCAGTTTTGAATGCGAAAGCAGAAAGCTTCAAGAAATTCGTAGAAAAGAAAGACCCCAAAGCATTTGTGGTGGATCCCATCGAAAAAGATCCGCTCCATACGGTGGTGTTCCGGTCCCATCTGACAGTGGACGGTACGCCTCTGCAGCTGATCGTGGTGCTGGACGACAGTGCCTTTGGCACCATCCGGGTGCTGCTGGCTCCCAAAGCCATGAAGGAAACCAATCAGGCAGCGCTCCTGAAGCTGCTGAATACCCTGAACAGCACTTATAAATCCTTCAAGTTCTACCTGGATAAGGAAGAATCCCTGATGATGGATACCTGCGTGATCTTCCACGACGAGCATGTGGATGGCAATATGATGTATGCCCTGTTCCAGATGATCAGCAAGGAACTGGATGCCCGTTACAAGGACATCATGAAGACGATTTGGGAATGAATCAGGCGAAGAAAAAGGGGGTGTGAAGAAATGAGAAATCATTCCTTCACACCCCCTATGTTTTTTATCTCTATGGCTCCCTCAACAAAATTTGAGGAGAAAAGAGCATATTTCCCCCTTTCCCCCAAAAATCAGCTTTTTTAATTAAGCTGCCATATCCATATGTGCTTGCTGTTTCTTATGGTATTTGTATAAGTTAAAGCCAATAGAAACCAGGAAAACTTCCATTTTCACTGAATCCAGACCTCATCGGACAATCCGGTCGTACTCCCGGTCATTTTTCATGACCCCGAAAGTACCTTCTGCCTGTATCGCACGAGTCCGTCTCAGCAGGAA
>NZ_JBNMIU010000002.1:0-84550 GCF_050873445.1 Acidaminococcus sp. | reverse complement strand
CGTAGACGATTATATGGATTATTACAACAACGAGCGATACCAGTGGGAGCTGGCGAAACTGTCACCGAATGAGTTTTACCAATTTGTGACGACAGGTGTTTATCCGCTTGATGTTCCCCAGATACCCGAGGTTCCCGCGTTCAAGCGGAGAGCTTGTGAATTGGGGAACCAGCTATCCTCATAAAATGGCAAAAGTGGCCATTTTATGAGCAAGGAGCCCGCGCATGTGATTGGATGGTTGGGGGGCCTTCTGATAGACAATTACCAGATGTCTATTTTGAAGGTACCAGAATTGTTGAACTGTCTAAAACAGGGGGTTCTACTTTTAGAAACTGTCCTTGACAAGGGGTACGGTTTATCCGATTCCACCTCCCTAACCACTACTCACTAGTCACTAGCCACTACGTGAATGCCGCCGATAAATCAGCCATACGACCATAATCCCAGCCATCACTCCAACAGCATCCACACACACATCATGCCAGGTCGCCGTCCGGCCGCCGGCAAAAAATTGGATGGTTTCATCCAGGGAAGCGATGACAACACCCAGCGCCAGCACCCACTTCTTGCAGCCCCTGCCCCATTTCCGCCAGGCTCCCAGGCTGGCCACCAGGCCAAAGGCCCCATATTCCGTCAGATGGGCCAGGCGGCGGATTTTGTTGTCCGTGAGCCAATCCGTCAGGATATTGTGCCCCAAAAGTTCCCGCACCAGCCCCAGTACCCGCCGGCTTTCCCCATGGGAAATGGTTCCGGACTGCAGAGACTGTCCCCAGATAAAAGCAATGATTAAAAGCAGAAGGATGCAAATTGGCCAGGAAAAAGAGGAAGAGTGTCTGGACATGGAAAAGCCTCCGGGTTTCAGGTTCATCATTCATCGTTATGGTCGAGGTAAGTTGCTTTCAGCACAATGGTGGTGAGGTTATCAGCGAAGTTGGACAATTCTCTCCATCGATGAACGTTTATGATAGTACTTATTGTATCATCATTTTCCCGACAGAGGCAGGATTGTTTGCGAATAACGATGCAGAGACACCAGTCGAATCGGTCAGCATACTTATTCCAATTGCCTTTTTATGGTAAAAATGGTAAAATTTCCTTGAAACAAGGAAATTTTACCATTTGAATGCAAGGAGGGACTCCCCATGACGACAGCTGTACTGGAAGAAACCATTCTGGATCAGAAGCGGGTCACTATTTCTTCCAAAAGACAATTCACTATTCCTCAAAAATTTTTTCAAAAAATCGGTTTTGGCAAGGAAGCCGAATGCATCCTGACTTCTGATGGCATCCTGATCCGCCCCATCTCTCAGAACCAGGGCAGCGAACTGGCCGAAGCCATTTTAAAAGATTTGATTGACCAGGGGCTTTCCGGGGAAGAACTCCTGGCTGCTTTCAAAAAACAACAGGCCAAAGTTGCCCCTGCCGTCCATTCCATGCTGAAAGAGGCGAAAAAAGTAGCCAAGGGCAAAGCGCCTTATGAGACCATGGATGATGTTTTTGCAGCAGAGGATTAGCTATGACAGAAATCCGTTTTATGAAGCCTGCGGCAAAATTTCTCAAAAAGTGCAAGGACAAAAGACTCAAAGAAAAGTTCCATCAGGCATTGTTGCAGATTGCGGAAAATCCCTTGTTGGGAGAAGAAAAGAAAGGTGACTTGGCTGGAATCCGCTCCTGTGATATCTTTTATAATAAAACCAATTATGAACTGGCCTATACTATCATCATCGACAATGATGATATCATCGTTGTCATCATGGCGGGTACCAGAGAAAATTTCTATGAAGAATTAAAACGGTATATGAAAAGTTAAAGAAGTCAGATGTCAGCTCATGTAGCGATAAGACGCACTACCATTGTGCTAGTCGTAACAAAGCTGACATCTCGAGCCCGGCAGGGCGAGTCTGACTTCTGGCATCTAGTGAGTTAGTGATTAGTGGCCAGTGATTAGAAAGCTCGATTTGTACCGAACTTCCACCGACCATGCGACACTATGACCATCCTCAGCCAATGTAGGGGCGGATTGGTAATCCGCCCGCTATTCCGGCCTTGGGAAACCCGGCCTTAAAAATCTCCGGCCTTGATAGCTCCTTCCGCTGAAAGCTCAGGAGCTGGTCGAGAAACGAAATAAAAGTAGAATCTTTTGCAGCGGCTGTTTCCAGAAGAGCATCCAGCTGGCACGCTGCTTCCGGCATATTGAACTCAGTCAGGAGTTGCCTGGCATGCTCCATTTCAAGCATTAGATACCACCTCCATCAACCTGTCGTAAAGTGCCAGGGACCGTTTTGGTACTGTCAAATATTTTTCGCAAAGACATGGATCCCATCACAAGCAAAATCAGTCGAGAAGATTATCCGCATCCTCATATTTTACACACAAATATGGAGTTGACTCAATTTAGCCACATTATGACCTATTTCAGTAGCTAGTAATTCGTGATGCCGATGTTTCCATACCTCCGACGACCCTGCAACAATAGCAGCCTCTCCTTTCAATTGTAGGAGATAAAAAAGTCAGAGCGCCCCCTCACGGGGCTTCAAGAAGCCAGATGTCAGCTTGTTTGGTGATAAGAAGTGGATAGTACTGCTAAGCCGGACAAAAGTGAATCATCTACGCAAACGTAGCGGTTAGGTGTAGAATCGAACTGCCCGCACTACTAAGCTGACATCTCGAGGCCCAATGGGCCGAGTCTGACTTCTGGCATCTTAAGAAGGGGCCCTCCCTCTGGTTGGCCCGCTTTCCCGGCCGTTCCCACCCCGGCCTTGGGAACTCTGGTCTTGACAATATCTAGGCAGTCAGAAAAAATGCTGGTAAAATTCCCTGTTTGGGAATACCATAATACACAGTTAGTTTTTTCATCGCAGTTAAATTCTAACACGAAAAAGGACTTTCGATTCACAAGAATCGGAAGTCCCTTTTCGTGTTTTGGGGGGCTTATTTTTTCACAGCCCCTTTGGATTCGATTGGTTATTATAATTTTTGTTTTAAGTCTTCCAGCACAGCCTGCTGCTGTTGCAAGGCTTCCTTCCCCATTTTCACCTGTTCAGCGTTGTTCTGGGGGGCCGGACCGCCATAACTGGTCCGGGCTGCCACGCAGTTTTCAGGTTTCAGGCATTCCAGCAGATCCGGTTCGAACAGAGGACTCAGTTCCTTGTATTCATTCAGGGTCAACTGGCCCAGCAGCTTATGTTCGGCAATGGCCTTGGCTACAGCCTTCCCCACCACGCCATGGGCTTTCCGGAAGGGCAGGCCCTTGCGCACCAGGTAATCGGCCAGGTCGGTGGCATTGGAGAAATCCTTGTGGACCGCTTCTGCCATCCGTTCCTCGTTCACTTTGGTGGTCAGGATCATGTCCCGATACACCTGCAGCGAAAACTTCACGGTGTCAACGGCATCGAAGAATCCTTCCTTGTCTTCCTGCAGGTCTTTGTTATAGGCCAGAGGCAGGCCTTTTAGAGTGGTCAGCATTGCCATGAAATGGCCGTACACCCGGCCGGTCTTCCCCCGCACCAGTTCGGAGATATCCGGATTTTTCTTCTGGGGCATCATGGAAGAACCGGTAGCAAAAGCGTCATCCAGCTCGATGAAGCCAAATTCCGTAGAAGACCACAGGCACATTTCTTCACTCAGCCGGGACATATGCATCATGAGCGTGCTGGCGAAGCTCAGGAATTCCAGCACATAATCCCGGTCGCTGACGGCGTCCATGCTGTTGCCGTATACCTGGGAAAAGTGCAGTTCCTTTGCCACCTGGAACCGGTCGATGGGCAGGGTGGTCCCGGCCACGGCACCGGCGCCCAGGGGCATGATGTCAGCCCCTTCCCATACGCCCTGCAGCCGACGGAAATCCCGGCGGAGCATATTGAAGTAGGCTAGCATATGATGGGCGAAGGTAATGGGCTGTGCCCGCTGCAGATGGGTGTAGCCGGGCATCAGGGTCTTCAGGTGCTTTTCGGCCATGGTCAGCAGGGCCTGTTCGAACTGGATCAGCAGGTCCATGATTTCGGTAACTTCCTTCTTCATGTACATGTGCATGTCCAGAGCCACCTGGTCGTTACGGCTGCGGGCGGTATGGAGCCGAGCCCCCGCATCGCCAATTTTTTCCGTCAGAGCCGCTTCCACGTTCATATGGATATCTTCCAGTTCGGTGGAAAACTCAAATTTTCCGTCCTGGATTTCTTTCAGGATTTCCTTCAGCCCTTTTTCGATGGCACCGGCATCATCCTGGCTGATGATGCCGCAGTTTGCCAGCATATGGGCGTGGGCGATGCTGCCCCGGATATCTTCGTGGTACAGCCGCTGGTCATAATCGATGGAGGCGTTAAAGGCATCAACCAGGGCATTGGTGTCCTTGCTGAACCGGCCTCCCCACAATTTCGTCTTGTTCATTATTTCAGCTTCCCCTGTTTCATCAGAGCTCTTACAGTGAGCGGCAGGCCAAACAGGTTGATGAATCCCTGGGCATCGGCCTGGTTATATACTTCATCTTCGCCAAAGGTTACATATTCCTTGCTGTACAGGGAATACGGGCTGGTAGCCCCGGCGGAGATGATGTTGCCCTTGTACAGCTTCATCTTCACAGTACCGGTGACGGTCTTCTGGGTTTCATCCACAAAAGCCTGCAGGGCTTCCCGCAGCGGGGAGAACCACATGCCATCGTAAACCAGTTCAGCATACCGGATGCCGATCTGTTCCTTGTAGTTGTAGGTAGCCCGATCCAGGCACAGGTTTTCCAGTTCATTGTGTGCATAGTAAATCAGAGTGCCGCCAGGGGTTTCATACACGCCCCGGTCTTTCATGCCCACCAGACGGTTTTCCACCATGTCGGCAATGCCGATGCCGTTCCGTTTGCCGATTTCATTCAGGAGTTCCATCATGGGAACAGGATCCATCTTTTTGCCGTTGACAGCCACAGGGACGCCCTGTTCGAAGTCCAGGGTCAGGTATTCGTCCTTGTCAGGAGCGGCTTCCGGAGTCTGGCTCATGATGTAGATGTCGGATTTGGGTTCGTTGGAGGGATCTTCCAGGTCGCTGCCTTCGTGGGACAGGTGCCAGATGTTCCGGTCCATGCTGTAGTCCTTTTTCTTGGTCACAGGCACGGGGATGTTGTGGGCGGCTGCATAGTCGATGGCGTCATCCCGGGATTTAATCTGCCATTCTCTCCAGGGAGCGATGACTTTCAGCTGGGGAGCCAGGGCCTTGATGCCCAGTTCGAACCGTACCTGGTCGTTGCCCTTGCCGGTAGCCCCGTGGGCAATGGCATCAGCCCCTTCTTTCAAGGCGACGTCCACCAGGTATTTGGCGATGATAGGCCGGGCAATGGAAGTACCCAGCAGGTATTTCTTTTCGTAGATAGCGCCGGATTTCACCATGGGCCATGCGTATTCCCGCAGGAATTCATCCCGCAGATCCAGGATGTAAGCTTTGCTGGCACCGGATTTGATGGCTTTATCATGGACAGGAGCCACTTCTTCGCCCTGGCCGATATCGGCAGTGACGGTAATGACTTCGCAGTTGTTATAGTTTTCTTTCAGCCAGGGAATGATACAGGAGGTATCCAGGCCGCCGGAATAGGCCAGAACTACTTTTTTGATGTCTTTTTTATCCATTGTTATCATCGCTCCTTTTTATAATACAGCGTCGCTCATCAGCAGGGCCATAATGGCTTTCTGGACGTGCAGACGGTTTTCAGCTTCATCGAACACAGCGGAATGCGGTCCTTCGATTACATCGTCGGTAATTTCCTCGCCCCGGTGGGCCGGCAGGCAGTGCAGCACCATGGCATCAGGACGGGCCAGATCCAGCAGGTGCTGGTTGATCTGGTAATCGTGGAGGGCTTTCATCCGCACCTCCCGTTCGCTTTCTTCGCCCATGCTGGCCCACACATCGGTGTACAGCACATCAGCGCCCTTGGCGGCTTCTTCCATATCTTCCGTCACGGTGATGGTGGCGCCGGTGATGGCAGCATCCATCTTGGCCTGGGCTACGATCTGAGGATTGGGCTGATACCCTTTCGGGCTGGCGCAGACCATATTCATGCCCACTTTGGCACAGGCAAACATCAGGCTGTGGGCCATGTTGTTGCCATCGCCCACATACACCAGCTTGCGTCCCTTCAGCACATCCTTGTATTCCAGGATGGTGAACATATCCGTCAGGGCCTGGCAGGGATGCAGCAGGTCGGTCAGGCCGTTGATCACCGGAACGGTGGCATAATCGGCCAGTTCCTTCACTGCTTCGTGGGAATAGGTCCGGATCATGATGCCGTCCACAAAACGGGACAGCACACGGGCAGTATCCTTGACCGGTTCGCCCCGGCCGATTTGGGAAGTGGCTTCACTCATATAGATGGGATGTCCGCCCAGTTGGTGGAACCCCGTTTCGAATGAGACCCGTGTACGGGTAGAAGCTTTGGAAAAGATCATGGCCAGCGTTTTCCCCTTCAGGTACTCGTGCGGCTCGCCCAGCTTCTGCTTTTTCTTCAGTTTTCTGCTTACATCCAGGATGGTAGCGACTTCGCCCACCGACAAATCATGGATGGAAATCAAATCCTTATTTCTTAAAGCCATGTTATTCCCTCTTCTTCTCAGAATTCTGCCAAAAGCTCGTCCAGTCCTTTCAGCAGTGTATCGATTTCTTTCTCGCCGATTACCAGAGGCGGCACGAATCGCAGCACGTTACCGGCGGTGCAGTTGATGATCAATCCTTTATCCAGTGCTTTGGTCACCAGGCCGGCGCCGGGTTTTGCCAGTTCCATGCCAAGGATCAGGCCCATGCCCCGCACGTCCGTCACTTTGTCGGGATGTTTTGCTTTCAGGGCTTCCAGGCCTTTCTTGAAGTATTCCCCGGTCTTGCGGGCTTTCTTGTCCAGTTCCAGTTCCTTCATAGCCTTGATGGCTGCATAGCAGGCGGCGCAGGAAATGGCATTGCCCCCAAAGGTAGAACCGTGATCGCCCGGTTTGAATACATGAGCCAGACGTTCCGTCACTGCGAAGGCCCCCATGGGGAAGCCGCCGCCGATGGCCTTGGCCATGGTCATCACATCGGGTTTCACACCGCTGTGCATCCAGGCAAACCAGTAACCGGTACGGCATACGCCTGTCTGGATTTCATCGAAGATCAGCAGAGCATTGTGCTTGTCGCACAGTTCCCGGGCTTTTTCCAGATAGCCGGCAGGCGGTACATGGACGCCGCCTTCCCCCTGGATCGGTTCCAGCAGCAGGCCGCATACTTCATCATCCATGGCTTTTTCCAGGGCGTCCGCATCGCCGAAGGGAACGTATTCGAACCCGGCAGGCAGCGGAGCCAGCCCTTCATGGTAATGTTCCTGGCCGGTGGCGGTCAGGGTTTCCATGGTACGTCCGTGGAAGGAATCCAGAGCGGTAATGATCTTGAACTTCCGAGGGCTGATGGCGACCCCGTATTTACGGGCCAGCTTGATGGCCCCTTCGTTGGCCTCTGCGCCGCTGTTGGCGAAGAAGACCCGGTCAAAGGTGGTCACTTCACACAGCTGCTTGGCAGCCTTGGCCTGGATTTCGTAATAGAACAGGTTGGAACCGTGCATGATCCTGGCAGCCTGTTCGCTGACGGCCTTCACCAGGGGCGGATAATTATAGCCCAGGGCGTTCACCGCAATGCCGTCCAGGAAATCGATGTATTTCTTTCCATCAGTATCGTATAAATAGACGCCTTCCCCATGGTCCAGTACAATGGGGAGACGGCCAAACACCGGCAGATAGTACTTGTCGGTGGTCTCCATGATTTCTTTCGTATCCATTCCTTCAGCCTCTTTCTTTCAATCTCTGACGACTTCCGTACCCACACCCTCGTCGGAGAAGATTTCCTGGAGGATGGAATGTTCCTGCCGGCCATCGATGATATGAGTCTTGACGGCACCGCCGCTCAGAGCGGAGATGCAGGCTTTCACCTTGGGGATCATGCCTCCGTCGATGCTGCCCTTCACAATCAGTTCCTGGGCCTTTTCAAAGGTCAGGGTGGAAATGAAGGTGCTGGGGTCGTTATGATCTTCGAAGATGCCCTTCACGTCGGTAAGCATCAGCAGTTTCTCGGCTTTCAAGGCACCGGCCACTTCACCGGCCACGCTGTCGGCATTGATGTTGTAGGTTTCACCATCGGGACCGATACCCGTAGGGGCGATCACCGGGATATAATCGTTCCTGATCAGCAGGTTGATCAGGTCGGTGTTGACTTTTTCCACCGTACCCACATAGCCGATGTCCACCAGGTTCACCTGGCCGTTTTCATATACATCTGCCAGATGTTTGCGGGCTTCGATGAGTTTGGCGTCCTTGCCGTTCAGGCCCACGGCGTTGCCGCCCAGGATGTTCAGGCGTCGCACCAGATCGGTATTGGTCTTGCCCACCAGGGCCAGTTCAGCGATTTCCACCGTTTCTTTGTCGGTGACCCGCAGGCCGCTGACGAATTCGGTCTTTTTGCCGGCTGCTTTCAGCATGGCCGTGATTTCAGGGCCGCCGCCATGGACAACCACCGGGTGCATGCCCGCACAACGGAGGAAAACGATATCCTCCAGGACCTTATTCTTCAAATTGTCGTTGAGCATAGCGTTGCCGCCATATTTCACGACCACCGTTTTCCCTTTAAAAGCGCTTAAGTATGGCAGTGCTTCAACTAATATATTCATTTCGTTGTTCTTGATCTGCATTGCATTTCCTCCTACTCTATTTTCATTTGCAAGGATTTTCGTTTCCGGAAACCGGAAGCAACCATAGTACGCTTTATCAGTCCATGACTTCGGAAAACGGCTTTCCCCTCATCGATTTGTTTCAAGCCGCTGTCCCCTCCTTTATGTTGCATTATTATACGCTTATGTGTATAAAATTGCAACCTATTTTTCATTTTTTCCAGGAAGCCTTGAGTCCTGATACAATCTCATTATAGTACGAAAGTGCCCTGTACTGCTACCACTTTTTGGCGGGGAATGGGATATTTTTGTGACAGGAAGAGCAGCTGTGCCGCCTGCAGTAGCTTTTTCTTCAGTTTTCGCTTACAATGGTGATAGTTACTTTTTCAGGGGGTGATGGGAGTGCGGAAACTTCTGGTGATTCTGGTGCTGCTGGCCGGAGCGCTTTGTTTTTACATGACCCGGCCGTCCACCATCCATGAAAAGGCGGGCGGGGGACCGGCGCCCGTCGTTGCCCGGACCCCCGCAGGCCTCTCCGGTGCCGCAGGTTCCCTGCCTGCACCTCTGCAGCTGGTCTACAAGGCCTGGAACGTCCGTACCTTTGCCCGGCAGCGGATTCCCCGGGAAGACTGGATTCCCCTTGCGGAAATCTCCCCCTGGCTGCCCAGGGCCCAGGTAGCGGTGGAAGATAAGAGGTTCTACTCCCACCACGGAGTGGACCCTGACGGCATCATCCGGGCCACCCTGGTAAACATCCAGAAGGACGAAGTGGTAGAAGGAGGCAGCACCATCACCCAACAGCTGGTGAAGAACCTGCTGCTGACCTCAGACCAGACCATGGGCCGGAAGATGGCGGAAATGGGACTGGCGTTCCTTGTGGAGGCCCGGTGCAGCAAGGAAGAGATTCTGGAGATGTACCTGAATACCACCTTTCTGGGGGCCGGAGCCACAGGGGTAAAGCAGGCCAGTGACGTATATTTCGGCAAAAAGCCCAAAGACCTGTCCCTGCCCCAGGCGGCCATGCTGGCCGGGCTGCCCTATGCTCCCACAGCCCTGAACCCCTACAACAACTGGCGGGGCGCCAAAAAGCGCCGGAATCTGGTGCTCCAGCGCATGTACGAACAGCAGATGATCACCGACACCCAATTGGAAGAAGCCACATCGGAGCCATTAAGAATCGGAAAATAAAAGGGGCTGCAACAAAATGAGCATTTTCGCCCATTTTGTTGCAGCCCCTTTCTTCCTATAATTAAAGTAGCAGCTGACATTTTTTATTTTTCTGAAAAATTACCAGCTATAGTTTTTAGGCGCACTTTAATAAGCCTTGCTGTTTTTCTCTTTTTTAGCAGGCTACCGTATGCGTTTTTTCTTTTTCTAAATAGTGTTTTGCAGTCTATTATTAGCTCGGCGGCTCTGGTATCTTCTTAATATTGAACCCGTTTTTTTGATGAGGTTATTATGTTACAACCCCGTCATTATTAAGTACCCTTTTTGGCGCATGACAGCGAAAATTTCCCATGCAGTGTATGCCTGCATCAATCAGGGACAGGCTGCCTGTCCGCCGGAAATCGAGGAGCGTTCCATTTGCATCAATGCAGATATTGCCCAGATTTTGCAAAACCTATCTATAGCAGCAGTACCCTAACACATAGCATTAAAAAACGACCAGCAAGTAATTCGATGAAGATAACTTGCTGGTCGTTTTGGGTATCGCATGCTTATACTGGCCATGCAGATATCTGCCGGCAAAGCAGATGTCAGGAACGTTAAATCTAACTTTATAGGTCAGCGCATGTTTTTTCCTTCAACGGATTTTTTGTTTTGGTACATAGCGGCATCGGCGCGGAGAAAGATTTCCTGGTAAGTCGTATCCGTTTCTGGGAGGTAATCGCTCATGCCGACGGCAAATGCCAGTTGTTCCCAAGGACGCTCTTGCTGATAGTTTCGTTTTTGGCTGTAAGGAGTCAGCTTCTCTAACAGCGCAAAGCGGTTTTGATAATCTTTACCCGTTACCAAGACAAGAAATTCATCGCCGCCGATGCGGAAGATAGGGCTGTACGCATAGGTCGTGCGAATGAACTGGACGGTGTGGCGGAGCAGTTCGTTGCCCATGGTATGGCCAAACTGGTCGTTGATGCCTTTCATGCCATTTACGTCTATCATCAGCACGCTGAAAACGAGGTTGGGATCTCGCGCTGCCATACGCTGATTGATTTCCGTGACTTGCTGTTCATACGCCGTATTGTTTCCTACTTTGGTCAATTTGTCTTCGAGTGCCAACGTTTCCAGTTGCTGCACCATGGTTTTCATTTTGCCCATGGTCCGGTTCATGTTTTGGGACAATTCGCCCAGCTCATCATTGTGGGTAATGGGCAGCGGCTGATCGTAGCTTCCTTCGCCGATTCGCTTGGCTGCCGCATCAATCGCCTTTAGCGGGACGGCGATTTGGTTGGCTAAGACGATGGCAATACTTGTGACAATCAGTACGAAGCAGAATATCAAGAAAGCCATGAATATCATCGTGCGGGTCCGTTCGGCATACAGGGATGTTTCCGGTGCGGGTACACCGAAATTCATGCCGTTGTATAGTGTCTTAAAGGCCATCTTTCGCGGTTCTTTTTTGTAATAATAGGAGAGAAGATAGTCGTTGGAATCCCGCCCTTTCAGCGTCTTTGCGTAGGGATCCAAGCCAAAATCTCCCAAGTCCGAGGAAAAATTACCATTGGGGTAGTCAGGGTGGTAATATAGCTTACCATCGTCAGAAAACAACACGGCATAACTGTTGTCATATAGGCTGTTCAGTTCGATTTTATCGATCAGCAGCTGCATCCGAATGCTGAATCCCATGACTGCGATAAGTTTTCCCTGAGAGTAGACCGGCACGATATAGGCAATCTTCCGAATGCCGTCCATCGGAGAAATGTAGGGATCTCGCCAATACGGCTTTTGCTGTGACAAGGCCTTGCTGAACCAGGAGTTCCAATAGTCTGTGTCATAAAAGAATTTTTGGGTTTCTGCCAGAGAATGGAGGGTATACTGATTTGTTTCCGGATTCCGCGTATACCAAAAACCGTCTTGACCGGCTATGGCCGGATTAAACAAAATAAAAAAGCCATAAATAGTAGAAGATGCGTCAGCCGTCAGCGCAAATTGATGTGCCAGATGCTGCTTGAGTTCGTGACGGAAGCTGGCATCCTTGAGGGTGTTTGAATCTTGCACATTATCTTCTAACGCGTGAGACATGGTAAGCAGAATATTGCTGGAATACGTCAAGGCAGCCTGCAGCGGTTCTGCCGCCCGCTGGGCTTGCCAGTTCAAGCTCATTCTGGCAATGGTACTGGAGGTGTGATTGACAGTTTGCAGATTCAAGAAGCCTAAAAATAACGTTAAGATAAGTGTCGTTCCCGTAATAATCAGGACAAATTTATTTTGCAGGCTCCATATTCGTTTCTTTCGTTTTTTCATAGTGAAATCTTTCCGCGCAAGTAAAAAAAACAGCACCTGTTTGCCCTCGTGAACAGCTACTGTTTTTAGATATAATGAAGTTGTACAATGTTTTATCCGGTGCAACTGGCTGCCATATGATAGGCCCTGATAGTTTTGCATTGCTGGATTTCTCCAGGTTTGCTGAATTGTACCTTCATTATAAGATATAAATATTTATTTGTCTATCCTTATAAAAATGATATTATAGATACATAAGCATATACTGTTGACAATCGCAAGAATTTCACTAATTTACAGGCATTTTTTATATATAGTACACTACTTATTTGTATTACAGTACGAATCGCCAACTCATAAAAGAAACATCATGTATGGCATCCATTACGTTTTATGCCAAACAGCAATGGCATTGCTGTACGCCAGCAGCTCTTCAATGGGAATGTGTGCAGGGCAGACATCTTGGCAGGACAGGGAATGACCGCATGATTTATAATGCGGAACAACTCCGCAGTTACAGCCCCTTTTATTTTCAGTGGTTAGTGGGTAGTGCCCTTCTGTGGCCTGACTGTTTTCTCTTTCGAAAAATTGCCGATGGTAATTTTCACCATCGGCAACTGACTTATTTCTTTTTCAGTTTCTCCTTCATGATCCGCTTGTAAATCTCCACGCCAGGCTGATCGTAGGCATCCACATCAGCCAGTTCTCCTTCGTAGGTGATGCTGAGCATCAGGAAGTAGAACAGCTGGCCCAGTGTATATTCGTTAAGCTCAGGCAGAGTATACAGGGCGTTCAGCCGGTTGTCGCTGCTCAGTGCCTCTTCGTTGGCTTCCATGGCGGCCTGCAGGGCATCGGCCGCATCCAGTCCTTCATAACCCTGGTATTCGGTGATTTCCGGGAAGGGATTATGGATGGTCAGCTTTCCCTTCCAGCTTTCCACGAACAGGAACTGCACCACCTTGTCCCGGCGTCCCTCCTGGTGCATCTGGGTCTGGGCGTGCATATCCGTGGTGCCGACAGCTGCCACCGGGGTACGGCCATAGAATACGGTCTTCCCTTCCCTGTTGTTCCGTTTGCCCAGGGATTCCGCCAGCAGCTGCACATACCATTCACCAAGGCCCTTCAGCCGCATGGCGTAGGGCATGATTATTTCGATGGTAGCGCCATGATCAGCGGCGGCCACATATTTCAGAGTGGCGTTGAACAGGGCCGGATTGGTCCTGATATCCGCAGACCTGCAGGCCTCGTCCATATCCCGGGCGCCCCGGAGCAGTTCCGGCAGATCCATGCCCAGCACGGCCCCCACCACCAGTCCGGGAGTGGACAGCACGCTGAACCGTCCGCCAATGCCCACGGGCACGTCGAACACGGGCCAGTTGAATTTCCGGGCGATGCGGTTCAGGGGCCCTCTTTCCAGCAACTTGTCCGTAACCACGGCCCCACAGACCTCAAACCGGTCGGACCGCCTGGACAGATATTCATAGAAATACAGGAATGCTGTAGTGGGCTCCATAGTGGTGCCGGATTTGGAAATGGGCACCAGGAGTACCTTCAGCGGACTTTTATTTTGGGCCAGGGCTTCCAGCCATTCCTGGATTTCGATCATATCTTCCGAATCCACATTGTTGCCGGTGAAAAAAATAGAAGGTCCCTGACCAGACCGACGGGGCCAGAATTCACTGTTGGCGCAGTCGTACAGCACTTTTCCGCCCAGGTAGGAACCGCCCACGCCGCAGAAAATCACCACATCCTGGTTCTGACGTACGGATTCCCCGAATGCCTTCAATTCCTCCAGCAGTCCGGGCGTATTGGGAAAATGGTCTCCGAGATAGGGAAGCCGGGGAAAATAGACAGGTTCTGGTTTCCCATCCTTGGACAAATGGTTTTTGGCCTTTCCGGTGCGGCGGATCTCATCCACGGCCGCTGCGGCCTGGGCGATACGAGGTGCCAGCTGGTGCAATTCCTGCTCTGTGATCCGGCCTTCACCCAACATATTGGTTCCATCAAAAGAAAAGCCGGAAGGCAATGTGATTTTTTGCTTCATGGCAGGTCATACTCCTTTTGTTCCCATTTTTTTGCAATCGATTCGCTGTTTATCCTATAATAATCTCATAGTATAATTTTTATAGTATCATGTTCTCCCTGTCCGTGCAACAGAAAGCACCCCTGCAATTGTTTTTCCTGTGGGCAGGACGGAAAAAAAGATGAAAAAGTTACAAAACGGAAGGAACTGCCAAGGAGGCCATCATCATGACAAAAGGGCTCAACCAGAAACTGAAAATGCTGTATCTGAAGGATATCTTTGAAAAGGAAACGGACGATGACCATTGCCTGAGTCTTGCGGAAATCATGGACAAACTGCAGGCCAGAGGCGTCAATGCTGACCGGAAGACCCTGTATGCCGATTTCCAGGAGCTGCGGCACTATGGTCTGGACATCATCAACTCCAACTGCGGCCGGGGCTGCGTATACCATCTGGGAAACCGGACCTTCAAACTGCCCGAACTGAAGCTGCTGGTGGATTCTGTGCAGGCGGCCCGTTTCATTTCCGACAAGAAATCCAAGGAGCTCATCGATAAACTGGGACAGCTGGTCAGTGATGACCAGGCCGACAGCCTGAAACGCCAGGTCGTACTGACCGGCCGGGTAAAGACCATGAACCGCAGCGTGTACCCTACCGTGGACAAACTGCACCAGGCCATCAACCAGCATATCCAGGTGCGCTTCCATTATATGAAATGGGATACCCAGAAGAATCTGGTGCCCCGGAACGGAGGCAACTGGTTCCAGGTGAGTCCCTGGCTGATGATTTTATCGGACGAGAATTATTATCTGGCGGCCTACTATGCCCCCAGCCGTGAGATCCGCCATTACCGGGTAGATAAGATCAAGAATCTGCAGCTGCTGCCGGACCAGCCCCAACAGGGTCACCCGGCCTTCCGGAAGCTGAACATCGCCCGGTACGCCGACACCCATTTCGGCATGTTCAACGGACAGCGGACGCCGGTGGAAATCAAGGTATCCAATGAAAAAGTCGGGATTTTCATCGACCGGTTCGGCAAAGACATCATGCTGATCCCCGCAGGTCCCACAGCTGTGGCTACCACTATCCCGGTGGAAGTGAGCGACCAGTTTCTGGGGTGGATCATGGCCCTGGGTGAAGGAGTGGAAATCACAGGCCCTCAGTGGGTGCGGGACCGGATGCGGGAAGCAGGACTGAGACTGCTGAAAGAGTATGAGTAACCAGGGCGAGGTCAGATCAGCTGGAACTGCGTCCACTTCTGCGATTGATAACGCCAAATGAAAATCACTCCACGGAACACAAGGTCCATGCTCATACCGATGGCAACGCCGATGACACCCCAGCCGAGATACAGGCCGAACAGGGCCGAAAAAAGCAGCCGTGCCCCGATGGTCAGTGAAACAGAAACCACCATGGTAAAGGTTACGTCACCCGCTGCCCGCAGGCCATTGCCAAGGCTCCCGGCGAAGGGATAGGCCAGTCCGTTGAAGATGTTATTGATGAGCACCAGCCAGATAACCAGCGATTTTGCTTCGGGGGAGATTGCGGAGTACCGCACGATCAGCGGTGTCAGGGCAAAGACAAAGACATTCCACAAAACGGAAAGCACCAGTGTGATGCGGTCCAGCTTTTTGAAATAGAAATTAGCGGCATCAATATCCCGTGCGCCCATACACTGCCCAATGACCGTAGTATACACCGGAGCCATGGCCAGTCCCATGATAGAAGCCAGTGACCAGATGCTCTGTGCAACACCGTTTGCAGCTATCTGGTAGGTGCCGAACAGAGCAACCATGCTGGACAGAGCAACCTTAACCAGCTGATGCACACCGTTTTCCAGACCGTTGGGGAGAGCGATACCAAGGATTTTCTTCTGGGTACGGCCATCCCAAGCCAAAATGTCCGCTCCATGATACCGCACCGCATTTTTCTTCTGAAAGCAGAATGCAGTCACGGCTATGGCGGAAAGTGTCCGTGAGATCAAAGACGGCCATGCCACACCAGCAGCTCCCAGACCCATTCCAAAGACGCCAATATAGTTACCGATGACATTGATGATATTCGTAACAAAGGAGATGTACATGGTCACATTGGTCTTTCCGATGCTGCGGCAAAGGGCTGCACCAGCATCATAAACAGCCAGTGCCGGGAGTGACAGCGTAGTAATGAACAAGTACGATTCACAAGCTGCCATGACATGCGGTTCGATCCGGCCAAAGAGAAGCCGCAGGAGCGGTGCCCGCAGCAGCAGGATCAACGCTGTCAGTATGACAGAAATCAGGGTGGAAATCGTCAGCAGCTGTCCGGATGCTCTGGAAGCCATTTTCGGGTTTGCACTGCCGATGTATTGGCTGATGATGACAGCACCACCTGCCGAAAGAGCAGTGAACAGGAAAATCATCACCGTGTTGAAAGAGGTTACCAGCGATACACCGGAAACATCTGCTTCACTGGAAAAACTGACCACAAAAGTATCTGCGATTCCCACGAACATCAAAAGGAACTGTTCAATGAACAGCGGGAAGATCAGGTTCCTCAAATCCTTATTAGAAAACATTTCACGCCTCGTATCCTTTTGTAAGCGCCTTCTGGCAACGGTCCAGCATCCGCTCTGCCTTATCCATATCCCAATCGCAGTACTTTGTGGTGATCATGGTTGCAATGCCATGCGCGTGAATCCAGAGCTGATCGTACAGTTCGTCCGCTGCGTCATGATCAATGTAGTATTGTTCCATCAATACGGTGACAGATTGTTCGATAATAGGGCAGAGCACATGTTTCATTTCTGAAAACGCCTGTGGACGCATAAACAGAAAACAGAACAGCTCCGGCTGCTGTCTGGCAAAGCGGACATACTCGATGCCATACAGATGTACCGGTTCTGCACCGCACTCCTGCCGCATCAGCTCCGTAAACTTGTCCACAGCAGCCGGAACCAGTTCCTGACGTAAAGCATCCATGTTATCAAAGGACAGATAGATTGGCTGGGTGGAACAGTGCAACTTGGCAGCAACGCTTTTTACATTGACTGCTTTGATGCCGTGTTCCATCAGTATCTGGAGGGCTGCATCAAGAATCATTTCTTTTGTGATTTGTTTTTTTGCAGGCATTGTTCATTCGCTTCTTTCAATAAACTTGTTTATTAATAACAAAATTTATTTTATTCTTTTGCTTTGGTTTGTCAAGCCTTTTGCCGCCAAAAAGGTCTTTTCACTTCTGGCAGCAACAAAGGGTCCTGTGAACAGAATATCCACAAGACCCAACATTTATTATAGAACCAAAAAGAGCATATTGCTTTTGCAATATGCTCCGAATATTTGAATGGTGCGGGCAAGAGGACTTGAACCTCCACGGGGTTGCCCCCACTAGCTCCTGAAGCTAGCGCGTCTGCCAATTCCGCCATGCCCGCATATGTAATTTTTGTTGTCCGACACGCTTTCACGTTTCAAGAATGAGTTGGTGCGGTTGGCGGGACTTGAACCCGCATGAGGTTTCCCTCACCAGCCCCTCAAGCTGACGCGTCTGCCTTTCCGCCACAACCGCAAAGTTGTGTGTGACTCCTGAGGTTTGAAAAGTTGGTGCGGGCAAGAGGACTTGAACCTCCACGGGGTTGCCCCCACTAGCTCCTGAAGCTAGCGCGTCTGCCAATTCCGCCATGCCCGCTTTTTAATTTTTCTTTGTTTCCTCTGTCGGCAACAAAGATATAATATCACTTATTGGGATTTCCGTCAATAGTTTTTTAAAGTTTTTTTATAAAGATTTTGGTAGTTGTTCCGGTCGTTCAAAACCTTCTGCACATAGATCCGGGTATCGCTGAAAGGAATCTGGGAAATATCACTGAAATCGTAACCCCATCCATAGTCCTTCATCCACTCTTTCACGGTTCCACGGCCGGCATTATAGGCAGCCAGCATCAGGATTTCGTTGTTCTGGAATTCGTTTTCCAGTTCAGCCAGGTACCAGCAGCCGAATTTGATGTTCAGCTCCGGTTTCAGCAGAAGGTTATCCCGAAAATTGGGAAAATCGGTGCATTTGGCGATCCAGGCCCCGGTCTCGGGCATGATCTGCATCAGCCCCAGGGCCCCGGTCTTGGATTTGGCCTCCGGTTTGAAGTTGCTTTCGTTTTTGATGACAGCCACAGCCAGGAAAGGATCTACCCGATATTGGGCACTGTACAGATGGATTTCCCGAGCGTAAGGCCAGTTGTACACGAAACGCCGCTGAGCCGTATCGGATTTCCATCCAAAGTAACCGGCCACCAATAGCAGGATGAACACCAGTACCACCGGCAGACAGCCAGGCCGTTTCGTTTTTCTTTTACGTTCCAACACAATCCCTCACAATATATAGAAGACAAGATCCAGGAGCGAAAGACTCCGGGCAAAGAATTCTTTTTATCTTTATATCATATCAAATAGTGCGTTGGAAGTCCAATGGAGTTCAGAGCTTACACCCTCGTCAGTGCCTCCTCTACCTTCCTGTACAACTCTTCCAGGGTGCCGCTGTTGTCGATGATTGTATCGGCTTTCTTTCTTTTTTCGGTGAGGGACATCTGTTTGCGGATCCGGTCCACCACTTCCTGCCTGGTCATGCCGGACCGTTTCATAGCCCGCCTGATCTGCTCTTCCGGGTCGATGTCCACCAGCCACACCGTGTCCGCTTTCTTTTCCCAGCCACACTCCAGCAGCAGAGGTGCATCCAGTACCACCAGCCTGTCTCCGGCGTGGGCCCGCAAAAACGCATCCCGTTTCTCCGTCACTGCTTTGTGGACAATGGCGTTCAGCTGCTGCAGCACTTTGGGATCATGGAAAGCCAGCTGGGCCATCCTGCTCCGGTCCAGCTCCCCTCCGGAAGTCAGGATTCCTTCCCCGAAGGCCTCTACCAGCTGCCGCAGGCAGGGCTGCCCGGCTTTTTCCACTTCCCAGGCAGTAGCATCCGCGTCGAACACGGGAATGCCCTTTTCCTTTAAATATGCACTGACAGTGCTCTTGCCCGAGGCGATACCCCCGGTAAGCCCGATGACGGTCATCATGTTTCCTTCTTTCTTATTTCTGGCAGCGGGGACAGTACACACTGCCCCGGCCTCCCACTTTGATCTGTTTCAGCAGGGTACCGCAGCGCAGGCAGGGCTGTCCCTTCCGATGATACACCTGCAGGTAACGGCTGTTGTCCCCCATGTGCCCGTCTGCATCCTGGTAGTTGCGGAAGGTAGTGCCATGGTGCTGCAGCCCCTGGGTGATCACCGCTTTCATGGCCAGCGTCAGAGTTTCCCACTCTTTCCGGGTGATCCGGTTCACCCGGCGGGTAGGCCGCACCCCGGCCGCAAACAGGGTCTCATCTGCATAGATATTCCCCAGCCCGGCGATGATGCTCTGGTCCAGCAGGAATACCTTCAGCATGGTACTCCGGCCCCGTGCCTTTTCCCTCAGGTACAGGGGCGTCAGTTCGGCATCCAGAGGCTCCGGTCCCAGGGAGGTATACCCCTTATCCTGGTACCCATCCCCATTGATCAGGGCCACCACCCCAAATTTCCGGATGTCGGTAAAATACAGGTTCTCCGGCCCGTCCAGCTGGAACACCAGATGGGTAAACCGGGGTTCCGGCAGCTCTTTCTTCACTGCCAGCAGCGCCCCGGTCATCCGCAGATGGACCAGCAGCCAGTTCCCGTTGTCCAGTTCCAGCCGCAGGTATTTGCCCCGGCGCCCCACTCCGGTGATTTCCCGACCGAGCAGGGCCTTCCGGAATTTCTCCACGTCGGGATGACGTACCATCTTGGGTACATCCACCCGCACCCCGGTGAATTTCCGCCCCACTACATGGGGCGCCAGGCTGATACGTACCTGTTCCACTTCCGGCAGTTCCGGCATGACAATCTCCTCCTATTTGGCTTTCGCCCAATTCTCGCCCACAGCTACATCCGCCACCAGAGGCACTTCCAGGGGCACAGCCTGTTCCATGGTGGTCTTGACGATCTGCGCCACCTGATCTTTTTCTTCTTCGGGCACTTCCAGCACCAGTTCATCATGGACCTGGAGCAGCACCCGGCTCTTCACCCCGGCTTCCTTTAGTTTTTGGGCCACTTTCAGCATAGCAATCTTGATGATGTCCGCCGCCGTACCCTGGATAGGGGTATTGATGGCGGTGCGTTCTGCAAAGCTGCGCCGGTTGAAGTTCCTGGCCTTGATATCCGGCAGATACCGGCGCCGGCCAAATAAAGTTTCTACATAGCCCAGTTCCCGTGCTTTCTGCTTCTCCCGTTCCATATAGGCCTTCACACCGGTATACCGGGCGAAATAGCTTTCAATATATTGGGCAGCTTCGCTGCGGGGAACTCCCAGCTGCTTTGCCAGACCGAAATCACTGATGCCATAGATGATGCCGAAGTTCACAGTCTTGGCCTTGCTGCGCATGTAATGGGTCACCTGGTCCAGAGGCACCCCGAAAATTTCAGAGGCCGTCCGGGCATGGACATCCTGGCCGTGCCGGAAGGAATCCAGCAGCAGCTCGTCCTGGGCGATGCTGGCCATGACCCGCAGTTCCACCTGGGAATAGTCACAGCTCATCAAAAGATCGTACCCCTCGCCAGGCACGAACATTTCCCGCATGCGCCTGCCCACTTCCGTCCGGGTCGGGATGTTCTGCAGGTTTGGTTCGGTACTGGACAACCGGCCGGTAACCGTGGCCATCTGGTTGAAATGGGTGTGGATGCGGCCGGTGTTGGGATTGATCAGAGGATGGAGTCCCAACAGGTATGTAGACAGCAGCTTGGACAGCTGACGATAGGCGATCAGGGTCTCGATGATGGGATGCTCGCCCTGAAGGGCTTCCAGCACGGATACGTCCGTGGAATAGCCGGTCTTGGTCTTCTTGATAATGGGCAGGCCCAGCTTTTCGAACAGCAGCACTCCCAGCTGTTTGGGAGAATTCAAGTTGAACTCTTCTCCACCCTGTTCCCAGGCCTGCTGTTCCAATGCACTTACCTTCTTCTTCATTTCGTCCGTGACTTCATCCAGCATAGCCTGATCGACGGTGATTCCATTGAATTCCATCTCAGCCAGATTTTCGGTCAGAGGCAGTTCGATGTTTTCATACAGATCGGTAAGTCCCCGCTCTTCCAGTTTTTTCCGGAGCACCGGCCCCAGCGCCGCCGTATCCTGGGCTCCTTCCCCGCTGGCTGCAGACAGGAATTCTTCTCCCAAATTGGTCAGGCTGTAGCTGGTGGCACCCGGTTCGTACAGATAGCCGGCCAAGGCCGGATCATCGGTGACACCCCGGAGCATGCTTTTCTGCCCCAGCATATATTTGTACAGTTCCTTGGGGCTGGCAATGACTTTGGAGATTCCTGCATCAGCCAGCATTTCCAGCAGCATGGCCTTCCCAGCCAGGGCCGGCTGGAAATGGTAGTGTTTGCCGTCAAGGGCCAGATCCACAGAATCCAGTTCCAGTCCGGGCAGAAGACCGCTGGTGGTATACGCCAGGGCCACCGGCTGTTCCTTATTCCAGATGTCCTGCAGCAGCTTGTCCGCCTGGGCATTATCGGTGATGTCCACTGTTTCCCAGGTTTCCGCGGCAGCCGGAGCGCCGAACAGGGCCATGGGATCATCGGATCCGGAAGCTTCTGTACCTTCCGCCAGACCCAGCACCGGTACGAACCGGTCCCACAGATTCTTGAACTGGAGTTCCTGCATCATCCTGCGGCTTTCCGCCGTAAGACCGGTGAGAGGATAAGCGGACAACGCCCTGTCGATGGGCACTTCCAGGCAGATGGTGGCCAGGTCTTTGGACAGCAGGGACTGTTCCTTATAGGTCTTCAGCTTTTCCTGGAGGGATTTGCCCTTTACTTCGCCTGCATGGTCCAGCACATTTTCCACAGTCTGGTAGGCAGTGATCAGCTTCATGGCCGTCTTGGGGCCTACGCCGGGCACCCCGGGGATATTGTCGCTGGTATCCCCCATGAGCCCCTTCAGGTCGATGATCTGTTTCGGCACCAGCCCCTGGTATTCTTCCCTGAAGGCTTTTTCATCGTACACGGCGATGTTGGAGATGCCCTTTTTGGTAAACAGCACCTGCACATTGCTCTTGATCAGCTGGAATTCATCCCGGTCGCCAGTGACGATTTTCACATCCACATCAGCAGGTGCAGCGGCAGAAAGAGTACCGATGATGTCATCGGCTTCATAATTATCCAGCTCCAGAGTGGGAATGCCCATGGTCTGGAGCAGTTCGATGGACAGGGGGAACTGTTCTTTCAGTTCCGGGGGCGTGGCTTTCCGCTGTCCCTTGTACTCGGCAAATTTTTCAGTCCGGAAGCTTTTCCGGGATTTATCGAATGCCACCAGCATATACTTGGGCTGGATCTCCTGGAGCAGCTTCAGCAGCATGTTGCACAGGCCGTACACAGCGCCGGTATTGACGCCCGCTTTGTTGGTCAGCGGCGGCAGGGCGAAGAAAGCCCGATGGAGCAGGCTGCTGCCGTCAATCAGAAGGAATTTCTCACTCATGATACACCATCCTTGGTTTCAGATTGCGCTTCTGTGTTTCAATTTCTTACTATTATACCATACATATGGAAACAATGTTTTTGTACCAAATGAAACACTTAAAAGGTCATTGTATTCTGTATACGCGCTCAGAAATTTCTGTGCTTGACGGGTTTCCGTACCCGGTGATAGCATTTATCTAGACAGATTTTTACCCCTGCAAAGGACTCTTCTGCGGGGAAATTGGGGAGGTTTTTTTATGGAATACAAATTGGCAGAACGGATGTCCGGAATGCAGGCTTCAGCTGTACGGGAAATCCTGAAAGTGACCCAGCGCCCGGAAGTGATTTCTTTTGCCGGCGGACTGCCGGCACCGGAGCTGTTCCCGGTGGATGAAATCAGCAAGGTGTGTACAGAAGTCTGCGCAGCAGAAGGCCGGAAGGTCCTGCAATACGCTACGACGGAAGGCCGTCCCACCCTGCGGGCCAAGATTGCTGCCCGCAGCAACCGCAACTACAAGACGCACCTGACGATGGACAACATCCTGATCACCACCGGTTCCCAGCAGAACCTGGATATGGCCGGGAAGATTTTTTTGGACAAGGGGGATGTGGTGCTGATGGAAAGCCCCACCTACCTGGCCGCCATCAATGCTTTCAAAGCCTACCAGCCTGAATTCAAGGAAGTTCCCACCGATGAAAAAGGCATGATCCCGGAAGAACTGGACAAGATTCTGGCCACTACGCCGAACGTCAAACTGATCTACGTGATCCCGGATTTCCAGAACCCCACCGGCATCTGCTGGAGCCTGGAACGGCGGAAACAGTTCATGGAAGTCGTCAACAAATATGAAATCCCTGTGCTGGAAGACAACCCCTACGGAGAACTGCGGTATGAAGGAGAAACTCTGCCCAGCCTGCAGAGCATGGATACCAGGGATCTGGTCATGGCCATGGGGACTTTCTCCAAGACCTTCTGCCCGGGTCTGCGTATCGGCTGGCTGGCTGCTCCCACAACGATCATCAGGGAATTTGTGAAGGTAAAGCAAAGCGCTGACCTGCATACCTCCGCTTTCGACCAGGCCATCATCGACCGGTACATGGATGAATTCAGCCTGGATGAACATGTACGGGAAATCAACAAACTGTACAAACATCGTCGGGATCTGCTGCTGAACACCATGAAGGAAACCTTTACGGACGGTACCACCTGGACCCATCCGGAAGGTGGCCTGTTCCTGTGGCTGACCTTCCCGGAAGGCGTCAGCGCCCGGAAAGTATTTGACAAATGCATCGAAAAGAATGTGGCCGGGGTGCTGGGCGAATTCTTCTACCCCATCGCCAAGAACGACCGCCATATGCGCATCAACTACTCCAACATGCCGGATGACCGGATCGTGGAAGGAGTCAAACGGATGGCTGAAGCGCTGAAGGAAATCAAAGAAGGAAAATAAGATAACAAAAAGACAGGCTGTGAAAAAACATTTTCCACAGCCTGTCTTTTTTATGCCTGTTTCTTTTTCGGCCAGCAGGGCGTATCGATGCCCAGTACCTTCTGGCTATCGAAAGGTTCCGTGCTTTCGCTGACGAAGTGTTCTTTCGCCTTCAGCACGTACTGAAATCCTTTGTACAGAAGCGGAATGTTGCAGTATACCATAATGATATTGGCCAGGTCGGAGAAGGCCCACAGATTGCCCAGATCATACCCGGCGATGTTCACCAGTACGCCGAAGGTGGCCACTGCCAGACACAGGCACCGGACGATGACGATGACTTTGGGATTGGTGCTCAGCCGGGCAGAAGCGATTTCTGAAAAGGAGATCATGCCGATGAGGCAGGTATAGGCGAACAGGCAGAAGCACAGGGTCAGGGCCAAAGTCACCAGCAGGTTCAGGCCGGGCGTATGGGTCAGGGTGGTAACAGCCATCAGATACTTGGGAAGTTTTCCGGCAGCTTTCCAGGCAGCTGGCTGCTGCTGCCAGCTGTGGGCCATGATGATGATGAACCCGGTCATGGTGCAGATGATATGGGTATCCAGGAACACCCCGGCAGCGGACAGCAGGCCCTGTTCGCAGGGATGATGATCATCAGCGGACGCTGCGGACATGGTAATGGTCCCCTGCCCGGCTTCGTTGCTCATAAGCCCCCGTTTCACGCCCTGGACCAGGACAGTACCGAACACGCCGCCAAAGAAAGCTTCGGGCCTGAAGGCACCTTCGAACACAGCCTTGAAGAAGAAAGGTACTGCATCCACATTGGCCACGATCAGCAAAATAGTCGTGACCACGTACACCACGGCCATCACCGGTACCATGGTGTTGGTAATCTTCGTTACTTTCCTGATGCCTCCGAAAGACAGGATGGCAGTGCTAATCAGTACCACCGCAGCGGTCCCGAAGTAGAAAGCGGATTTGGTAGGGATTTCAGCCCCGCTCAGCATGGAACCCATGGCTCCAACGGAGGAAACCACATTGAACCCCTGGGCAGGCAGACAGCCCAGGGCATAGAAAATATACAGCAGGGAAAGGAAAATCCCTGCATTTTTGCTTCCATGAAGCAGCGTCCGGCCGTAGAAGGGTAGACCGCCTACGAATTCTCCCTTCCGTTTTTCCTTGAAAATCTGAGCCAGAGTGGCTTCCACAAAAGCGGTAGCCATGCCAAAGAAGGCGGAAATCCACATCCAGAACAGCGCCCCAGGGCCGCCCACAGAAATGGCACCGGTGACCCCCAGGATATTCCCGGGGCCCACCCGCATGGCGGAACTGAGCATGAAGGCTGCCAGCGGCGAAATCCCCGTTTCAGCACTGCGCCGATGGGCCAGGATATGGATGGCCTGCTTCATATGCGTCAATTGAATGAAATGGAGCCGCAGGGAAAAATAAATTCCCGAACCCACCAGCACGATAATGGCAAAAGAAAAACTTCCCAGAAGAGGGATATTTTTATACCATCCGAACATGGCAGGAACGTCCCAGAAGAAGTCGGACAATGGGCCCACGAACTGCAGGACCGAGTTGATCCAGGCAAACAAATTTTCCATACACATCTCCCCCATTCGATTTTCTATGACATTACTATAACATAGTACAGGATTTTTTCAAGAAACTGTAGAGAAGTTGTGAATTCCCTCACAAAATATGATAAAATAATACAGATTTTTAAGTGTTTGTCCAACACAACTGCACATCATAAAGGAGAATATTATGCAACCTGTAGACGTAGGAATCCTTTCCCTCCTCCCACCCATCATTGCCATTTCCCTGGCACTGCTGACCAAAGAAGTCATTTCCTCTCTGATGCTGGGTATCCTGTCCGGCGGCCTGATCTATGCAGCGGCCTCCGGCGGCGGTCTGGTGTCCATGAGCCTTTCGGCATTCGAAATCATGGCCAAGACTGTGGGTACCCCGGATAAATTCAACATCATCCTGTTCCTGGCCCTCCTGGGATCCCTGGTAGCCGTGGTGAACAAGGCCGGAGGTTCCCAGGCCTACGGCCAGTGGGCCACCCGGAAGATCAGGAGCAAACGGGCCGCAGAACTGGCAACCAGCGTGCTGGGCGTGCTGATCTTCATCGATGACTATTTCAACTGTCTCACGGTGGGCACCGTCATGAAACCGGTGACAGATAAGTACAAAGTGTCCCGGGCCAAGCTGGCCTACATCATCGATACCACCGCCGCCCCGGTATGCATCATCGCTCCGGTTTCCAGCTGGGCTGCAGCAGTGGGCTCCACTCTGTATGAAACAGGAGCCTTTCCCAACGAAATGGCTGCGTTCCTGGCCACCATCCCCTACAATATGTATGCCATCCTGAGCATCCTGATGGTACTGATCCTTTCTTTCAGCGACCTGGAATTCGGGCCCATGGCGGATGCCGAATTCAAAGCGGAAAACAAAGGAGAACTGGGCTCCCTTGAAAAGAAATTCGAAAAAGACGAATCTGCTGCCACCGGCAAAGGAACGGTATGGGACCTGCTCATCCCCATCGGCGCCCTGATTGTGTTCACCATCCTGGCCATGCTGTACACCGGCGGTTACTGGGAAAAGGGCCTGACCTTCCAGGAAGCCATCGGCGCCAGCAACTCTTCGGCTTCCCTGGTACTGGGCAGCTTCTGGGCTCTGATCGTAGCCTTCATCCTGTTCCTGCCCCGGAAACTGCTCACATTCCGGCAGTTCATGGACAGTATCGGCACCGGCATCAACACCATGGTACCCGCCTACATCATCCTGACCCTGGCCTGGACCATCGGCACCCTGTGCCAGAAATACCTGGGCACCGGCCAATACATCGGCATGCTGGTACAGACCAGCCACCTGCCCATGGAACTGCTGCCAGCCATCGTATTCCTGGTAGCCGCCGGCCTTTCCTTCTCCATCGGAACAGCCTGGGGGACCTTCGGGCTGTTCATTCCCATCGTCGTATTCATCTGCCAGAGTGCCACGCCGGCAATCATGACGGTGACCCTGTCCGCTACCCTGGCGGGTTCTGTATTCGGAGACCACTGCTCCCCCATTTCGGACACCACCATCCTGTCATCTTCCGGAGCCGGGTGCAGCCACATGCAGCATGTGAGTACCCAGATTCCCTATGCATGCCTGGCAGCGTCCTGCTGTTTCGTCAGCTATCTGGTGGCCGGTTTCAGTGGCGGCAGTGCGATCCTGACTCTGCTCAGCGGTATCATCCTGCTGCTGGGAGCCCTTTGGATACTGCACAAACGGGCGAGAGCAAGACTAACGAAATAAAAAAGGTGCCGCGGTTGCGGCACCTTTTTTGGCGGGTAGAAGATTGCTTATTTTACAATGGTCACCGGGCAATGGGCACTCTGGGATACTTTTGTGCTGACGCTGCCCAGGAAGAACCCGGCCAGCACACCCATGCCCCGGTTCCCCATGACAATCAGGTCTACATCGTCCTTTTCTGCTTCGGCGCAGATCCGTTCAGCCGGGTCGATGTCCACCACTTTCTTGAAACTGATGGCAGTATAGGAAACTTTCTCAGCCACCTTCTTGGCTTCTTCGATTGGCGTGGGCACCGTCACTTCCGGCGGGATGACGTTGCCGTTTTTGTCCTTGTGAGGAGGTTTGATGCGGCTCAAATCGTAGGGCACATCAATGTTGACCACCAGGATCTGGGAAGCAAATTTGCGTCCGATTTCCATGGCAAATTCCAATGCCCGCAGTGCAATCTTCGATCCATCCACTGGTACCAAAATTTTGTTGATCATAAGCTCTCCTCCTTGCTTCCAGGGATCCGCTCTCTGTTATTTTACGATCAGTACAGGGACATCGGCGTATTGGGAAACCTTGCTGCTCACACTGCCCAGGAAGAATTCCGCAATGCCGCTCAGGCCCCGGCTGCCGATGACGATGGCCGTGCATTTCTTTTCCTTGCAGACAGCCAGCACCCGTTCAGAAGGATGACCCACTTCCAGATCAAAATCCTTCTTGCCCTTGAAATCCTTCAGCTTTTCCCGTGCAGTATCCAGCACGCTATTGCCGATTTTGGTCAATTCGTTGTTGCCCTGGTTGATGGTTGCCTGATCCAGAGGCACCACCAACATGGCTGAATTATTATAGGGCTGGATTACGTTGATCACCAGCAGTTCGCCTTTAAATGCTTCTGCCAGTTCCCGGGCTTCTGCCAGAGCCCGCCAGGACGTTTCAGACCCATCCACCGGTACTAAGATTTTCTCAAACATACAACCACCTCCAAGGGGATACTTTACAGTATTCTGATTCTTATTGATAGTATTCGACAAGAGAATGTAAATTCCTGCTGTGAATAAAAAAAAATTTTAATTCGTTTACTGGACAGCTTTTTCCCCCAGACAAATGCCCGCAGAAAGAATTCCTTCAGCCGGAATCTGGAAACCAGAGATAAGAAGAGGCTGTGAACGATTCCTTCACAGCCTCTTCTTCCGCTATTTCACTACTACCACCGGCACTTTTGCATATTGGGAAACCTTGCTGCTGACGCTGCCCAGCAGAAATTCTTCCACGCCGCTCAAGCCCCGGCTGCCAATGACAATGGTATCACACTTTTCAGCATTGCACAGCTCCAGGATCTGTTCGGCCGGGTTGCCGATTGCTTCTTTATATTCTGCTTCTCCCTTGTATCCGGCCAGTTTTTCCTTGGCCAGATCCAAAGTCGCATAACCAGCCTTCTTCATGGCTGCGTTATTCTGGTCGATCAGGGTCTGGTCCAGGGACATCTGCAGCAGATTGCCTGCCCCATATGGAACCATCACATTGGTCACAATCAAGCTGCCTTCGTACTTTTCAGCCAGGGACCTGGCAGTTTCCAGGGCCTTCCAGGAAGTTTCGGACCCATCCACCGGTACTAAGATTTTTTGGAACATCATATCATCCCTCCTCCATATTCCTTTATAGAATGTATTCGCTTTCAGAGGGGGAAATCCCTTCTTATTTTTTCGATTTTTTTGAATTGCGTCCTGTTTCCCGCTTGGGGTGCTTCTGGATCGCCTTATGGGATTTCATTTTCTGTCCGTTCTGCTTTCTGGCCAGTTCCATAGGAGTGGGCGCTGGCTCGCTGTACTTGAATTTGGCATAGAGGAGCATACCTGCCACGGCCACAATGGGCAGGGTTCCCAGTATGGGCCGGGCAATGCCGCCAGCGGTAATCACCAGGAAGTTCCACCCCACCACGGCCAGAGGGGTGATGATCCACTGGGCCACCTTGGACCCGTGGAAGAATTTCAGTGCCAGGCCATAGCAAAGGATGACCACGCAGAAAGAAATGACGGACAATAACAGTACGAAAATAAAAAATTCCATAGCAGACCTCGTTTGGATATTATTGTAATTGACAGCCACATTGGCCGCAGAACTTACTCCCGGGCTTTACCAGAGCACCGCATTGGGGACAATGGGCGTTTCCACCTGCGGGCGGCTCCTGTTCCTGCGCTGCTTTGGAAACCAGGACGATTTCGTTCAGCAGGTCGCAGAAAGCCTTATCATCCTTGTCCTGATTGAAGAATTTCAACACAACAGTGCCGGAGTCCGGTTCCACCAGCTGCGCATTTTCATCATAGATCAGAGGAGGCAGTATCCCCAGAGAAACCCGCAGGCCCCGGGAACTGTACAACATCCCGTCCCTGGTGATCAGGAGTCCCGTCTTTCCCTTTCCCCACAGGAAAGAATGAGAAGCATCACAGAGCAGGACAACCTGGCTGGCATCGACGCCCTCTGCATTGCCATAAGCCTTCATTGCGTTTTCCAGAGGGCCGTCCAGCTTGCCAATTCCATAGTAAAATGTATCATTGATTTCCAGGGGGATTGCAGCCACCAGACAGGCTACCCGATCAGGCAGCGGTACCTTTGCCTTGCAGACATCCCATTCTTTCCGGACAGATTCCGGCTGTGAGGCCTCCTGGATGGCCTTCTGGTACCAGCGTCTGGCAGCCGGGAAATTGTAGGTCTTCAGGCCCGGATTCCCGCAAAGCCTTCCTGCCTCCAGAATGGCGTCCGTACTCCCCAGCTCCACTGCTTCTTCGTACAGGGGAAGGGCTTTCTCTTCCTGCCGGGCTTCACAGTACGCTTTGCCCTGCTCCAGCTCCAGAGCAATCATGGAATCGGCAGCCTCTGCCCGACCCTGTTTCCATGCCTTCCGGTAATCCTCCAGAGCTTCCATCCTTGCCTGCAGGGCCTCTTCTCCAGTTGCGCTCCCGGCCTTCGCTTTTGCGCTTTCCGCCTTCCGGCAGGACAATTCGAGCAGCGCTTCTTTTGCTTCAACACAGCCGTAATCCAGGGCCTTTTCGTACCATTCCAAGGCTTTGGCTTCATTCTTTTCCATGCCTTTACCGTTTTCCGCCAGCCGTCCTAGATAAAGACAGGCAGTACCGTCCTTCTCGGCTGCTTCTTTTTCGTACCAGCGAATGGCTTCTTCGTATTTTCCCTGCGCCTCCAGCTTTTTCCCGGCTTCTGCAGCCATTTTTAAATAGACAGGGCTCTGCTTCCCGTTATTCATCTGTTTCAACAACAGCACCTGCTGCCAGGCAGCGTCGCCACTGCCCAGGACAGCCCCTTCTGCAAAAGCCCATTCCGCAGCTTCCAGATTCCCCTGCTGCTGATAGAGCAGCCCGGCCTGGTATGCCGCCTCAGCGCTTCCCCATTCCTGAGCCCTGCTAAAAGCTTCCAAAGCCGTTTCCTGGTCGCCGGCGGCCATAGCTTCCCGTGCCTGCTGCAGGTCAATTTTCTTCTGCTGGTCAGCCCATTCCTTTGCATCCCGTTGAAAACCCACCAGATGGAAATGGACATCCTGTGCGGACCAGTCCCTGGTTCTGGCTCCGTCCCAGGTCACTTCCACCTGGGGATCCATACCCCAGAGCTCGACATGCTCAATAAAGTCCGGGAGAGTATACGTCCCCGCTGTCAGTGCAACCGCTGTCCGTCCGGTTTCCGGAGAGAAGTGCTCCGGCATATCTCGCAGCTGGATGAACAGTGCCAGCAACATATCCGGCTGGATGACCGGATAGAATACCTTCCGGATATTGGCGGGGACCCAGTCCGGGAACTGGAAGCTCCGTACCTTATCCTGGTTCTGATACCGGTTCCAGACCCAGAGTGCCAGTGCCAAAGCTCCCCCATCCGCTTCTGCCATCCGGAATACATCCGGTCCGGCATCAGGGGATACAATCAGCAGATTCTGATAGACGTCGTTTGCATCTCCGGTAATTTCCAGACATTCACAAAAACCTTCCATCAGCTGTTCCCGGGTGATTTTATGAGCCGCATATCGTTCCACCAGGTTTTTCTGTTTGCTGCGTGCTTTCTCCGTTTCATACTCGCATTCCGGCATTTTCCCATTTTCGTTCAGGATATGCCAGACCTCATTGAACAGATCAAGACGGCAGATCTGGTCGATGAAATCACAGGCCATTTCCGGGTAATCCCGTTTGCTGCCACGGTCGGCGATGAAACGTTTCAGTCGGCCCGAATACGTATTGCCCGTAATGGTGCGTCCCAGAGAACTGAAAGCATCCTGGACAGAATTCAGCATCCTGGCCTCGATAGCCCCCTTGATTGCCCCGGTGACGCCGAAACCGCCGCCCTGCCAGTTCGCCTTGTCAGCCTGTTTTTCCTGTACCAGGGAATCTCTATACTGTGCAATGGCTTCTTTATCCTCCTGCCAGGCCTGCATCAGCTCCGTTGCCGCCACATTGGGGGATAATTTTTCCCATAAGTCATCTTTTGCCACATAATCGATTCCATACTCATTCAGCAGATCCACTGCATGTTCAAACAGGGGATCGCAGACCGAAATGCAGACATCCAGCAGTTGGGAAGAAAAATCTACCGGGTCTTCCACGCCCTTGTCCCTGATCAGATCCTGGACTCGATATTTTACGCTGAAAGCCGCTTTTGTCCCTTCTGCATTGAACGGCTTCCAAAGCTGGTTCTGCAGGGCTGTAGCCCAGGGCAGATTGACCTCATACTGTCCCAAAATAGTGAAATGTCTGCTCTCCACTTCTGGCTCATCCAGCTGTGAATTTTCGGCGGCTGACGGTGCAGGCTTGGTCGGTACCGGAGCCGTCGGTGCATTTCCTGGCATTTCCGGCATTTTCGCTCCGCAGTTGAAACAGAATTTAGCATTATCCGGCAATTTGGTTCCACAATTCATACAAAACACAGGATATCCCTCCCATTGCATGGCTGATGAAAAAGTTCTATGGGTATTATACTCTATCTTGTTTCTCTGGCAATCTTATAAACCCAGGCTTTGCCATTCTTTTCTCTGGTAAGGATGCCCTCCGGCAATGCATCCAGCCGCTTCTGGACGGTCATCCGGCTCTTTCCGCTCTGTTCACAGAGCTGTTCCATGGTCAGTCCCTCCCCGCCGAAGAGAGTGGCTTCCAGCAGCAGTTCCGTAAGGGAAGAGGCAACTGCATCTTGAATATTCTTCTCTTTGAGCCATGCTCTGTCTTTCTGCAGCATCCTCAGTTCCTGCCGGAGCAGCTCCAGTGTTCTCGTCAAATGCCCGGGCAATCAGCTGTCGGCACAGGTCATCAAGGAGAAGTGAAACGTTTCTGGTAAATTGCTTCATAATCGGCTGGATTCTGGTAATACAGTTTGTACAGAGAAAGATAGGACATCCGATTTTCCTTCTTTCTTTATAAAAAAAGCTAAAATTAGAAAGATTCCTTTGGTTTCTTTCTAATTTTAGCAAATTTTATAAAGGAATCCAGAAGAAAGCCATCTGGAAAATCAGTCATTCGTTATTTCTCCGCCCTGGCCGCAATCTCTTTCATGAGCTTCAGCGTCAGACCGGCATCATCCTGGTTTTCGGTCAAAATGACGATGACCCGGTTGTGACCGGGCCCGTACACGATGCCTCCGTCGTGGTACAGATGGTCCAGCTCGCCGGTCTTGTGGGCCACCCGGCTGCCCGGACAGGCGGCCGGCAGTACATCCGTATCCTCCTGATCCAGCAGGATATCGATCATCTTCTGGTCCAGGTCCGGTCTGACGCACTGCCTGTGGTACAGCCGGCTGAAGAAGATACCCAGATCACGGGCACTGGTCAGATTTTCCCGTCCCTCCCGCACTGCTTCCGTATCCATCATCTTCCGCTGGAGTTTCGTCTGGGTGTACCCGTGCTGCTGGATATACTGGTTGATCCGCCCCATACCCAGATAGTCGATCAGCATATTGGCAGCCGTATTGTCACTTTCCGTAATCATCTTATACAGCAACTGCCTGATGGTGATCCGGCTGCCATCCTCCCAGCCGCACAGGGACCCGGCACCGCCCACTTTCATATTATCCCGCAGCACCAGTTCATGGCTCTCGTCCAGCTGCCCATCGGCTTCTTTCTCCATGGCAGTGGCCAGGATGAACACCTTGATCATGCTGGCGGACCGGACCTGCTGATTCTGAAAAAGCAGGGACCGGGAACCGTCCAGGAAATCCACATAAACGGAATACTGAGCATCATCCTGCTGCACAAGCTGGCGCAGGCTTACCGCCAGTTCATGATGATCATGGGCCTGGGCTGCCGCAACAGCTTCAGCCCCTGGAAGCGGCTGCCCTGCCCCGGTCTTTACCAGGGACAGGCCCAGCAGAACGAGCAGCGTACAGCAAATTCGACGGATATGCATGGAATGATCACCCCAAAATCAGATGCCCAATGGGGTAGCCCACGAAGGTCATAGCCAGAATGGCCAGTACGGCGAACACGCCGCCCCATACGAACATATCCCGGGCACTGGTCCAGCCGGACCCGATGGCCACCGTATTGATGGTGGACTGACCGGCCGGAGTCATGTTGCAGATGCCTGCACCGAACCCGATCAGACACACTACGGCACCCACGGAAATGGTCCCGGCAGGCAGTGCCTGGCACACGGACAGGGCCACGGCGCTGACCACGGTGGTTGTGACGATGTTGGAAGAGAAGTTGGTTTCCAGTACGCACCAGGCAAAGAAGAACAGAAGCAGTCCCAGCACAGGCAGGCCACTGGCTACCGGTGCCAGCAGCCCGCTGAGCCATGCCTTGATGCCCATCTCGTTATGGGTCAGAGCGGAACCCAGCATGGTAGCGGCGCCGGTCATGACGATGGAAGCCCACAGAACGCCCTTGGTCATGACTTCTTTAAAGTCCATGATGGGCTTGCCATCGTGCCGGCAGATGAACAGGATGATGCAGCCCAGAAGAGGCGGCATGGCTGTCGTGCATTTGCTGATGACCTTGTACAGACCGGGGTTGACACCCTTCAGCAGACTGGGTCCTACCCACAGCAGCACCACCAGCGCCATGGTCCCCAGGATGATCCATTCCCGGGCATCCGCTTTGGGCACCATCCCCCGCAGGCTCATGGCCTTCTGGGGATTAATGGTATGGATGTCGCCGGGACGGTACAAGAATTTGAATACCAGCAGCAGCAGGACCACCAGCAAAATCCCTGTAGGGATGCCCATAGCCATATACTGGAACTGGTTTACATCCCGGCCGGTAGCCGCTGTGTAGTAGCCGATGGCCATGGTGGGCCACACATGACCGATAGCGGTCATACCCGAGGACAGGCTGATGCAGAAGGCCGTGCCCAGCATGATCATATTGGCAGAAGGGCTCCCCTTCTTCAGTTCCAGCACCTGGAAGATGTCCTCCAGGAAGGGCATGAAGGCCACGAACAGCACGGAGGGCGAAATAAACAGGCCCATGAACGTGACAGCGAAGAACAGGAAGCTGACAAAGGACCAGGGGCCCCGCCGGGCAATGGCATTGGTAATGAAGGTCACCGTGCAGCGCCGGACAAAATGGGTCTTGGACAGCGGATACACCAGCATGAAGGTAAACAGCAGGAAGGCTACGGTGGTGTTCCCAAAAGTCCCCTTCAAGGTGCCTGCAAAGCCGAGATGGGGCAGAAAACCCAGCAGGAAAATGGTGATCAGACTGGGCCAGTCGATGGAAATGGTGATCCACATGAGCAGGGAACTGAGGAAAATACCCAGCACCGCCAAGCCTTCGGGAGTCAGAGGCGCAGGCGCCGGCAGCAGCCGCACAGCAAATCCGGCTGCCAGGGAGATCACCAGCCAGAGCAGATCTTTCGTGGATTTACTCATGGCCCCTCCTTACTCACAGGCCAGAATCTTGAAATCCTGGCTTTCTTTGGACAGCTGGAACATAAGTTTCTGCATATTGGTCTCACTGAGATTGCCCAGGATGGTCAGGTCGAAAGTAACGGTCCTGTCAGGACGGTTGAAGCTCAGCAGTTCCATGTACTGCATGTTGTAGCCATAGTCCCCCACCATGTTCAGGATGCTGCTCATGGCATTGGGCTGGTCAGGACGGGTCAGGCGCACCACCACCCGGGTACCGTCGGATTTGATCTGGACACCCTTGGCCAGGTCGGCAAACAACTGGGGATTCCAGTCGAACAGCATGCCGTACTGGTACATGCGGCTGGTTTCCATGATCTTGCGGACCACAGCCAGATATTCAGGTTTGCGATCTTCCGGCACGCCCTGGCTCAGCCGCTGCAGGATGGCCTGTTCCCGGTCAGCCCGGTAGATGTTGGTTTCGCCGGCAGCCTGTTTGGCCTCAGCCACCAGTTTGGAGCAGTCCATCCGCTCCATCAGCAGCTTCCGCAGCTGGGGATCAATGGCATCGATTTTTTTTCGTACGTCTTCCAGTTTCATAAAAATCCTTCCCTTCTACTTTTCTACAGATTTCTTCCATTATAACAAAAAAGAAGGGTGTGTGAAAAAAGTTTTCTCACACCCCGTCACTAACCGATGGAGACCAGCTGATGCTGGCAAAACACGGAAGCTGCGGAGGATGATTCCACAGTCCCCTTGATCTGTTCTTTACATGGCCGTGCAGGGTTCAGTCTGCAGCAGCTCTTCTTTTTCCTCTTCGATCTGTTTCCGGGATACCCGTTCCAGCCACTTCAGATCGTAGGGTTCGAATTTGCAGCGGGCGTAGGCATCCAGGTCCATCACCGTGCCATCCCAGTCGGAATCGATCCGGCCATTCTGCTTGATCAGGATATCGTACAGGATGGCGTAGACCTTGCCGTCTTCCGGATCTTTTTCCACAATGGTACTGTAGGGCAGGGTTTTGTGGTACACCAGTTCCAGGTCCTTGTACTTGAAATGGAACCCGCAGCGCATCCGGCAGCCATCCAGGCCCGTATAGCAGGCCACCTGCTTCAGATCCTTCAAGATCTGGTCATGGGGCTCATCGTACAGGTTTTCCGGCGTAGTCTCCGTGTAATCGAACCGAAACTGGATGGAAGGTGCATGGACCTTCCGGAATCGTTCCATGAACGGAATCAGCTGTTCCCGGGGATATTTCTTATACAGCACACAGTTGATCCGGAATCGCACCGGCAGTTTGGCCAGCAGGTCATCGTTGGATTCTTCCACATAATGCTGCATGTGGCGGGAAATGTTCAGACAGCTGATCTTGCCGGCATTGTGATGCAAAAAGGCCAGGAGCTCGTCTTCGGTCTGGTGGGCATTCACCGGCAGGGTTGTATTGATGTAGATGTGATGGGTGGGCGACACTTTATCCAGCATCACCTGCAGGCTCTTCAGGTTGGCCAAAGGCTCGCCCCCGGTGAACACGAAATCGCAGTAAGGAGTCATCCTGTCCATGACTTCAATGCTGTGGCAGATGGCTTCCAGGGAAAAGCCGGTAGTATCGGCATATTCTTCTTTATTGACACAGAAAGGGCAGTGGTTCTGACAATCGTACGGTACGAACACCGTAACGGTAGCACCCCCTGTGCGCGTCTTATACGGATGGAACTCCGCTTCCAAGGCAGTTTTTTCTCTCTTGATCATTACAAATCCCCTCGTACTTCTCTGGCTGTTTCCGTAAAAAACAAGCCGTGACTCACAATTCACTAGCTTATATTTTACCATATATCGTCAAGAAAATTCCAATGTTTTCGGGAAGGTGCAGTGATTTTTCATGATATAATATTTTTTATCACATACGAAAAGAGGCTGGGTTTATGATTTCCCTGATCCCGGACGGGTTCAACGATTTCCACTGCAAGGGAGGCGCCTGCAGGCACACCTGCTGCCAGGTGTGGATCATCGACATCGATGACGATACGGCAGACTATTACCAGCACCTGGAAGGTCCCCTGGGCGACAAGCTGCGGTCTTCCATGGAAAAAAATGGTGAAGGCTGGCATTTTAAACTGAACGACAGGGGCTTTTGCCCCCTCCTGGAGCCGGATGGCCTGTGCCAGGTAGTGAAGGAGCTGGGTGACGATGCCCTGTGTGACATCTGTGCCGTCCATCCCCGGTTCTTCACCCATGTGGACGACGAAATCGAGGACTATACCCTGTGCGGCACCGGATTATGCTGCGAGGAAACCTGTGAAATCCTGGGCAGAGTAAAGGGGCCCATCCGGTTCCGGGATGAGGATACGGACAAGCGCTATACCCTGCCGGAACTGCTGGAAGATATGGGCTGGGGTCCCGTTCCCAAAATGGTCTGCCATTTCCAGCCCATCCTGACGGAAAAAGAAACCAAAGACATCCTGAAGAAGCTGTCCGCTACGGAGCCTATCGATGAAGCCTGGACGGACGAGATGCAGCACCTGGCGGGACAGATTCCCCTTCTGGCAACCCGGCAGCGGGATTACTGCAGTCACTATGACAAAGCCTTGTTCGATCGGATTTATCACTTCATCCTGTACCGGCAACTGGACAAGCTGGAGGAATACGGCCTCACATCCGTGGCTATCTACGCCCGCCAGAACACACAGTATATCTTCATGGAGGCTGCACTCACCGGCGACCCCCTGGAAGCCGCCCGCCGCTGGTCAGAACAGATCGAGTATGATACGGGAAATGTGGAACAGCTGCTGAAAGCGATCACTGCATAGAGATTGCAGTCTGACCATCGTCGTAAGGCCGCAGGGATGTCCGGACCCAGGCCGTCCAACGGGCTATATATTCATAATGGCGTATGACAAAAAAGCGACTACCTTGCGGCAGCCGCTTTTTTCTTATTTCTTATGGAATTCTTCCAGCTGCAAAGCTGTATCGCTGTGGAGCATTTCCTGGGCCAGTTTGTCCGGATAGGGATGGGCGTAGACGATCCGTTTGATCCCGGCATTGATCAGGATTTTGGAGCACACCACACAGGGCTGATGGGTACAATACAGCGTAGCCCCCTGGGTGGATACCCCGTTGACCGCCGCCTGGATCACTGCGTTCTGTTCCGCATGGATACCCCGGCACAGTTCATGGTTCTGTCCGCTGGGTACATGGAGTTTCTCCCGCAGGCAGCCCACTTCCTCGCAGTGGGGCAAGCCCTTGGGGGTCCCGTTATACCCGGTGGCCAGGATCTGCCGGTCTTTCACCAGTACAGCGCCCACCTTCCGTCTCAGGCAGGTAGACCGTTTGGAAACCACCTCGGCGATTTCCATAAAGTAACTATCCCAATCGGGTCTGTCCATTTTTCATTCCACCGTTCCGAATACCCGGTCCCCGGCATCGCCCAGACCCGGTACAATATAGCCATGTTCATTCAGATGGTCATCCAGAGCTGCCGTATAGATAGGCACATCCGGATGTTCCCGGTTCACCAGTTCCACTCCCTCCGGTGCGGCTACCAGGCACATGAAGCGGAAGTGCTTGTAACCGTCTTCCTTCAGCATGCTCAGGGCTGCAGCGGCACTGCCGCCGGTAGCCAGCATGGGGTCGATCAGGATGATCTCCGCATCCTTGTCCTTGGGAATCTTGCAATAATATTTGATGGGTTCCAGGGTCTCCTCATCCCGGGTCAGGCCGATATGGCCCACCCGTGCTTCGGGAATCAGGTCCAGCACTGCATCCAGGAAGCCCAGGCCGGCCCGCAGGATAGGCACTACGGTGATACCGCTCACATCCAGTTCATACCCGGTGGTTTCCGCCAGAGGTGTGGTCACCTTGGTTTCCCGCAGAGGCAGATCCCGGGTCACTTCGAACAGCAGCAGCTGGGCGATTTCGTCCAGCAGGCGCCGGAAATTCCGGGGCTGGGTCTTCTGGTCACGCAAATGGGTCATCTTCTCTTTGATCAGGGGATGGTTCACAACATGGACTTGCATGAGTTTTCGGGCTCCTTTCCCAATTACAGATTCGGATACAGAGGATATTTTTCACACAGGGCAGCTACCCGGGCAGCTGCTTCTTTCTGGGCTTCTTCTTTGCCGGGATTGCTCAGTACCAGGCCGATGATCCTGGCCACTTCCCGGAAGTCGTCTTCCTTGAAGCCACGGGTAGTGGCAGCGGGAGCGCCCAGACGGATACCGCTGGTCACAAACGGGCTTTCCGGATCGTTGGGGATGGTGTTCTTGTTGCAGGTGATGCCGATGGCATCCAGCATGTGTTCCGCATCCTTACCGGTCAGGTTCTTGGAGCGGGTATCCACCAGCACCAGATGGTTATCGGTACCGCCGGAAACCAGCCGCAGGCCCTGCTTCGTCAGTTCATCCGCCATGGCAGCAGCGTTTTTGATGATCTGTTTCTGGTATTCCTTGAATTCCGGTTTCAGAGCTTCACCCAGTGCCACCGCTTTGGCAGCGATGATGTGCATCAGAGGACCGCCCTGGGTGCCGGGGAATACAGCCTTGTCAACCTGTTTGGCATACTTTTCCGGGCACAGGATCATGCCGCCGCGGGGCCCGCGCAGGGTCTTATGGGTGGTGGTAGTCACCACATCCGCATAGGGAACGGGGCTGGGATGCAGCCCGGCAGCCACCAGTCCGGCAATGTGGGCCATGTCGATCATCAGGACAGCACCCACTCCATGGGCGATGGCAGCCATCCGTTCGAAATCGATGATCCGGGGATAGGCGCTGGCACCGCCGATGATCATCTTGGGCTGGCATTCTTTGGCAATCTTTTCCAGTTTGTCATAGTCGATCCGTTCCGTTTCCGGATCCACACCGTAGGGAACGATATGGAAGTACTTCCCGGAGATATTGACCGGGGATCCGTGGGACAGGTGACCGCCTTCAGACAGATTCATGCCCATGACCGTATCGCCGGGTTTCACAAAGGCGAAGAAAGCAGCCAGGTTGGCATTGGCACCGCAGTGAGGCTGTACATTGGCGTGTTCCGCACCGAACAGCTCGCAGGCTCTCTGCCGGGCCAGTTCTTCCACTTTATCCACGAATTCACAACCGCCGTAATAACGGTGGCCGGGATACCCTTCCGCATATTTGTTGGTGAGGACAGTCCCCATAGCCTGCATCACAGCCGGAGAGACAAAGTTCTCCGAAGCAATCAGTTCGATCTTATGACGCTGTCTTCCCAGTTCTTCTCCGATAGCTGCCGCTACCTGAGGATCAGTCTGATTCAAAGGTTGTTGATTCATGTCGTTCCTCCTCCAATGGATTGTTCCGCGGGATCAGCCGGAAACTTTATTATTTGTAGACGGCCCGTTCTCCCCCGATGAGAGGCGGACGGGTACGTGCTGCCGTAAGGATGGCATTGCCCAGTTTCTTCCGGGACAGCCGCACCGGAACGGCCACCCGTTTCAGGTGCATGCCGATCAGGGTCTGGCCGATATCCAGTCCCAGGTCAGCCTGGATTTCTTCCACCACAACCGGGTTTTTCAGCTCATTATAGGCGTTGGCCGCAAAAGCGCCGCCGGCATGTTCGACAGGCCGTACGGTAACCTGCTGCCAGCCGAATTTCTCCATGGCCTTCCGGTCCACCACCAGTGCCCGGTTCAGGTGCTCGCAGCACTGAGCGGCCAGGATCAGTTTGTGTTTGCGGCAAACCTTGTGCAGGGTGGTATACAGCACCTTGGCCAGTTTCATGGAGCCGCCGGTGCCAATCCTGTTGCCCAGCACCTCGCTGCTGCTGCAGCCCACCACAAAGACCTGGCCGGGTCTGGCCTGGGCCACGCCGATCAGTTCTTCCGCATCTTCCGCGATTTCCTGTGCGATTTTCTCCAGATCGATGGATTCGCTCATACAATCACCTGCTTTGTTATTTTTCCAGTGCCATGATCTTGGCTACCCGCTGGGTATGATAGCTGCCCAGGAAGGAAGCTCCCAGATAGGCATCCACGATCTGTTCCGCCAGACCGGAGCCCAGGACCCGTGCACCCAGGCACAGGATGTTGGCGTTGTTGTGTTCCCGGGCTTTTTCAGCGCTGTAGCAGTCGCCGCAGACGGCCGCCCGGATGCCGTGGATCTTATTGGCAGCGATGCTCATGCCCAGACCGGTACCGCAGATCAGGATACCCTGGTCCGCCTTGCCGGCAGCCACAGCCTCGCCCACTTTTTGGGCATAATCCGGATAGTCCACCCGGTCAGGAGTGTAGGACCCGGCATCTTCCACTTCATACCCTTTGTCCTGAAGGTATTTGATCAGAACCTGTTTCAATTCAAAACCGCCGTGATCACAGCCGATCATGATTTTCATTATACGTTGGCCCCCTTGTTTTCATGCAAATGCATTACCGCATATCATGATTATTGTATCACAAAAAGGGAGTCGGCGCACCTTGTACGTCGACTCCCTTTTTTCATACCAGCATCGCTTTCAGAAACTCCGGTGCCTGGCCGCTTTGAAGACGATACAATCCGTTTTCATACACCAGGATGTTGTGGCCGGCGCTCTTGCGCATCCGGTTCATGATGGCCAGCCCCAGGTCGTGGGTACTCACCCCTTCGCCCAGAATCACATCCACCTGCTGCCGGTCGAATTCCCGCAGTTCCGTGTACAGATTCTCTGCCAGGGAGGCCAGATCATGGCCTGCGTCACAGATCACCATGTTGGGATGCACCCGGGGCAGATGTTTGATGGTTTCATCCAGGGCCAGCACCCCCACCTTCAGGCCGCTGGCTTCCGCCAGGATGGCCGCCCGGATCACGCCCAGGCCGGCTTCCGCTCCTTCCATCAGGTACATGGGGGCCTTGGGTGCATAATGCCGGTATTTCATCCCCGGAGCCTTGGGTTTCTGGTCGGGGCGCACCAGCCCCGGATCCAGCTTCACATCCCCCATGACCTCCTGGATCATCTCTTCGGTGATGCCGCCCGGACGAAGGATCACCGGCACGGGACCGGTGGTATCGATGATGGTACTCTCCACCCCGATGTCACAGCTGCCGCCGTCCAGTACGCCACCGATAATGCCGTCCATGTCCTGGAGCACATCCTGTGCGTTGGTGGGGCTTGGTTTGCCGCTCTTGTTGGCAGAAGGCGCCGCAATGGGCCGCCCGGCCAGATGGATCAGTTCCCTGGCCACCTTGTTGCTGGGAAACCGCACGGCCACTGTTTCCTGGCCCGCCGTCACCACTTCCGGGATAATGGAAGACTTGGGGACGATCAGGGTCATAGGGCCGGGCCAGAACGCCGCCATCAGTTTTTTCGCCATGGGCGACAGCCCGGAAGTCAGCGGCTCGATTTCTTCCATCTCGCTGATGTGGAGGATCAGCGGATTATCCGCCGGCCGCCCCTTGGCTGCAAAGATTTTCCTGCAGGCATCCCCGTTCAGGCCGTCAGCCCCCAGGCCGTATACGGTTTCCGTAGGAAACGCCACCACTTCGCCTTCCCGCATCAACCGGGCTGCCTGCTCCAGCTGAGGTTCCAGCGGTTCATCGTTCTTTAATTTCCAATATTTCGTGACCATAGTCCGAATCCCCTTTCCCGGCAAAGACCATCCGCTCCACATCGCCATAGTCTCTGCAGACTTTCACACAATCGAAGCCGGCCTTCCGGCACAGTTCCGCCACCGGCCTGCCTTCATGGATGCCGATCTCGAAGGCCACCATGCCTTTGGGATCCAGCACCTGCCAGATATCCTCAAGGATCCTCCGGTAAAAATCCAGGCCATCTTTTCCGCCGTCCAGGGCGCTCCGGGGTTCCTGCTGTACTTCCGGCTGCAGCCCTGCCAGATCTCCTTCCGGGATATAGGGCGGGTTGGAAACTACTACCTGGAATTTGGGTTCCTTCGGTACATTGGCAAACAGGTCAGAGACCACTGTCTCCAGCCGGTCCGCCACCCCGATGGCTTCCGCATTCTCCCGGGTCACCACCACGGCACCGGGGCTGATATCCACAGCCATCCCGGTGGCTTCCGGCAGTTCCCCCAGCAAAGAATCGATGACAGCCCCGCTGCCGCAGCCGATGTCCAGGATCCGACGGGGCCCCTTCTCCCTGTTGAGTCTGATCAGGTTCTCCACCAGAAGTTCCGTTTCCGGTCGGGGGATCAAAGTATCCTTCGTCACCTTGAACTCGTAGTCCATGAATCCCTTTTTTCCCAAGATGTAAGCCACCGGTTCCCTGGCCGCCCGCCGGGCCACGTAGGTCCGGTACTGCTCCAGTTCGTTTTCCTGCAGGGGCTCATCGAAATTGGTATACAGCTGAATCCGGCTCTTGTGGAGTACAGCGCAAAGCAGCACTTCTGCATCCAGGCGCGGGTTTTCCACGCCTTTGGATGCGAAGTACTGCCGGGTCCAGTCCAGAATCTTCAAAATGGTCCAAACCATCTTCTGTTCCTGCATTTATTTCACCTGCTGCAGCTTCTTGACCTGCTCGGCGTTCATAAGCGCCTCCAGCAGCTCGTCCAGGTCTCCGTTGATGATATCCGTCAGTTTGTGCAGGGTAAGGCCAATCCGGTGATCGGTAACCCGTCCCTGTGGATAGTTGTAGGTCCGGATCCGTTCGCTCCGGTCACCGGTCCCCACCTGGCTCTTCCGGTCTGCATCCAGGGCTTCCTGCTGTTTTTCCGTTTCCATCTCATAAAGCCGTGCCCGCAGCATCTGCATGCATTTTTCCCGGTTCTGGAGCTGGCTCCGCTCGTTCTGGCATTGGACCACGATGCCCGTGGGCAGATGGGTCATGCGCACAGCGGAGGACGTTTTGTTGACGTGCTGACCGCCGGCACCGCTGGCCCGATAGTAGTCCACCCGGACATCGTTCATGTTCAGGTCCACGTCCACTTCCTGGGCTTCCGGCATGACAGCCACCGTCACCGTGGAGGTATGCACCCGTCCCTGGGCTTCCGTTTCCGGCACACGCTGCACACGGTGCACGCCGCTTTCGAATTTCATGTGGCTGTACACATCGGTGCCGCTTACCATAAACACCACTTCCTTGAAGCCGCCCAGCCCGGTAGGACTGGAGTCCATCAGTTCCACCTTCCAGCCCTTCTGTTCGGCATAGCGGGTGTACATGCGGAACAGGTCCCCGGCGAACAGGGCAGCTTCATCGCCGCCGGCCCCAGCCCGGATTTCCATGATGATGTTCTTCTCATCGTTGGGGTCCCTGGGCAGCAGCAGGATGGTAAGCCGGTTTTCGTAATCCTCAATCTGAGGCTGGAGTTCCTTCAGCTCCTCTTCAGCCATGGCGGCCAGTTCCGGGTCTTCTTTGGCTTTGATGATTTCCTGGTCTTCCTTCCAGGATTCCGCCAGTTTCTTGTATTCCCGGTAGACCGTGACGATCTCCGTCAGCTTGGAATGGGCCTTGGTATATTTCTGCCATTCATCCTGACGGGCAATGATCTCCGGATCGCTGATCTTGGCTTCCAGATCCAGGTACTTGTCCTCCAGGTCCTGCAGTTTATCCATATTCTCAAACATATCGATTCCCCATTATTCAATAATTTCTTCCGGCGGCAGCACCGCTTTCAGGGAAGCGATGGCCACCTCGATCTGGTCGTCGTCCGGCTGCCGGGTGGTCAGTTTCTGCAGGGCCAGACCGGGCAGGATGGCGGTCCGTACCCAGGGCTTGTCCATGTGTTTCCCGGCAAATCGGATGATTTCGTAACTGATGCCTGCCACCACCGGCATGAGCAGGATCCGGGAAAGGATCCGCTCCCACAGGCTGGGCCAGCCCAGGAACGTAAAGATGAAGATGCTGATGAGCATGACGATCATCAGGAAATTGGTGCCACAGCGAGGGTGCAGCGTGGAAAAGGGCCGCACATTCTCCACCCGCAGAGGCAGGCCGTGTTCATAGGTATAGATGGTCTTGTGCTCTGCTCCGTGATACTGGAACACCCGCTGGATGTCCTTCTGCCGGGAGATGCCCCAGATATAGAGCAGGAAAATGCCAAGACGCAGGCATCCTTCGCACAGATTCAGCACCACCGGACTCACTCCCGTATTCTGGAGCAGTTTCATGGCTCCTGTGGGCAGCACCACAAACAGCAGGATGGCCAGCCCCACGGAAAAGGCAATGGTCCCGGCCAGTTCCAGGCTGCTCATTTTTTCCTCTTCTTCTTCGCCGGAGGCCTGGGCTGAGAACGACAGGGCCTTCATGCCGTAGATCAGGGATTCCACCAGAGAAACCACCCCCCGCAGGAAGGGTTTCTTCAGGATGGGATACCGGTCACTGATACTGCCGGCAGGCTTCAGGTCCACCGTGATCTCCCCGTTGGGTTTGCGCACTGCCACGGCGATCTTCCCCGGTCCCCGCATCATCACGCCCTCGATGACCGCCTGGCCACCGACACTCAATTTTTGTCCCATACACGCTCCTTTATCCACTTTCAGATACAACAAAAGGAGTGCTGCAGCGTCTGCAAGTCACTCCTTTTCCGTGCGCTTTTTTTATTTTGCGTCTTTGCCGTACCGTTTGTTGAATTTCTGGATCCGGCCCTGAGCGCTCATATCACGCTGTTTGCCAGTGAAGAAAGGATGGCACTTGGAGCAAACGTCCACGCGCAGTTCCTTTTTCACACTACCAGTTTTGAATGTATTCCCGCAGCCACAAATTACGGTGCATTCACCGTAGTTAGGATGAATTCCTTTTTTCATTCTTTACACACCTCTTTCTCAAACTTGCATTAATATATCCCGACATTAACGCTTGACAATTATATCACACTCCCCTATCCGGTGCAAGGGTCAGCGCATTTTTTCCGGCAAATTCCCGGCGGATCCCGCCCCGTCCCCTGCTCTCCGAGCCGGCCGCCATGGCAAGGAACAGTTTCATGGCCTGGGTCAGCCATTTGTCTTTGTGGTAGAACAGCTGGCGGTACATATACATGCGGAAATCCTTTACACTGAGTACCTGCAGCCGTTCCCGGTAGATACTGTTTTCTACCACATACTGGGGCAGGAAGGAAAGCCCCAGGTTCCGCTGGACCATATCCAGGATGAATCCGGTGTCGCTCACTTCCAATAAAGGATCCAGGACCAGCTGCCGGGCCGCCAGGTGCTGATCCAGGCTCAGCCGGTAATTGTCCGCCTTTTCCGTCAGGAAGAAGGGCTGGCGGATCACCTCCTCCAGGGGGATGTCCTTCCGGGCCGCCAGAGGCGAATCGATGGAGGAAACGAACACGATGTTCTCCCGGCGCTGGAACACTTTTACCCACTTCACATCATATAAGGGTTTGTCCAGTACATATACCAGGTCCACCTTATTGTGGTTCATGGCGTCCAGCAGCACGCTGGGAGAATCGATGGTGATGGTAATGTGGAGCTGGGGATAGTGCCGGGATACATAATCCACCATCTGAGGCATCCGGGCCTTGCACAGGCTTTCGATCATGCCCAGCCGCAGGGCCGCTGCCGGCGGCCGGTCATGCATGACCCCCTCCAGTTCGTCCACTTCCTGGAGGATGGGCTGGGCTCTCCGGGCCAGTTCCTGTCCGGGGGGCGTCAAGGTCACCTGTCTGCCCATCCGGTCAAACAGCTTCACCCCCAGTTCCTGCTCCAGAGAATGTATTTGTACACTCAGAGCGGACTGTGAGTATCCCATTTCCTTTGCAGCACCGGAAAAACTTTGCACTTCCATAATTTTCAGAAAGCTCTTTAGCTGTCTTAGTTCCATTTTGCCAGTTTTTCCTTTCAATTATCAAAAAAATTCATCGATTGAATCGAGTTTATTAATTTGATTTATGCCTGCACCCATAGTACACTGAATACACAGAAAAGTCAAACGTGCTGTTCCCAGCCGGCGGGAAACAGGTTTGCAATTTCAGGGGAGGTTTATTTTCATGAAACTCGGTCTTGTACCAAAAATTATCATTGCCATCATCATTGGTATCCTGATCGGACAGTATCTGCCCGAAGATGTATGCCGCACCGTCGTTACCTTATCCGGTATCTTCAGTAACTTCTTGAAATTCGTCATTCCCATGATGATCCTGGCCTACGTGACCATGGGCATCGCCGACCTGAGCCAGGGCGCCGGCAAACTGCTGCTGATCACCGCCTGCATTGCTTACGGTTCCACCCTGGTGGGCGGTACCTTCTCCTTCTTCGTAGCTGACAACCTGTTCCCGTCCTTCATCAACTCCGGGATCCTTGACGAACTGGCCAAGACTGCGGGCAAGAGCCTGCCGCCGTTCTTCACCATCACCATCCCGCCCATCCTTGACACCATCTCCGCCGTGGTACTTGCTTTCATCATCGGCCTGTGCCTGTCTTCCCTGCGGGGCAAGACCATCGGGGATACCCTGTATAACTGCTTCAAGGATTTCTCTGCCATCATCGACCAGGTCCTGACCCACGCCATCGTCCCCCTGCTCCCGCTGTACATCTGCGGTACCTTCGTGGACATGACCCGTTCCGGCAAGACCTTCGTCATCCTGAGTGTATTGTGGAAAGTTTTCCTGGTGGTCATCGCCATGCATCTGCTTCTGTTGTTCGTACAATTCATGGTGGCCGGCTCCTTCAGCGGCAAAAACCCCTTCACGCTGATGAAGAACCAGATTCCCGGCTACACCACTGCCCTGGGGACCCAGTCTTCCGCCGCCACCATCCCTGTCAACCTGGAATGCTCCAAAGCGGATGGAGTCTGTGAACAGATCCGTAACTTTGTAATTCCGCTGTGCGCCAACATCCATATGTGCGGTTCCATGATCACCATTACTGCCTGTGCCACGGCGGTCTGCCTGATGTACCAGATTCCCATCCACCTGGGCACGGTCGTACCCTTCATCATGACCCTGGGCGTTGCCATGGTGGCTTCTCCCGGTGCCCCCGGTGGCTCCATCATGACAGCCCTGCCCTTCCTGTGGATGATTTTCGGCAAAGGCCCGGGCGATCCCAACGGCCCCATCTGCGCTCTGATGGTTGCTCTGTATATCACCCAGGATTCCTTCGGGACTGCCTGCAACGTATCCGGGGATAACGCCATTGCCATTGTCGTGGACAAGATCTACAAGACCTGGATCAAGAAATAATTCCTGCTGAAAACGCTCTGCTCTTTTCTCCAACCTTCTTTCATCCCTGCAGCGAAGACTTGACATAAACTCCCTTTCGTTGCTATCCTTTCTGACATAGAAAGATTCGATTGCCAGGAAGCCAAGGAAAAGAGCAGAGCGTTTTTCTATTCCCTTTTAGGAGGTATATCATGAATATATTCGATATCATCGGACCGGTGATGATCGGTCCTTCCAGCTCCCATACGGCCGGTGCCTGCCGGTTGGGACGGGTTGCCAACAAGGTCATGAATAACGAAAAGCCCCAGGATGTGACGGTGGAACTGTCCGGTTCTTTCGCCCGCACCTACAAGGGACACGGCACCGACCGGGCTCTCCTGGCCGGCGTACTGGGCTACCACAGTTATTCCTCCGAGATCCGCAGCATCTTCAAGATTGCGGACAAGGAAGACATCACCTATCATTTCATCCCGAAAGATATCCCCAACACCCATCCCAACACGGCCCGGATCATAGTGACCGGCGTAAATGGCACCAAGTGCACGGTACAGGGCGCCAGCATCGGCGGCGGCAACATCCGGGTGGACTACATCAACGGCATGAAAGTGGACTTTACCGGCGAGCACAACACCATCCTGGTGCCCCACTACGACCGTCCGGGTGTCATCGCCGCAGTGACCAACATCATGTGGCAGAAATACAAGGACGTGAACATCGGCAACTTCAAGCTGTCCCGTCCGGTCAAAGGCGGTATCGCCATGATGACCATCGAAATCGACGGCATGCCTCCCACAGGGATGATCGACGATATCCGTTCCGTGCAGAACGTCACCAATGTAATCCTGATCCGTGCCATTTAAGGAGGGTCCCATGTTTAGCTATTCTTCCATTGCAGAACTTGTAGAAGCCGCCGAAAAAAGCGGCAAAAAAATCAGTGAACTGGTGCTGGCCGACCAGGCAGAAGCCCTGGAACAGCAGCCGGAGGAACTGTTCGATAAAATGTCCACGGATCTGGACGTGATGAGCGATGCTGTGAAATTCGGCTCCCAGAAGGATCAGCGGTCCACTTCCGGTCTCACCGGCGGTGAAGGCTGGAAGATGAATGAGTACGTGAAGCGGACCGGCGGCGGTCTGGCCGGCACCTTCATCGACCACGCCATTGCCCGGGCCCTGTCCGTAGCCGGCTGCAACGCCTCCATGGGGCGCATCGTAGCCACCCCTACCGCCGGCAGCTGCGGTATCCTGCCAGGATGCCTGCTGACCATGCTGGAAGAAAAAGGTGCCGATCGGAAAGATGTGATCATGTCCATCTTCACCGCCGGTGCCTTCGGGATGGTCATCGCCCAGAATGCCTGTATCGCCGGCGCCCAGGGTGGCTGCCAGGCCGAATGTGGCAGCGCCTCCGGGATGGCGGCAGCCGCTCTGGTGGAACTGGCCGGAGGGACACCCCGACAGGCCGCCGATGCCTGTGCCATGGCCATCGCCAACCAGCTGGGACTAGTATGCGACCCGGTGGCCGGACTGGTGGAAATCCCCTGCATCAAACGGAACGCCAGCGGTGTGGTCATCGCCTTCTCTGCAGCCGATATGGCCCTGGCAGGGATCCACGCCTGCATCCCTGTGGATGAATGCATCGAAGCCATGCAGGCCGTGGGCAACGCCCTGCCTGCCAGCCTGAAGGAAACTGCCGGCGGCGGTCTGGCCGTGACCAGGACGGGAAAAGCATTGAAAGAAAAGGTATTCGGAAAAGAAGGATAAGCTCTTTCGCCATACACTGTAAGAAAATAACAGGCCTTACATCAAAAACAACCAGGATCCCTATTTGGAACCCTGGTTGTTTTTTACCATGAACAGGGGGATTTCGTCTTTCCCCACCATATTGTGCTCATCCCGAGCCACTTTTTCGATATATTTCAGATCGCCCAGGTTGTCTTTCTCTTCCGCCAGGGCGGCATTTTCTTTTTTCAGCTGTTCGACTTTTTTTTCAGTCCGTACGCTTTCCTGGTGGATCTGGAAAATCCGGTAGCCCTGATGGACTGCACTGCCGATCAGGGGCAGGCAGCAGAACAGGACCAGGATCAGGAAGCGTTTCTGTGTCTTGTCTTTGGAATTCATAGGCTTGCCCTTCCATCTTGCGACAATATCAGCCTTGCTGCCTGGATAAAAAAGCAACCTGATGCCGGGGCATCAGGTTGCGGAGTCTGCCTCTTATTTGTTTACGGCATCCTTGAAAGCCTTGCCAGCTTTGAAAGCAGGAACGTTGGCTTCTGCGATTTTAATGGTTTCACCAGTGCGAGGATTCTTCCCGTTGCGGGCGTTGCGCACACGAGCTTCGAAAGTACCGAATCCGATCAGTTGTACTTTGTCTTTATTGGCAACAGCTTCTTTTACCGTATCGATGAAGGCGTTAACAGCTTTTTCAGCATCTTTTTTGGGCAGTGCGGTTTTAGACGCAACTTCAGAGATCAATTCACTTTTGTTCATAAGAAAATCCTCCTAAATAGGTATTGCGCCTACGTTGTGGCGCCTGACTATGGTCATATTAGCACAAACATTGGAAAATTGCACGCTTTTTTTTGCGAAAATCTTGAAAAACCCGCATGGGAACAGGGTTTCGGGGGATTGTCAAGGGTGTTCTGTAACATTTTTGGCCTGTTTCCAGCGATTTTCCAGGTCTTCCAGGGAAAGATCTTTCCAGTCCTTCCCATCAGCTTTCACCCTGGCTTCCAAGGCTTCGAACCGTTTCTGGAACTTGTTGTTGGCCCGGTTCAGGGTGGTTTCCGGTTCCAGATCCAGTTTGCGGGTGTACACGGCCAGGGCGAAGAACAGGTCGCCCAGCTCCTCTTCCGTATGATTCCTGTCAGAAGCTGCTGCCGCCTCCTGGAGCTCCTTTTCTTCCTCTTTCACCTTATCCCAGGCAGAAGCCGCATCTGGCCAGTCAAAACCGGTTTTTGCGGCTTTGGCACTGAGCTTGTAGGCCCGCATGAGCGCAGGAAGGCCCTTGGCGATGCCATCCAGCACATGGGTCCGTTCGGTCTTTTCCTGGGCCTTCAGGGTTTCCCAGTTCTGCATCACCTCACCAGCACCGCTGACCTTTGTATCCCCAAACACATGGGGATGACGGTGTACCAGCTTCTTCACCACATCATCGATGACGTCCTGCATGGTGAACAGCCCGTCTTCTTCTGCCAGCCGGGCGTGGAACACCACCTGGAGGAGCACATCCCCCATTTCCTCCCGCATGCCGGCCACATCGCTGTCGTCAATGGCTTCCAACATTTCGTAGACTTCTTCCACCAGTTCGCGACGCATGGTGGTATGGGTCTGCACCCGGTCCCAGGGACAGCCCCCCGGTTCCCGCAGCACCCGCACCAGCTCGATTAGAGGCCGCAGATCCAGGACCCCCTTTTTATGGATGCCTTTTTCATGGAGTATTTTCATGGTTGTCTCCTTTATCATGGGCTGTAGGGAAGATTCCACAGTCGTCTCTGGCCCTTTATCTTCTTTTGAAATCAGAAATCCGCAGCTCCCGGGTCAACACCAGCATCGTCCCGTACACTCCGGCCCCCAGTACCACTTCGGCCATGAGCCACAGGATCCTGCCTGGCAGGAAACTGCTGACTACCGGACCCAGGACATACACGGCCACACCCATGACGGCTGCGGACAGGATGATGCGGCCCAGATTCTTCCAGGGCAGGGTCAGCCGGTCGGTGTAATACAGGAAGCCCAGATTGGCCAGGCCGGCAGCCGCCAGATTGGCATCGGTAGCCCAGGCTGCACCCCTGATGTTATAAGCCGGGATGGCCGTCAACGTCCACAGGAACCCTACCTTCACCAGCAGGCTCAGCAGCATGTTGCACATCGGAACCCGGGTATGCCCCAGACCCTGGAGCAGAGCCGTGGATACCTGGTGAAGCCCTAGGAACAGGATGGCCGGAGCCAGGGCCGTAATGACCGGTCCGGCGAACCGGGTGCCGTACAGCACCTGGGAAATGGGCGTACCCAGCAGGTACACCCCCACAGCCGCCGGTACATTCAATAGCAGGAAGAAGCGGAAAGCCCGTTTCGTCTTGTTTTCCAGTACATCCCGCCGGCCTTTGGCCTTGGCTTCCGCCACGGCCGGAACCACAGAGGCCGCCAGGGAATTGGTGGGGATGGTCCCCATATTGACCAGGGGCATGGCCATACCGGAAAGGTAGCCCAGCCCCCGGGTGGAAGCGGCCACCGTAAAGCCCGCTGCCAGCAGGCGGTCAGGCACCAGGATCATCTCGATACCACTGACCACGGGCACCATCAGATTGGCACATGTCACCGGCAGAGCCAGGGAAACCAGCTGCCAGGCTGTAGAGGCCAGTGACAGCTGCTGTGCAGGCCCCTGGCACAGGTTCTCCTGGTGCCAGCGCTTCTGCTGCCGGTAATAGAACCAGAGCAGGATGCCCAGGCTGGCCACCGCCCCGGGCACAGCCCCGAAAGCCGCCCCGGCCGCGCCCATGGCCAGGCCCTGTGGCAGCAGCAGCCAGGCCAGCACCACCATGGAAACCACCCTGGTAAACTGCTCCAAGATCTGGGAAACGGCTGTAGGCGTCATTTCCTGGAAACCCTGGAAATATCCCCTGAAGCAGGCTACAGGAATGGAAAGGCCGATGGCAGGCACCAGCGCCAACATGGCCATCTGGGCCCGTCCGTCCTTGACGATGCCCCCATCGATGAGCCAGGGCACCAGCACCCAGGCCAGAGCTGCAAAGGCCACTCCTGCCAGGGCCATGAGTCCGGCCGAGATGCCCAGGATGCGCCGGGCCCCTTTCCGGTCATTTGCCGCTGCCCGTCGGGAAATCAGGATGGACATGGCCGCCGGAACTCCGGCGGAGGACAGGGCCACCAGCAGCAGGTACAGAGGATAGGCAATCTGATACAGCCCGATCCCTTCCCCGCCCAGCAGCCGGGAAAGCAGGATCCGGTTCACAGATCCCAGGATTTTCACCAGCAGTCCGGCGGCCGTCAGGATCAATGTCCCTTTCATAAAGCGGTCAGCCATGGAAACCTCCTTTTTGATGTCTCTGGCCGATGGAAACAAATTTCGCCAAATTTGTTTTGAACGCAATATCTGCTCCGCAGGCAATGTCTTACCCACTAGCCACTAATCACTAACACACTCCCCGGATTATACCATACGCGGAACGTTCTTTTCCAGCCACTGCAGGGGTTCTTCCTTCAGGCCGCGGGTCTTCAGAATGAACTGGGGCTGAGGTCCCATCTTCAGCATGGCCCGGGGGACGTATTCCCGGATGAGCGCCTGGAGTACATCCGGGTTGGCCTTGCTGTGGGGATCAAAGGTCAGCCGGATCTCACCGGGCCGCACGGATACGCCAGTGATTTTCAGCTTCCGGCACAGATCCCGCAACGCTGCCACCCGCCACAGGTTCACCACCTGCTGAGGAGGATTGCCGAACCGGTCGATGATTTCGTCCATCAGATCGTTCCGGTCTTCATATTTCATATCCCCAAAGCGATGGTACAGTTCCAGTTTGTACCGGGGATTGTCGATGTAGCCATCGGGGATGTAGGCGTCCAGTTTCATTTCGATGACCGGATCCGGCACCACCGGTTCGTCCGGGTTGCCTCCGTTCTGCAGGGTGTTGATGGTCTTTTCCAGCAGCCGGCAGTACAAATCGAAGCCCACACCGGCAATCTGGCCGTGCTGTTCGGCGCCCAGCAGGTTGCCGGCACCGCGGATTTCCAGATCCCGCATGGCAATCTTGAACCCGGCGCCCAGTTCCGTAAAGTCCCGGATGGCCTGCAGCCGTTTCTGCGCCACTTCGCTGAGCACCCGGTCCTTCTTGTACAGGAAGTAGGCATAAGCCAGCCGGGAGGAACGGCCTACCCGTCCCCGCATCTGGTACAGCTGGGACAGGCCGAAATTCTCGGCCCCGTCGATGATGATGGTGTTGGCCAGGGGCACGTCCAGTCCGTTTTCGATGATAGTGGTACACAGGAGCACGTCGAAATCCCCATGGTAGAAGCCCAGCATCACGTCTTCCAGCTCATCTTCCGTCATGCGCCCGTGGGCCACGCCGATGGTGATGCCCGGTACCAGTTCCCGCAGATGCGCGGCAATCCGGGTCAGTCCCTCGATACGGTTGTGCACATAGTAGATCCGGCCGCCCCGGCGGATTTCCCGCTCCAGGGCTTCCCGTACCATGCCATCATCGTATTCGGCCACATAGGTTTCCACCGGCAGCCGGTCCTCCGGAGGAGATTCGATGATGCTCATATCCCGCCCCTTCACCAGAGCCAGATGCAGAGTCCGGGGAATGGGCGTAGCCGACAGGGTCAGCACATCGATGCCTGCACTGCGCTGCTTGATTTTTTCTTTCTGGGCCACGCCAAAGCGCTGTTCTTCATCAATGATCAAAAGCCCCAGGTCATGGAATTCCACATCCGGATTCAGGATCCGGTGGGTACCGATGAGCACATCGATCTTGCCTTCGGCCAGTCGGTCCATGATCTCTTTCTGCTGTTTGGGGGTACGGAACCGGCTGAGCATCTCCACCCGCACGCCAAAGGAACCCATGCGCTGGCTGAAAGTAAGCAGATGCTGCTGGGCCAGTACCGTAGTCGGTGCCAGTACCGCCACCTGTTTGCCGTCCATGACCGCCTTGAAAGCCGCCCGGATGGCTACTTCCGTCTTGCCGTACCCCACGTCGCCGCAGAGCAGCCGTTCCATGGGCACGGGCTTTTCCATATCCGCCTTGATTTCGGCGATGGCCTTCAGCTGGTCCGGAGTCTCCTCAAAGGGGAAACTGGCCTCGAATTCCTTCTGCCAGTGGGTATCCGGTGCAAAGGCATGGCCCGGCGTGATCTTCCGCTGGGCGTACAGCCGCAGCAGTTCCGTAGCCAGGATGGTAATGGCCTTCTGTGCCTTCTTCGTGGCCTTCTGCCAGTCCTTGCGGCCCATGTTGGACAGCCTGGGCGGCGTGCCCTCGTTTCCCACATATTTGTGGAGCAGGCTCACCTGTTCCACGGGCACATGGAGCTTGTCTCCCTTGGCGTACTGCAGCTGCAGGTAATCCCGGTGGACGCCGTCGATTTCGATGGTTTCCACACCCATATACCGGCCGATGCCCTGTACGTCGTGGACCACATAATCTCCCACTTTGATGTCGGAAAAATAATTCAGAGCCGGCCCCTTGCCTTTCTGCCTGGCCAGCCGGCGCTTCTTCTGCATGCCGAAGATATCGCTTTCGGTGATCAGCAGCCAGGACTGATCCCAGAAATAGAAACCGTTGGTCAGGCTGCCGGCGAATACCACTCCGCCTTTTTCAGGCAAAAGCGGCGGTTTGTTCCGGTATTCCATATCCAGACCGTTTCCCTTCAGGCTTTCCGCCAGTCCGGCTGCCTTATCCGCCGTGCCCATCATGATCAGGGGATGGATTCCCTTATCCAGCCAGCCCTTCAGGTCTTTCTGGAGCAGGTCCGTATTCTTGTTGTAGGGTGCCATGGCCCGCACCTGTACATGGAGCTTGGGCGCCTCCGGAAAATGGGGATGGCCCAGATCGCTGACCAAAAGGCAGTGGATTTCCCCTGCCTGTCGGAGCATGGTTTCCTGATCCAGCAGCTGATCAGCGAATTCCCGGTTGTCCCCATAGCTCTTTTTGCATTCCTCAAAGAACCCGGCAGGTTCGTCCATGATCACCAGCTGATCCGGAGAAAAATACTGGAACAGGGAGGCATCAGCTTCCTGGCTTTCCATTGCCAATGGCATGATGGCCACCTGTTTCAGGGTGCCGGTACTGCGCTGGGTATCCAGATCGAACCGTTTCACCACATCGATGGTATTGTCGAACCATTCAATCCGCACGGGGTCCTTGCCATTGATGGGAAAGACATCCAGGATGTCCCCCCGCACCGCCAGCTGGCCCAGAGTATCCACCTGTTCCGTCCGTTCGTAGCCGGCCTTCACCAGTTTCTCCACCACCTGGGCCTGCTCGATTTCCTGGTTGGGAGCCAGTTTGATGTTCTCCCGCACCAGGCTTTCCGGCTGGGGCAGCTTCTGGATAGCCGCCTCCGCTGTAACAAAGATGACGCCCTCTTCTTTTTTATAGATCATCTCCAGGGCAGCAGCCCGTTCAGCCAGTACCTGTTCGTTGCGTGTATCCACCTGGCCATGGATCAGGCTGGCCGGGTACAGTTCCCGCATGGCCAGATCCGGATAGAAATAAGCCAGTTCCCGGCGCAGGCCGCGGATGGTCTCCCGGTTCACCGTCAGCAGGATGAGCGGCGGAGCCGCCTTCGTCAGTTCCTGCAGGGCACACAAAAAGCCGGCTTTCACCGATGCGGTAAGGCCGGTCAGATTCACAGGGCCTGTGGATTTCTTCCACAGCTCCCCTGCTTCCTGTACGTTCTTTTCCTGAAGCAGTAATTTTGTCAGTTCATTTGCCATAGATTTCTTCTCACATGTCAGATAACAAGCAAAACCGAAAGCCGCTTGGGGCTTTCGGTTGTTTTGCTGCTATTCCGTTCTTGTCTTTTACAGTTTGACGTTGATGTCGTCCCGGTTGAAGGTATGTACGGCATCCACGAACCGGACAGTGCCGGTGGAATACCGCATGGAAATGGTATCGGTCCGGGCACCATTGCCGAAGTAGTTGACACCCCGCAGGTTGTCGCAGTTGGTGATGGCCGTTGCGGTGAACATGGCATCATCGCCCTTGACCAGATCATCGATGGTCAGGATCTTCTTGGTATCTTCGATACCCATCTTGCGGCACCGTTCCACCTGGTCTTCGTTTTCCGGAACCAGACGGGCCTGCATATCGCCGCCCAGGCATTTCAGCCCGCAGGCAGCCAGCACGCCTTCCGGAGCGCCGCCCCGGCCGATGTACATATGCACACCGGACCCTTCCAGGCCGGTTTCGATGATGGGGTTCACATCGCCGTCGCTGATCAGACGGATCCGGGCACCTGCTGCACGGACTTCTTCAATGATCTTGCGGTGACGGGGACGGTCCAGCGCTACCACAACCAGGTCGTTCACTTTCCGGTTCATGGCTTTGGCAACCCGTTCCAGGTTCACGCCCACAGGATCGTCGATGTTGATGCAGCCCTTGGCACGAGGGCCGACAGCGATTTTATCCATGTACATATCAGGAGCATGGAGCAGGCATCCTTTGGGAGCAATGGCGATAACGGCAATGGCGCCGTTCTGGCCCTTGGCCACCAGGTTGGTCCCTTCTACAGGGTCCACAGCGATATCCACTTCCGGACCGCCGGCCCCTACATGTTCACCGATATACAGCATCGGGGCTTCGTCCATTTCCCCTTCGCCGATGACCACCGTGCCGCTGATGTTCACGGTGTCGAACATTTTCCGCATGGCATCCACTGCCAGCTGGTCAATGCCGTTCTTATCGCCCAGGCCAACGCCGCGGCCGCTGGCAATGGCGGCAGCTTCCGTTACGCGGACAAATTCCATGGATAATTCTCTATTCATTCACTACGCCTCCCATTAGTTCGGCAATTTTCATTGCCCTTTCATTGTACCTGCTATTCATCCAGAAATCAATGGTTATGATACTTCAAGGCTGCAGCAATGAAGGCCTTGAACAGAGGATGGGGATTGGTGGGACGGGATTTCAGTTCCGGATGGAACTGTACGCCCATGAACCAGGGATGTACATCCGTGGGCAGTTCCACCATTTCTACCAGTTTGCCGTTGGGCAGGGTGCCGCCCAGTACCAGACCGTGGCTGAACAGTTCGTCCCGCAGTTCGTTGTTCACTTCATAACGATGACGATGCCGTTCGCTGATCATCTCGGTGCCATAAGCCTGGTAAGCCAGGGTCCCGGGAACCAGCTTGCAGGGATAGGCCCCCAGCCGCATGGTGCCGCCCTTGATTTCCACGCTCATCTGTTCCGGCATCAGATAGATTACAGGGTACGGAGTGGCTTCGTTGAATTCCGTGGAGTTGGCTTTGGCCATGCCGCACATATCCCGGGCATATTCGATGACAGCGCACTGCATCCCCAGGCAGATCCCGAAGAAGGGGATCTTGTTTTCCCGGGCATACTGGATGGCACGGATCATGCCTTCAATGCCCCGGTCGCCGAAGCCGCCGGGCACCAGGATGCCGTCCACGCCCTTGAAGATCTTGGCAAAATCCACATTGGGATCTTCCAGATCCGAAGCATTGATGTATTCAATGTCCACATCGGCGTCATGGAAATAGCTGGCGTGTTTCAGGGCTTCCACGATGCTGATGTAAGCATCGGGCAGTTCCACGTATTTGCCCACCACAGCAATGGTGGATTTCTTGTCGTGGGGAGCCAGGATCTTCTTCACCATGGCATGCCAGGCCGCCATATCCTTCGGCTTGTCTTCCATGCCCAGTTTCCGCAGCACCACTTTATCCATGCCCTGGTCTTCCAGCAGCATGGGGACTTCATAGATGCTGGGAGCTGTGATGGACTGGAACACAGCGTCCGCATCCACATCGCAGAACATGGAGATCTTTTCCCGCATTTCCTTGCTGATTTCTTTTTCACTGCGGCAGACCAGGATATCCGGAGTGATGCCGATGCTGCGCAGTTCCTTCACACTGTGCTGGGTGGGTTTCGTTTTCAGTTCACCGGCAGCAGCGATGAAGGGTACCAGAGTCACATGGATGTACAGCACATCATTACGGCCCACATCCTTCTTCACCTGACGGATGGCTTCCATGAACGGTTCGGATTCAATATCCCCCACGGTACCGCCGATTTCAGTGATCACGAAATCCGCATTTTCTTCCCGGCCGACCCGGTAAACCCGTTCCTTGATTTCATTGGTGATATGAGGAATGACCTGTACGGTACGGCCCAGATAGTCACCGCGGCGTTCCTTGTTGATCACCGACTGGTAGATCCGGCCGGCAGTCACGTTGGAGTTCCGGGTCAGGCTGATGTCGATGAACCGTTCATAATGGCCCAGATCCAGGTCCGTTTCGGCACCGTCATCGGTGACGAACACTTCGCCGTGCTGGTAGGGGCTCATGGTACCGGGATCGATGTTGATGTACGGATCGAATTTCTGGATGGTGACCTTATAGCCTCTGCTCTTCAGCAGCCGTCCCAGAGAAGCCGCCGTAATCCCTTTACCCAAAGACGATACCACGCCGCCCGTTACAAAAATATACTTGGTCATTTTCTTCCTCCCTTTTTGGCTTTCGCCTAACTTACACTTACATATGGTCCGGAGCGCTGACACCCAGGATCTTCAAACCATGGCGCAAGGTATTGCCCACAGCTGTAATCAATACCAGACGAGCCTGCTGTACGGCAGGATCCACGCCCAGGACACGGCACTGGTTGTAGAACGAATGGAACAGTCCGGCCAGGTCGTACACATAATGGGCGATCTTATGGGGAGCCCGCTCGGCTGCCGCCGTTTCGATCAGCTCCTCGTATTCATTGAGTTTCTTGATCAGATCGATTTCGATGGGTTCCTTCAGGACGGTCAGGTCGCAGTCCTTGTCCAGGGCTACCTTGGCTTCCTCCAGCTGCCGCAGGATGCTGCAGATCCGGGCATGGGCATACTGTACATAGTACACCGGGTTGTCATTGGAATGTTCCGTGGCCAGGGTCAGGTCGAAATCCAGCTGGCTGTCCATGCTCCGCAGGATGAAGAAGAACCGGGCCGCATCGGTGCCCACTTCCTCGATCAGTTCGTTCAGCGTGACGCTTTTGCCCGTCCGCTTGCTCATCTTCACCAGCTGGCCGTTCCGGTACAGGGCAACCATCTGGAGGATCAGCACTTCCAGCCGTTCAGGATCATAGCCCAGGGCCTGCATGGCTGCCTTCACCCGGGGGATGTACCCGTGATGATCGGCCCCCCACAGGTTGATCACCCGGTCAAAGCCCCGCTGGAATTTGTTCTGGTGGTAAGCGATATCCGCAGCAAAATACGTGGATACTCCGTTGTCCCGGATCACCACCCGGTCTTTATCGTCTCCGAAGGCTGTGGATTTGAACCACTTGGCTCCCTCTTTTTCGTATACATACCCTTTTTCCTGGAGTTCATCCACCACCTGGTTGATCTTGTTGGCATCGTGGAGGGTCTGTTCACTGAACCACACATCGAATTCACAGTTGAACGCTTCCAGGTCTTCCTTCAGGGCCGCCAGCTTCTCTTCCTTGGCAATGGTCTGGAACTGTTCCAGGCGCTGTTCTTCCGGCATGTGGATGAATTTGTCGCCGTATTTGGCCTTGATCCGCCGGGCGGTCACCTTGATGTCTTCCCCATGGTAGCCGTTTTCCGGGAATTCGCAGGGGATATCGAACAGTTCCAGGTACCGGGCATTCACGGACAGAGCCAGGTTGTGCATCTGGTTGCCGGCATCGTTGATGTAGTATTCCCGGGTCACATCATACCCGGCGGCCTTCATCAGGTTGGCCAGGGCACTGCCCACAGCCGCTCCCCGGCCATGGCCCACATGCAGCGGACCGGTGGGGTTGGCGCTCACGTACTCGATCTGGATCTTTTCGCCTTTCTTCGCCGGCAGGTTGCCGTAGTTTTCCCCTTTGTCCACAATCGCCTTCAAAGCGGCAGCCAGCCAGTCCTCTTTCAGATAGAAGTTCAAAAATCCGGGACCGGCGATTTCCACTTTATCCACCTGAGGGCAATCCAGGAATTCCTGGACGGCTCCGGCGATTACCCGGGGTGCACAATGGAAATTCCGGGCCGCCTGCAGCGCAAAATTGCTGGCGAAATCGCCAAAAGATTTCTGGGGCGGTACGGTCAATACCACCGGTGCCAGTTCGCCCTGGGGCAGCTTGCCTGCCTCAATGGCCTTCCGGACGGCTGCTGTTACCGCTTCCGCCAGTACATTCTTCATGTCCACTGATTTTTTCCTCCTCGATTTCAATTCGTAAACAAATACTTCCGCTGGGCTGATCGTCCATTTCCAGATCGTAGAGCAGCCGCACCTTCCAGCTGTGTTCCTGCCGGTCAATGGCCAGGCTGCGGGTGAACACCGTCATGGGTACAGTAAAATACGGGGTCCTGTATTGAAACGTACTGTTCCGGCCCCGTTCGTACTGCTGCCGATGTTCATAACGGCCGTGCCGGATCACCGTCAGGGAATCTGCCGTCCATTTCAGGGTGGTACGGGTCCCCTCCATCCCGGTGACCTCCGATTCCGCATAGCGGACGTAGGTGGTCCCGTTTTTTTCGGTCAGCTGCCCAAAGGCCACCAGCGTAATGGGTTTCGTATCCCCCAGCCCCTGGCTTTCACTATGGATGGTAATCTTCACAGGTGTCATGGCGTCTCCACAATAAGTAGAGGGTTGCCCCTGTGCAAGCCAGCACCATCAGCGCGGCGAAGGAGCAAGCCCTCATTCGGATTTCGTTATGATTATTTTGTACAGCAAAAAAGTGATTATCCTTGCCTTATTCTTGTTTATTTTATATTAATCCTCTCCAAAAGGCAAGGGGGAGAGTTCAGGAAAGCAGGGAATTCTTCAATTTATTGCCACAGGGATGGATTCTATTATATAATGAAATCTATTCTTGAAAACGAAAGGAAAGGAAGTGTATCTATGCATATTGCATTGAGCACGGTGATCGCCCTGGTTCTGTATTTTGCGTTCCTAGTCGGAATCGGTCTGATCACGTATAAAAAGGATGAGGACATGGAAGGTTACGCCCTGGGGGGACGGGCCCTGGGACCCTGGGTCACTTCCATGAGTGCCGAAGCTTCGGACATGAGCGGCTGGATGCTCATGGGACTGCCGGGGTATGCCTACATGGCCGGCATCAGCGCCTTCTGGATTGCCCTGGGCCTGATCCTGGGTACCTGGGTCAACTGGATGGTAGTTGCCAAACGGCTGCGGGTCTTCACCAGAATCATGGGCAATGCCATTACCCTGCCGGAGTACTTCGACAACCGGTTCTACGACAAACACAAGAAGCTGCGGATTGCCTCCGCCTTCTTCATTTTCATCTTTTTCCTGATCTATACCTCTTCCAGTTTCGTAGCCGGGGGAAAACTGTTCAATACGGCGTTCGGGCTGGATTACCGGTATTCCCTGTTCCTCACCGCCGGCATCGTGGTATTCTACACCCTGATGGGGGGCTTTGCCGCCGTGTGCTGGACGGACCTGTTCCAAGGCTTCCTGATGTTCTTCTCCATCCTGATCGTGCCCATCACGGCCATGTATACCATCGGCGGCGTGGATGCCACCATCGATCGCCTGAACGCCATCAGCCCCAATTATTTCAGCCTGCTCCAGGGTGCTGACGGCAGCATGCTGAGCCTGACGGCCATCATCTCCTTGCTGGCCTGGGGCCTGGGCTACTTCGGACAGCCCCACATCCTGGTCCGGTTCATGGCCATCCGGGATCCCAAGAGCATCAAACAGGCCACCCACATCGCTGTGACCTGGGTAGTGATTTCTCTGGCCATGGCTGTCCTGGTAGGGCTCACCGGCCGTGTCTACCTGGGCGATGTGCTGAAGGGCGGCGCCGCTGAAACCGTCTTCATCCAGATGACGGGCCATTTCTACCATCCCTTCATCGCCGGCATCATCACTTCCGGTATCCTGGGAGCCATCATGAGCACCTCGGACAGCCAGCTGCTGGTAGCAGCCTCGTCGTTCACCACTGACTTCTACAAGATCCTGATCAATCCCAAGGCCACAGCCGGGGAACTGGTACGCATGAGCCGCATGATGATCATCGTGGTTTCCGCTCTTTCCCTGGTGCTGGCCATGAATCCGGACAGCATGATCCTGAACATCGTATCTTACGCCTGGGCCGGTTTCGGAGCCGCCTTCGGTCCGCTGGTGCTGTTCTCCCTGTTCTGGCGCCGGATGACCACCAACGGAGCCTTTGCAGGCATCATCGTGGGCGGTACCACCGTACTGGTATGGAAGAACTTCTTCGCCTTCACCGGTGTTTACGAAATCATCCCCGGATTTATCCTGTCTTCCCTGGCCATCCTGCTGGTGAGCCATCTGGACAAGGAACCGGAGCCGGAAGTGGTGGCCCGGTACGACGAGGCAGTTGAAAAGCTAAAAGAAGAATAAAAAGTCACTAGTCTCTAGTCACTAGTCGATGGAAGCCAGCCTCCGCTGGCAAAGAAATAGAGGAGCTGTGAGTTTTTCACAGCTCCCCTTTTTTACTTCTGCATCACGGTCAATTTATGGCCGTTCTTTTTGATTTTGCCCTGGTTCTGCAGGGTGGTCACCGTGCTGTCACCGGTCAGTTCCCACGTGGCTCCTTTGGCCACGTTTACGTTGATACTGCCGGTGGCTTCCCCCGCCTGGTTCTCCACCTGGTTAACAGTGCCCTTGAACGTGGTCCCTTTGCCCAGGGTCAGATCCAGCCGGGAAATGGTGTCCGCCACGATGGCCCCTTGGAGTTTCTGATTCTCCGTGTTCACCTGGGCCCTGCCGCCGTTCTTTCCGGCCATGCCCCAGCCCCGGGAGGCGCTGTTGCCGGCCACCCACAGCAGGGCGCCCTGGCCGTCCAGGTTCGTCAGTGCCACGTTTTTCAGGCTGATGGTACAGTCCGTATTCGTCACATAGAACAGGTCACCGTGATGGCCGATGAGCCTGCCGCCCTCCATGCTGAAGGAGGACGTACCCTGTTCGGCATCCCCGCTCATGGACTGGTAGATCATGACTGTGTGGACGTTCTCCTCGGCAAAGGACCGGTCCCCCATTTTCCGATTGGCATCCATGGACCCTTCCAGGGTACAGTCCGTCAGGGCGATCTTGTTCTTGCCCTCGATGACAGCCCCTTCGGAATGGGCCGCCGTCAGCTTCGCATCCGATACGGAGATGTCCGCCGTGGAATAGATGGCCGGAGAACCGCTGCCCTCGGTGGCATAGGTGCCGCCGTCCACCTTCACGATGCCGCCGCCCCGGTCGCTGCGGATGGCCGCCGACGAATTGCCGGTGGTGTGGATGGCCAGGTTCCAGGCCCGGGTAGTAGCGCCGCCGGTGGTCTGGAGGCCGCCGGAATTATCGCCGGTGGTGTCGATGGTCACGTTCTCCGCATCCAGTTCCGTCCCCTTGCCGTAGCTGAACAGGCCGTTGCCGTTTTTGGCGCTGGAGATGACTCTGGAATTCTTGATGGTGACCTTCGCCCCGTCCGTGGCCAGAAGGGCCGCATTCATGCCATAGAAGTCACCGCCTTCCGTATTGGAGGAGGCGCCGCCGGTCTTCTGGATGGTCACCTGGTCCAGGTTGGCCGGTACACCGGTGACCCGCAGGGCGTTTTCGTCCTGGCCGCTGGACGTATAGACCTGGTCCAGGAACACACCCTGCCGGTCGATCGTATTGGCTGCCGTACCCTGGGTCACCTGGCCGGGAGGGTTGAAGCCGCCGGGAGGCATCCCCAGGGGCATGGTGCCGCCGGGAGGAGGCGGAAACTGCGGGCCACCGGCAGGAGGCGCCGCAAAAGCCGGTACAGAAGCCGTAAGAGAAGCCAGCACGCAGAGCACGGCCAGCCGTTTTTTCGTATTCAGCATCATATCATCAAGACCTTTCCTGTCATATCGTTTCATGTTCTTCACATGGAACCATTATAGACAGGGATTCTGTAAATAAAATGAAAGGCAATTCCTGGTGGCGGGCTTACCGGGCGACACGGCTCCGCCGGTCTTGGTAAGCCCCTACGGATAAAAAATGAACTTTGGTTTTCTACCGTAGGGGCACACCAAGATTTTTGCCGTAGGCAAAATATCGCCCGGTGCGCCCGTTTATTATAAAAAATCGCCGATGGCGATTTTTTCACCATCGGCTGTTTGCTAGCGACTAGAGACTAGTGACTATTTTGCAATATACGATTGATTCCGCTTCAACGGGCTGTCCAGATCCTGTCCCCCCAGCACCGTCACCTTTTTGCCGGCGCTGGTAAACTGCACGGACTTGATCTCCGGAAGCTCTGTCAGCGTATCCACGATGGCGTACAGCATCAGCAGTGTATCCTGATCACCCCGGCGGGTGCGGAATTCCCTGCTGAAATCCACAGTAGCCACTTTATCCTTCACAGTAACCTTGTTGACCTTCAGCCCTTTGGGGAAGGTGGTATCCCCTTCCGGCTTCTTTTCTACCAGTTCTTTCATGAGCTGCAGCGGCAGCTGGTCCCGGTTGCCGCTGATCTTCACCGTACCGGCGGTGAGCTTGCCGCCCCTGCCGGCCCGGTAGAGGGTGAACTGGCTGGTCTTGGACTGATCAGCTTTCTTATCCTGCTGCGTCACCGTCTGCCCGTTCTTGGGTGCATCCGGATGCGTCGTCTGGGCCGCTCCGCAGCCACCCAGCAGCAGCCCGGTTCCTACCAGGAGCACAGCCGTCCATTGGGTCAGCGTCTTTTGCATAGTCCTCAACCTCCCTGGTGCTGATTGTAGAAGTCTGCGATCCCGTCGGCAATGGCGTTGGCTACCTTATTCTGGAACCAGTCGGAGATCAGCAGTTTTTCTTCCCTTGCATTGGTCAGGAACAGACATTCCACCAGTGCCCCGGGCATGGTGCTCCGCTTGTTCACGTAGAAGTTGGCGAACCGCACTCCCAGGTCATCCACATCAGCCGTTTTCATGAGCTGATCCTGGATGCACTGGGCTACCTGGATATCGTACTTGGTCTTGGGATAATAATAGGTGGAGAACCCGCCCACGCTGGTGTTCTCGCTGGCGTTGATGTGGATGCTGATGAACATATCCGAATGGCTGTTCTCGGCCACATCCACCCGTGCCTGCAGTTCTTCCGCATCAGTAGCATCGGGCCCGTACACATCCACATCGGTAGTCCGGGTCATGTAGACGATGGCACCCTTCTTCTCCAGCAGTGCCTTCACCTTCTTGGTGATGGGCAGCGTTACGTCTTTTTCAAAAGTACCGGTCTGCAGTCCGTGGGTCCCGGGATCCGTACCGCCATGTCCGGCGTCCAGGGTGATCCGTTTGCCTCGGATTCCGCCCACCACCGAATAGGTATTGCCGAACCGGGGTCCGCTGGGTTTCGTCCAGGGAGAACTGCTGGGCCGCTGGGGCTGCTTCGGTTTGAAAGTCTTCTGGGGCGGAGCCGCGATGACATCCACCACCACCCGGGTGGGCCGTTTGGCAACCCGGTCTTCCTTCAGGCTGAACACGTTGAACATCCCCTTCTGCAGGGGCTTGTTCATCATCACATGGACTACGGTAGAATTGACTTTCCGTTCCAGATACACTTTGGAAACGTAGGTAGCCTTTTTGGGAGTGGCCACCCGGGGAATGGAGGACTTCAGATTACCGTACACTGTAACCCGCAGTTCGTTGTCCAGCATCTCCGTCTTATATTTCGTTGGCTGGTTGGTATCCAGGACTATCCGCAGCCGCCCGTTGGGATTGACACCGTAGACCACATCCTGGATTTTCGAAGCTGCCTGTGCATTGCCCGTTCCCAGACATGCTGCCAGACAGAAAACAAGTAACAGCAGTTTTTTGAACACCTTGAACCTCCTCTGGGGAAACCAGCCGCACTTTCCGCTGATTTCCGACATACCCGGCCATTGTAACACGTTCTTTCTCTGTGTGCAAATGGCCGGAGTCATCTGGTCTTGATCTGATCGATGGCCTGGGGCAGTTTCACCAGCAAATCGCCGGCGGCCAGGCCGATTTTGCCGTTTTCAGCGGCCAGATCACCGGCCAGCCCATGGAGGTACACGCCGCAGCAGGCAGCCCGTACCAGATTCAAGCCCTGGCCCAGAAGTGCCGCGATCGTTCCCGTGAGCACGTCACCGCAGCCGCCGGTAGCCATGCCTTCGTTCCCGGTGGTATTGATATAGATCTGACCATCCATGTCAGCAATGATGGTGGGGGTACATTTCAGCACCACCACAGCCTGCCACTTTTTGGCCCCTTCCCGGGCTGCGGCCACCGGATCTTCCAGCACCTGGCTGACCGGCACGCCCAGTAGCCGGGCCATTTCTCCCGGATGGGGAGTAAGGATTTTATGTTTCAGGGATTTCAGCAGGGCGTCGTCACCGGCCAGGGCATTGAGCCCGTCCGCATCCAACACCAGAGGCTGTTCCAGCTGGGGCAGCAGTTCCCGCAGGTACTGGACCGTTTCCGGTGCCTTGCCGGCGCCCGGTCCGGCAGCTACCACATCATAAGCCCGGAAGGCCTTCAAGCTGGCTTCCGTTACCGGCCGCACCATGACTTCCGTGGATTTGATGATGAGAGGCTGCAGCACTTCCGGCTGGGTGTACAGCGTTACCAGACCGGCCCCTGCCCGTACAGCCGCTTTCGAGCACAGTTCTGCCGCTCCGGCATAGCCAAGGCTTCCGGCCAGGATGCCGATGCGTCCGTTCATACCTTTATGGGCATTGGGAGGCCGTTTGGGCAGAGTATGCTGCACCAGGTCATCCGTCAAAAGTTCTGCCCGGCTCTCCGCTTCCAGCACCAGGGAAGGCGGCGTATTCAGGTCGGCCAGGACGACTCTGCCCGTATAACCGGCTCCGGGATACAGATACAGTCCCGGTTTGGGAGCGATCATGGTCACTGTCACCTGAGCATGGAGCGCCACGTCCGTATGGCCCGTATCCGCAGCCACGCCGCTGGGAATATCCACGGCCAGCACCGGAACCGGCACCATCTGCAGGGTTTCCAGCAGGGACCGGATGGGTTCCCGCACCTTGCCGTGGAAGCTGGTGCCCAGCAGGGCATCCACGAACAGATCCGCCTGGGCACAAGCCTGGAGCACATCGTTCTGATCCTTTTCCCAGCGCAGGATGGTAAAGGGAAAACTCTGATCGATTTTATACTGCAGCGCCGCACCCGGTCCGAAGCTTTCAGGAGCCTCGGCCAGCACCAGGGTCACCAGGGCGCCCTGTTTCAGCAGGAACCGGGCAGCAGCCAGGCCATCTCCGCCGTTATTGCCTTTGCCCACGAACACAATGATTTTTTTCTCTTTGACATTTTCCAGCAGGTCTTTTGCGGCATCGGCCACGGCCCGGCCGGCGTTCTCGATCAAGACGGCTTCCGGAATCCCCATCTCGCCGATGGCTTTCGTATCTACTTTCTTCATGGCTGCACTTGCAATGAGTTTCATGTTATTCCTCCAACAATACTTGGGCAATGGCGTTTTCCGCGGTATGGCTCAGGCTCACATGGACCCGTTCCACCTGCCGGTTCAGAGCGGCTGCCCGCAGCTGTCCCATGAGATGGAGCCGGGGTGCCCCTGTCTTTTCGTCCACCAGGGTCTCCACCTGCTGGAACTGGCTCAGTCGGATCCCCGTGCCCATGGCCTTGCCCAGTGCTTCTTTGGCCGCATAACGGGCCGCATAGGATTCCACGCTGTGAGCGCCCTTTTTTTCACAATAGGCGATTTCATCGTCGGTAAATACTTTTTCCCTGAACCCCGCCTGTTTCAAGGCCCGTTCCATCCGGCCCACTTCCAGGATATCTACACCGATTCCAACGATCATACCCGATTCCTTCTTTCAATGCTTTTCTATCATAAAGAATAAATGTAACAAATTCTTGACGTTTCCGTGTCCTTTCGGTACTTTCTACCGGCTGTGTTCCTTCTTCCATTCCTTGATCTGCTGCAGCCGCACCTTGTACCGGGCCTCCAGACCCTGCTCCGTAGGATGGTAATAGGTCCTGTCTTTCAGCGCATCGGGCAGGCACTGCATGGCCGCCATCTTCTCTTTCGTATCATGGGCATACACATACCCCTTCCCGTAGCCCAGCTCCTTCATGAGCCGGGTGGGTGCATTGCGGATATTCATGGGCACCGGTTCGTTCAGGTGTTTCTGGGCGTCCACTTTGGCCTCGTTATAGGCCAGCTCCATGGCGTTGGATTTGGGAGCCATGGCCAGATAGATCACCGCATGGGTCAGGTTCACAGAACATTCGGGCATACCGATGAAGTGGCAGGCCTGATAGGCCGCCACCGCAATCTCCAGCCCACGGGAATCAGCCAGACCCACATCCTCGCTGGCAAAACGCACCACCCGCCGAGCGATATAGAGAGGATCCTCCCCCGCTTCCAGCATCCGTGCCAGCCAGTACACCGCCGCATCCGGATCCGAGTTCCGCATGGACTTGTGCAAGGCAGAGATCAGGTTGTAATGCTCCTCACCGGATTTGTCATACAGCAAAGATTTCTTGGCTGTGCACTGTTCGATCAAATCTTTCGTCACGTAAATGCCGTCATCCTTCTTCTCACCGTTGAGCACCACCATTTCCAGGGTGGACAGGGCCGACCGGGCATCTCCATTGGAAAATTCTGCCAGGAAATCCAGGCAGCCCTCCTCCAGATGGACTTTTTCATTGCCGAAGCCCCGGGAATCCGTCAGAGCGTGCCGGAGGATTTCTTTGATGTCATCCCTGCTCAGGCTTTTCAGGACGAATACCTTACAGCGGCTGAGCAGGGCCCCATTCACCTCGAAGGAAGGATTTTCCGTAGTAGCTCCGATGAGGATGATGGCTCCCTTTTCCACAAAAGGCAGGAAAGCATCCTGCTGAGCCCGGTTGAATCTGTGGATTTCATCCACAAATACGATGGTCCTGCCTCCAAACCGCCGGTTGTCATCGGCCCGCTGCATCACCGTACGGATTTCCTTGATACCACTGGTCACCGCCGAAAAGTTGATGAAATTGGCCCGGGTGGAATGGGCGATGATCTGGGCCAGAGTGGTTTTGCCCACGCCGGGCGGTCCCCAGAAAATCATGGAAGAAATCCGGTCCTCCTCGATCAGGTTCCGCAGGATCTTGCCCGGCCCCAGCAGCTGCTTCTGGCCCACGAACTCGTCCAAAGTGCGGGGCCGCAGCCGGGCCGCCAGGGGTTCCTCCGCCGGGGGAGCGAACAGACTGTCTTCTTCCATGGATTCCACCTCCTTGTTTCCGTAATTTTTATTATACCATGATTCCAGAGGCTGTGGAATAATGGCCCCATGGATACGAGAAAAGGAGCTGTGAAATCATCCTTCACAGCTCCCTGCTTCAGTTTTTTGTCTTGAACAGTTGATTCAATTGATGGAGATGGGCATGGTTGGGAATCAAGTATACATAATCTCCGCCCAGAAGCATTGTGTTCGCCTGGGGAATCATATCCGCATCGCCTCGCCGCACACAGACCACCAGCGCCTTGCCCGGCAGCCGGATTTCCTGGAGGGTCTTCCCTTCCACCTGGGAACCTCCTTCCACGGCGATTTCCACCAGCATCTGCTCTGCAGGAGCTTCCACCAGATCCTTCACCCGGGAATTGCTCTTTAAGGACCGTTCCAGCATGGCATCGAAGATGGGAGTGTCGTGAACCAGTTCCCCGGCCGCATAAGCGAACAGGGTGACGATGCCCAAAGGCACCAGATGGTAAAACCGGCCGGTCATTTCCAGCAGCAGCAGGATAGCCGTCACCGGCGCCCGTACAGACCCGGCAAACCAGCCGGCCATGCCCAGCATGACCATGTTCAGCCGGTACGCTTCCGGCAGCAGTCCCAGCTGCACCATCACGTTGCCGTACAGGCTGCCACACAGGCTGCCCAGCACCAGCATGGGCTGCAGGCTGCCGCCCGGAGCCCCGGAACCGGTACTCAGGATCGTAAAGAAGAATTTACCCAGCAGGATGATAAGCACCATGGTCAGGGTCCCCTTCAATTCGATCATGGACTCGATGACCCCGTCCCCGGCTCCCAGCACCTGGGGCAGGAGGTATGTCAGAGGAATGGTGAGCAGCAGCGGAAAAGCGATTTTCATCCAGTCTTTCTGAAAAACAGGCAGGCTGTAGAATTTTCCGATGCTGAGGGAGCCCTTGTTAAAGGCCACTCCCAGGAACCCGGAGAACAGCCCCAGCAAAACCAGATGGGGCAGCAGCTCCAGGGGCAGGAACGGCATCTTGGGAAAAGTCAGCACCGTTTCCCTACCGAAGAACCAGTGGGCCATTACCGTGGTAGTCATACAGGCCATCAGAGTAGGCACCATGACCATAGAGGACAGGTTCTTGTGGATAGCTTCCATGGTGAACATGACCCCGGCCATGGGGGCGTTGAAAGCAGCCGCCAGGCCGGCACCGGCACCGCTGCTGATCAGGGCCCGTTTTTCCAGGTTGGTGTTGTGCAGTGCGTTGCCCACGCCCTGGCCCGTCATGGCTCCGATCTGGACGGAAGGACCTTCCCGCCCCATGGAAAGACCGGCCCCGATGCCCAGAGAGGTATCCAGCAGTTTCACCAGAATGACCCTGGCCCAGTGGGTGCTTTTTCCCAGCCCCAGCACGATGCCCCGCACCTGGGGAATACCGCTGCCCCCGGCAATGGGAGCCCACCGCACCAGCAGAGCGATGAGCACGGCCACCAGCAGCAGTACTGCCACCCAGAGCAGTGCATAGGAAGGCGGTACGTTCTGGAGGAAATATACCATCCGGGACCGGTTTTTGGCCACAAAGCCCAGACAGAGCCGCAGCAGGATGATGCAGAATCCGGCTGCTACCCCCACCAGGATCCCTTCAAAAGCCAGTTTCAGCTTCAGATTGGGAATGTGCAGCATCCCTTCCAGCGTTTTCTGTCTTTCTGCCTCATTCATCTTTCAAGTGATCGAACAGGCCGGTGAAATCCAGGGTAGCGAAATAATCCTTGGGAGTCTCGGCCCGCCGCAGCAGTTCCACAGAACCGTTTTCCTTCACCAGCAGTTCCGCACACCACAGTTTGGCATTGTAATTGTATCCCATGGCAGAACCGTGTGCCCCTGCATCGTGGATGAACAGGCAGTCCCCCTTCTCGATTTCCGGCAGTTTCCGGTCGATGGCAAATTTATCGTTGTTTTCGCACAGGCCGCCGGTCACATCATAGGTATGGTCGCAAGGCGCATTTTCCTTGCCCAGAACGGTGATGTGATGGTAGGCTCCGTAGATGGCCGGCCGCATCAAATTGGCCGCACAGGCGTCCACGCCCACATATTCCTTGTAGATGTGTTTGAAGTGCAGCACCTTGGTGACCAGGGCGCCGTAAGGCCCGGTAACGAAACGGCCCATTTCGGTGAACAGGGCTACATTCCCCATGCCTTCCGGCACAAGTACTTCGTCATAGACCTTGTGGACCCCTTCGCCGATTGCCGCAATGTCATTGGGGGTCTGGTCAGGTTTGTAGGGGATGCCCACGCCGCCGGACAGGTTGATGAAGTCCACAGCCACGCCGGTATCATGTTTCATTTCCACAGCCAGCTGGAACAGCTGCCGGGACAGTTCCGGATAATAGGCATTGGATACTGTGTTGCTGGCCAGGAAAGCATGGATGCCGAAGTGCTTCACGCCCTTCTTTTTCAGGATCTTGAAGGCCTCCCGCAGCTGGTCTTTGGTCATGCCATATTTGGAATCGCCGGGATTGTCCATGATGTCGTTGCCCAGGGAGAACACACCGCCCGGATTATACCGGCAGCAGATGGTTTCCGGAATGGCAGCCACCTGTTCCAGGAAATCGATCATGGTGAAGTCATCCAGGTTGATGATGGCGCCCAGTTTGTAGGCTTCCTGCATATCTTTCACAGGGGTATCGTTGGAAGAGAACATGATGTCATGCCCTTTGAAACCGCATACATCACTGAGCAGCAGTTCCGGATAAGAAGAGCAGTCCGTTCCACAGCCTTCTTCTTTCATGATTTTCAGGATACCGGGCAGCGGCGTGGCTTTTACGGCAAAGTATTCTTTGTAGCCCTTGTTCCAGGCAAAAGCCTTGTAGATGCTGCGCACCGTTTCCCGGATGCTTTTTTCATCATAGACATAGAATGGTGTCGGATAGGTTTCCGCGATCTTTTCTACCTGTTCTTTCGTGACAAATGGAACTTTCTTCATGTTGGTCATTACCCCCTCAATATGGCTGGTCAGCCCAGCATCATGCGATCGTTGTCCAGTTCGGAACCGGATGCTTTTTCAAACAGGGCCAGCAGGTCCGGAATGGTCAATTTGGCTTTCTCTTCCGCTCCCACATCTACGACGATGTGTCCGGCATTCATCATGATCAGCCGATTGCCAAAGCGGAGTGCATCTCTCATATTATGCGTAATCATCAAAGATGTCAAATGGTCCCGTTCGATGACCTTCTTCGTCATGTTCAGGACCTTCTCAGCGGTTTTGGGATCCAGGGCCGCCGTGTGCTCGTCCAGGAGCAGCAGCCGGGGGTGGCTCATGGCCGCCATGAGCAGAGTCAGCGCCTGCCGCTGGCCGCCGGAAAGGATCCCCACCCGGGTGGTGAGCCGGTCTTCCAGTCCCAAATCCAGTTCCTTCAGCATTTCCCGGAACTGCTGCCGGTCGCTGTCCTTCAGCGCCCAGGAAAGGCCCGGTGTCCTGCCCCGCCGGGATGCGATAGCCAGGTTCTCTTCAATCATCATACCGGCAGCAGTCCCCATCATGGGATCCTGGAATACCCGTCCGATGTACCGGGCCCGTTTGTGCTCCGACATCCTGCTTACGTCCACCCCGTCGATGAGGATCTGCCCCCCATCGATGGGAAATACGCCGGCAATGGAATTCAGCAGGGTGGATTTCCCGGCCCCGTTGCCCCCGATAATGGTGATGAAATCTCCCGGTTCCATGTGCAGGTTCACATCGGTCAGGGCTTTCTTCTCATTGACCGTGCCCGGGAAAAAGGTTTTCGATAAATGTTTGATGTCCAGCATTACAGACCCGCCTTTCTGCTTTGGAACTTCCCTTTCACCATGGGCAAGCTCAGGGCAATGGCCACCAGTACGGCCGTGAACAGTTTCAGGTCATTGGGCGGCATCCCCATCTGCAGGACAATGGCAATCACCAGGCGGTATACAATGGAACCCAGGATCACGGAAATCAGGGAATTCTTGAAACTGCGGGTACCGAACAGTACTTCACCGATGATTACGGAGGCCAGGCCGATGACGATGGTCCCCACCCCCATGCCTACGTCAGCGAACCCGTTGCTCTGGGTGACCAGGGCACCGGCTACCGCCACCAGGGCATTACTGAAGAACAGTCCGATCAGCAGCATCACATTGGTGTTCACCCCCTGGGCCCGGATCATCTGGGGATTGTACCCGGTGGCCCGGATGGCGGCCCCGATTTCCGTACCGAAGAACCAGTACATCAGTGCGGAGAACACCACACAGGACAGGATGCCCACCAGCAGCACCGCCTGGGAATAAGCCACGCCCAGGGCACTTTCCAGCACCGTAAAGGCGGTCTCTTTTCCCAGGAGGGAAATATTGGCCTTGCCCATGATCCGCAGGTTCACGGAATACAGGGCAATCATGGTCAGGATACCGGCCAGAAGCGCCGGGATCCTCAGTTTCGTATGGAGCAGGCCGGTGACCACACCGGCGATCCCGCCGGCAAGAGCCGCAGCCAGGATGGCCGTCACCGGATTCACGTCCTTCACCAGGAGGGTCACCGCAACGGAAGCTCCCAGGGGAAAAGACCCTTCCACAGTCAGATCCGCAATATCCAGCACCCGGAAGGTAATGTACACGCCCAGAGCCAGCAGAGACCACAACAGGCCCTGGGAAATCGTCGGCAGCAATAGATCGATCATGGATTATTTGGCTCCTTTGGCTTCCTTGCGGATATCATCCGGGATGGTCAGCCCCAGTTTCTTGATGGCTTCTTCGTTCAGGGTCACAGTAAAGGTCTTTTGGGACTGGATAGCCATATCCTGAGGTTTGGCTTTGCCGGACAGGATGTCAGCAGCCATTTCGCCGGTCTGGAGACCCAGTTTGTAGTAGTCGATACCCAGAGTTGCCACACCGCCGGCCTTCAGCATGCCGGATTCGCCGCAGAACACAGGGATCTTGGCTTCATCGGTAATTTTGATCAGATTGGGCATAGCAGAAGCCATCACGTTATCCGTAGGGATGTACAGGGCATCTACCTTGCCCATCAGGCTCTGGGCAGCCTGCTGGATGTCATTGACGCTGGAAACTGTGGCTTCCACCGTAGCAAGGCCCCGGGCAGCAGCAGCCTTTTTGGCCAGGTCAATCTGCAGCTGGGAGTTCACTTCACTGGAATTGTAGATGAAGCCTACGGTCTTGGCCTTGGGCATGATTTTCACCAGCAGGTCGATCTGGGCTTCCACCGGGTTCATATCCGTGGTCCCGGTGACATTGGTTCCCGGTTTGCTGTTGTCTTTCACCAGTTTGGCCACCTTGTAGTCGGTAACGGCCGTACCTACGATGGGAATCTCCTTGGTGGCGTTGGCCATGGTCTGGACAGCCGGCGTGGCAATGGCACAGACCAGATCATCCTTATTGCTTACGAACCGCTGGGCGATGGTCTGCAGGTTGGATTGATCCCCCTGGGCATTCTGCTGGTCAAAGGTCACGTTCTTCCCTTCTTCAAACCCTTTGGATTTCAGTCCGTCGATGAACCCCTTGTTGGCGGCATCCAGAGCCGGATGCTGTACCAGCTGGATCACACCCACCTTATAGGACTTCTTGTCCTTGGAACCGGTCTGGGTGCTGCTGCCGCAGCCGGCAGCTCCCACCACCATTGCGGCCAGAGCCATTGCAGCCAGCCATTTTACGCTTTTTTTCATCATCATACATCCCTCCTGCTTTCTTACTATCCTACATTGGTTTCCTCCCGGCATTTCCCGGAAGAGGTGATGTTTCAGGGGAACCTTTCCCCTGGTTGTTTAGCCTGTTTTTTATTTTATCATATTCACTGTACAGGGGCAACGAAAACTATATTTTTGTAAATCTATTTCTGTTTCCTTACAGGGTGACAAAAAAATTGATCTCCCAGCAGGGTACATAGGGGTGCCGGCGCAGGTAGATCCGGTAATCCGGCCGCAGGGACCAAAGTTCCAGGGGGATCTCCCACAAATCGTCATCGTGGTGATAGCCTGCCAGCAGCATCTTGGGAGCACAGCGGGTGATGACCCTTTCGCCCCCGGCCAGTGCTTCCTTTTCCACCCCTTCCACGTCCATTTTTACATAGGTCAGCCCATGGTCCCCCACCAGGGCATCCAGGCTGGTCACAGGCACGGGTACCACTTTTTTCCCGCCTTCCTCCAGAGAAGACATCCGTCCCCCTTTGGCCGCAAAGGGCAGCTGCGCCGGCTGAGCCCAGATGCCTTCGGGTACCAGAGTGCAGCGCCCCAGCTGTTCCTTCTCCACATAGGCCTGGAGTTTATGGAAATTCTTGGGATCCGGCTCCACTGCATACAGATGGTCATAATGGCCTCCGGTCAGTTCCAGGAATTCCCGCAGGGTATCCCCATTATAGGCTCCCAGATCCGCATAGGATTCCTCTTCCCCGAAGGTAAACAGAATAGCCAGGTCATCCTGCCGGCAGGTGACCCGGGACAGATACTCCAGCTTCCCGGTGAGTTTATAGGAAAGGATGTCCTCCATCACCTGCCGGCTGGTATCATCCGCCAGATTGGCGTGCACCCGCTCCAGCACATTCCGGTTTTCCCGCAGCCACTGGGGCGTCACTACAGTAGTGTCCCCGAAAAGAGGCAGATGGGGGGCATAGGTTTCCTGCTGCTCTGCCAGATGGAAGAACCGGCGCAGGATCTCGGGCCGTTCACTGGCAAAGGCAATCAGGAGCACAAAATCCCCCCATTGGGCTTTGGCCTGTTTGTAGGTGAGGACCTGATAGCCCCGGAACTGCTGGCCCCGGACGAATTCATCACTGGCAAAGACCCCTGCCACCGGAATGTCCAGGGCCGCACATCGGTCCAGGATGGCGTCAGCACCATTGCCCATACCGTACAGGACAATGGGTTTTGACACATGGGATAAATACTCCCAGAAGTAAGGCTGCTGTAAGATCGAATCGAGCCAGTTCATGCTGTTTTCTTTCCTTTCTCTTTGGTGGCCTGCTGGATAGCAGCCGCTGGATCAACCTGCGGAACAGGCATGGTCCTGGCGATTTTCGCCCATTCCTGGAGTTTTCCGGCGATTTTCAGAGCCAGGTCGCCGGTAGTTCCGCCTTCCTGGTTATCCTGAGGATAGACCCGGAGCAGGTGGATATCCTCATAATATACATCAGTCCAGTTGTCCCCATCCACGGTCATGAAATGAGATTCATCCAGATTTCCCCGTTTCTGTGCCAGATACAGACCCCCGACCAGCATCCGGGCCCGGTATTCCGGCTTGTCATAACCGGCGGTTTCCGTAAAGGTGAAGGACCAGGTACCCAGCTTTGCTGTGGCCGGTCCGTCCTTGTCCACAGTGACTGTTTCCGGGATATGGAAAGGTTCCGTCCATTTCAGAGCCCGGACCATCCGCAGACCCGGATCCGGGTGGGAAGCGAACAGGCCGCCGGCAGCATCCCCCATGTCCTTGCTCATATCCTCCAGTTTGGACATGGTCACATAGGAAGCATAGGGATTGTACCCGGCCAGGATGGACAGGCGGAACCCCTCCTTGTCGGCCTGTCCTTCATCCGCCCGGCTGTAACCGGCCATCAGGGCCTGGCTGGTAACGGTGGACAGGGCAAAACCGGCCCCCGGATCCCCGGAGGCCACCCCGGCCAGCAGGGTGAGCAGGGACAGGGCCATCTGCTTTTCCATCTGGTGTACCGTGTGACGCTTTTCAATATGGCCGATTTCGTGGCCCAGCACAGCTGCCACCTCATCGTCGCTGGTCATATAGTCCAAAAGTCCCTTATACACATAAATGAAACCGCCCGGACAGGCCAGGGCGTTCACATCCGGGGTATTCAGCACCTTGAAGGTGTAGGTCAAACCGGGACGGGTTCCGTGTTCCAGAAGCTTATGGCCGATCCGGTCCACTCGGGCCTGGATTTCGTCGTCCTGGACCAGGCCATACTGGTTCTCCAGCTGCCTGGCCACCTCCTGACCCATTTCGATTTCCTGTTTCTGGCTGATCATGCCCGCTTCCGCTTTGGGAAGCGGCAGCAGGGAAGCCATACAGAGCAGAAGTGCAAACAGTATTTTCAGCATAGGCAGATTCCTCCTGAGTCGTACGTTGCTATTATACACGAAAAAGGGGGTGTGAAAAATACTTTTTCACACCCCCTTTTTCGTGTTCATGGGGCCATTATTTCACAGCCCCTTTACAAAAACCGACAAGCTGCGTACAGGCAGGCCCTGCGATTCTATTCTCTTTCAATCGTACACTGTGGGCACAACTAGTCATTTGCTTTCTGTGATTTTATTTTGCTTCCTTTTCCTTGGCAGAGACCACCGGCACCAGCAGGTAGCTGTCATATTCGCCACCCGTATAGAGGACATGTCTGCCTTTGTTGTGGGTCGGTACAGGTTTGACGACCTGTGCAGGATCCGCAGCCTCGCTGCAGTCCCCGCCAAGGACTTCTTTCTTGACGGTACTGCCGGCCGGATAGGTGTAGGACTCCGTCGGCACTGCAATTTTTGTACTCCCAAAAGGCGGCACATCTGCTTTTTCCTGCCGGTACGCTCCCACGGTCAGACGCAGGGATTCCCCTTTATGATAGATTATGCCCATGGGCCAGATACCGATATCCAACGGCACAATCTGCCCTTTCTGGAGTTTCTGTTCTCCAGTACCCAGCAGAAAGGGTTCTGCTTCCGTCGATTTCTTCGGATCCAGGGCACGACAGGAGGCCCGAAGCTGTCCAGTGGCTGCAACACTGCCAAATGCATTCTGATTGAGCGGGGTACCGTCAGCTGCGATTTTCTCCACTTTGACTTTCAGATCCATATCGTCGTTATCGGCTGCCGCGGCCCAGAGATGCAGTTTCATATAGCCGGTCAGCTCGGTGTCTTTGTCAAATTTGTAGGTGAAGACTGCTTCCGGCTTTGCTCCTTCACTATCGTAACTCAACCTGGCAGCTGCTGGTTTCTGCAGCTGCAGCGTATCATGGGCGGCATCCAGATACAGCCGTTTGTACTGCGTCCGTGCCAGCGGGAATTCTTTCTCCGGACGATTGATGACATCGTGACCTTCCATCTCATAGACTGAAAGACGGACTTTCGGTGTTTTCTCCCAGCCGTTCTTCTCCCCCTTAAGATAATGGTCAAAGAACTTCGTAAGATCTGCCACATTCTCCGGCTTATAGTAATCGTTCCATTCCTGTGTCAGATGTACGCGCAGCCATTTATCCTTCGAAGCGATCTCACGGAACCCTGCAAAAGAGCCGTGGGTATGCACAGGGTTTGTGTAACTGGCCACCACGTAGGCCGGAATCTTGATGCGGCTTAACCGTGCCTGTTTATCCATCCAGTAGTCATTGAGGAAAGGGTATTGGGCAATCATCCGCGGCTGATCTTCCAGCAGGCCATGCGCACTTGCAAACGTTTCCGCAATGCGTTCCGTAAAGGCCGTCTCCGGAATGCCCCCGCGCGTACCGGCCTCACGGTAATGGTCGGAAAAGCCTTCCCAGGGAGCGATGGCAGCCAGATGAGGGGGCTGTTCCGCCGCAATGAACCACTGGGATACGGCCAGCCAGGAATTGCCACTCATTCCGACTTTTTCATTAGACCATTTCTGCTTGGCGATCCACTCCACGATATCATACCCATCTTCGGCATACTGACGGCCCCAATAGTTGATATTCCCCTCTGAAGCATAGGCACCGCGCGTATCCGGATTGACGACGGCATACCCTTTTGATACCCAGTACGCAGGATCGGCGCCTTCGAAACGTTCCAATCCGGAAGTGGCCGCCTTCGGCACACCCACACGGCCCGGCACATCGTCGATATGCTGTCCGCCGACTTCCTTGCCGTAAGGGCTGATGCAAAGGAGAGCCGGATGCTTTGCACCATCAGCCGGACGGAAGACATCGGCGTAAATGATCGTACCATCCCGCAGCTTGATGGGCACATCCCTCTCCATCAGTATATCTGCCGGCAAAGGCATGGCCCCGTCAAAGCGCACCGTACCCGCCTTCAATACAGAGGTCCCCGGATGAAAACCTGTATAACGCACCCTTGTCGCCGTAACAGGCAGAGCCTTGCGGTAATAAACCGGGAAATCCTTACCTGAATACGTCTTTGTTGGAAGGACTGTTTCATCCGGATCGAATGCCTGGGTACTCCCCACCACCATAAACATGCTCAGAGAACAGAGCACAGAAGCAGTCAATGCCATTTTCTTCAAATACATTGTCTTCCCATCCCTTTCCAGAAGCAATCGCCAAGACTTGCTTTTTTCGTTGTTTCTGCTACGATTGTAGCAAAAATATGATGTAAGACAAGTGTATCAGAAGTTTTGCTACATAAAGGAGAAAAAATGTATCATATTTCTTGTGATATCCGGGCGCAAAGATCTGCCCAACTGATTGCCGAGAGCGTTTTACACCTGGCAGAAAAGAAACCGCTGGCAGAAATTTCCATTGCCGAGATCCAACGTATTTCCGGCGTCAGCCGCAGCACGTTTTACCGGCTCTTCGATACGCCTCTCGATGTCGTCACCTGGCAGGTGGAAAAATTGTTTAAAACCTGGTCAGCAGAAATTACAAAGGCTCCGGCCAAAAAGATCATACCGCTTGCTTTCATGCAGCTGATGATGAAAAATGCCGCATTGCTGGAAATTCTTGCACAAAACGACCAGCTGGCCCTGCTGGCCCGCAATCACCGCCATTATTTTCAGGATGTCCTCACCGTTTTCGACTTCCCGGCAGATTTAGATCAAATCGAAAAAGAATACCTGATCGATTTTCTCAGCTATGCGTTGCCAATCGCCATTTTCACCTGGCTGCGACGGGGCAAAAAAGAAACTGCCGCTGAAGTTTCCCATTATTTTTGGCAGAGTATCCGGCTCATGAGCCAGGCCACAAAAAAATGATAACCAAACGGTTCCATTGTCCCCACTCCCGGTCCATGGTATGATGTACCCATCGGACTATTCTTACGAAAGCGAGGCTTTGCTGTGCGATTCTTACATACTTCTGACTGGCACCTGGGACGGATTTTCCATGGTCTCCATCTTCTGGAGGACCAGCGGGCCGCCCTGGACCAGATCATCACCCTGGCCCGGGAGTACAAGGTGGATGCCCTATTGGTGGCCGGGGATATCTACGACCGGGCTGTACCCCCCACGGAAGCCGTGAACCTGCTGGACGAAACCCTGCGCCGGCTGGTAGTGGATCTGAAGCTTCCGGTGATTCTCATTGCCGGCAACCACGACAATCCGGACCGTCTGAATTTCGGCCGCACCCTGTTCGCTGCCCGGCAGTTATATATCATAGGCCCGGTGGCAGCCCACACGCCGCCCGTCGTGCTGGAGGACGGATATGGCCCCGTCTACTTCGCCCCCCTGCCCTACTGCGAACCTCTGACGGCCACAGAACTCAGTGGGGAAAAGAAATCCACACACGAAGCGGCCCTCCAGTGGCAGGTGGAACAGATGCTGCAGCAGATTCCGGCAGGCGCCCGCAAGGTGGCCCTGGCCCACGTGTTCCTGACCGGAGCCCGGACAACTCCGGACAGTGAACGGCCCCTGGCGGCCGGCGGCGCCACCACCGTGAGCATCGACTGCTTCAAGGATTTCAACTATACAGCCCTGGGCCATCTCCACGCCTGCCAGAACAACAGTCCCACCGTGCGCTACAGCGGTTCCCTGCTGAAGTACTCCTTTGCAGAGGCCAGCCAGAAAAAAGCCGTGCACATCGTGGACCTGGACGGGGAAGGAAAGGTATCCGTGGAAACCATCCCCCTTACAGCGCCCCACGAACTGGCGGTGCTGAAAGGTACGTTCCGGGATCTGCTGGAAGCCCCCCGCACGGATCATCTCTCCGATTACCTGCAGATTGTCCTGACGGACCCGACTCCGGTACTGGATGCCAAACACCGGCTGGAACAGGTCTATCCCCAGATCCTGCAGCTGGGCTACGAACGGCTGCAGCCCCGGGAAATGGAAGAGCAGGATACAGCCCGGCGGAAAGGTCTTTCCACCGATGATCTGTTCCAGTCCTTTTTCCGGGAAGTGCAGGGACGGGACATGACCGATGAAGAGAAAAAACTGTTCCGCCAGGTGGTAAACGAAGAAGATACGGAAGGGAGGAATGTCTGATGCGGCCCCAGATCCTGACCATGACGGCTTTCGGTCCCTACGCCGGCGTGGAGACCATCGATTTCACCCAGCTGGGGGACAAACGGTTCTTCCTGATTACCGGCCCCACAGGCAGCGGCAAGACCACCATCCTGGACGCCATCACCTTTGCCCTGTATGGTACGCCCAGCGGAGACCTGCGGGACAACCGTTCCCTGCGCAGCGACTACGCCACCCCCAGCCAGAAGACGGAAGTGAAATTCCAGTTCACCAACCAGGACCGTACTTTTGAAGTGACCCGGACTCCGGAACAGGTGCTGAACAAGCAGCGGGGCGAAGGCACCCGCACCGTGCCCGCCGGGGCCTCCCTGGTAGAACTGCTGCCGGATGGACAGCGGAAAATACTGGGCACCACCAATAACACAGTGACTCGGGCGGTGGAAAGCCTGCTGGGGTTCCAGGCCCGGCAGTTCCGCCAGCTGATGGTCCTGCCCCAGGGCGAATTTCGCCGGTTCCTGGTGGCAGATTCCAAAGAACGGAAGGGAATCCTGGAGACCCTGTTCAAGACCGGCCAGTACAGCGCCCTGGAAGATGCCCTGGATGCCCGTGCCAAAACCCTGAAGAAGCAGTACGATAACTGCCGCAGCCGGTACGACCTGCTGCTGGAAAATGCCAGAGTAGAAAAGCCGGAGGATCTGGAACAACGGCTGCAGGCAGAAGCAGCCGAAAGCAAGGCCCTGGATGCCCAAGTCCAGCAGGCCCAGCAGGCTGCCAATACGGCCCAGGAAGCCCTGCAGCAGGCCCGGCAGCTGTCCCAGCTGCTCCAGAGCCGGGAAACCTGTAAGAAACGCCGGGCTGCTCTCACCGCACAAGTGCCGGCCATCCAGGATCTGAAAAAGAAGCTCGAATGGCTGGAAGAAGCCCAGAAACTCCATCCCATCTACGACCGCACCCTGAAAGCAAAAAAACAGCTGGATATGGCAGAAAGCATCCTGACAAAAGCCCGTTCAGAGGAAACCGTCTCCCGTCAGCATCTGCAGCAATTGCTGGCCGTCGCCACCCAGGATCATACCCAGGCCCTGCAGGAACAGGCAGCCCGGGTGCGGGAACAGCTGGCCCGGATGACTGCCGTTTCCGGTGAAACCGTCCGCCTGGCCCAGGCCCTGAAGCCGGGAAAACCCTGTCCGGTATGCGGCTCCCCGGATCATCCCCATCCTGCCACCCAGACGAAAAAAGAACAGGAAGAGCTGGCCCGGAAGACCCAGAATATGGAAAACCAGATTGCAGAACTGAACCGGAAGCAAAAAGCCCTGGAAGCCGCCCAGCAGGCTGCCGACCGGACCGCCGGTTCCTGCCGGACCGCCGAAGAGAGCCGGGCTGCTGCCCAGCAGGCTTTCGAAGCGGACCGGGATGCCTATAAGGCCGCTCTGGGCACTTCCCCCTTCTCTGATCAGCATACCTTTCTGGCCGCTCACAAGGCTCTTGCCCAAAAACCTCTGTGGCAGAAGCAGGTGCAGCAGTACCAGGAGCAGGCAAGCAGCCTGGCCGGGGAGCTGCAGCTGCTGGAAACCCAGATTGCCGGACGGCAGCTGCCCGATCTGGTGCCTCTGGAAGAGGCAGCCCGGGAGACCCGCAGCACCGCCCGGGAACTGGCCACCCGGGCCGGCGCCCTGCAGGAGACCCTGCGCCGGGAGAAAGATGTCATGAAACAACTGGGCAAACTGGGCCGGGAACTGGAAAGCCTCCAGAAAGCCTACGGTCCCATCGGTCTCCTGGCAGACACTGCCAGGGGAAACAACGGGCAGAAGCTGACCTTCTCATCCTTTGTGCTCCAGGCAGTGCTGGACGATGTACTCCAGACTGCCAACCTGCGGCTGAGCAAGATCAGTCAGGGACGCTACAGCCTGTACCGCAGCCACGGCATCGTGGATGCCCGAAAGGAGCAGGGGCTGGGGCTGGAAATCATGGATGCCTTCACCGGCCAGGCCCGGGCAGTGACTACCCTGTCCGGCGGAGAGATTTTCTTTACCTCTCTTTCCCTGGCCCTGGGCCTGTCCGACGTGCTGGAATCCTATGCCGGCGGGCTGCATCTGGATACCATCCTGGTAGACGAAGGATTCGGTTCCCTGGATCCGGAGACCCTGGACAGTGCCGTCAGTGCCCTGCTGGAACTGCAGCAGGGCGGCCGCCTGGTGGGCATCATCTCCCACGTGGCAGAATTAAAAGAACGGATTTCCGCTCAACTGGAGATCATTCCCACAAACCAGGGAAGCACCACAAGGTTTCGGGTATAATCAAAACTACCCGTATAACGGGTAGTTTGCTCTGCGGCTATAAGCCGCGTTACCTGCCTCGGCCTTAAGGCCCTAGATTTAAAGGCTACCAACCGCACTACATTTCCTGGCAGCCCCTCACTCGAGGGGCTTATTT
>NZ_JBNMIU010000001.1:0-105165 GCF_050873445.1 Acidaminococcus sp. | reverse complement strand
AATATCCATTCAGGATATCCTCCTTTCAAAATGAAGTGGTTGGTAGCCATCTTCATTTTACCAAAGGAGGATTTTTTGGTATAGCTAAAAGCTTTCCAGAACCCCACGCATAGCGTGGGGTTTTCAAACCCGACAAAAAATGTCCGCTGCGTTTCCGCAGCGGACGTTTTTCAATTGACTTACTTGAACAGACCTTTGATCTTGTTCCAGAAGCTCTTTTCTTCCGGATTGATACTGCCGCCTTCGGCTTCTGCGAATTTCCGCAGAGCCTCCTTCTGGGCATCGCTCAGACCGGTGGGGATCACAACCTTGATCCGTACCATCTGATCGCCCTTCCGGCCGTTGCGCAGGGATACAATCCCCTTGCCCTTCAGCCGCAGGACCTTGTTGGGCTGGGTCCCTTCCGGAATCCGCACCTTTACCTTGCCGTACAGGGTCGGCACTTCAACTTCAGCCCCCAGGGTTGCCTGCACGATATTGATGGGCACTTCGCAGGCCACCGTAGTGCCTTCCCGTTCAAAGAACGCATGGGGTTTCACATACAGGTACACATACAGATCCCCAGGACGGCCGCCCCGCAGCCCTGCTTCGCCTTCTCCGGCCACCCGCAGACGGGAACCGTTATCCACACCGGCAGGGATCTTCACGGTCAGGATTCTCCTTCTCTTCACCCGGCCGGTCCCATGACAATCCTTGCAGGGATTGGTTACGATCTTACCGGTACCATGGCATTTCGGACAGGACCGTACATTGACCACCTGGCCAAAGAGAGAATTCTGGGTAACCCGGATTTCCCCTGTCCCATGACAGTCCGGGCAGGTTTCCGGCATGCTGCCGGGAGCCGCACCGGACCCGTGACAGGTCTCACATTCTTCCTCCCGGTTCAGGCGGACTTTCTTTTCCGTACCGAAAGCTGCTTCTTCAAAGGTAATCGGCATATCCTCCCGCAAATCGGTGCCCTGGCGAGGGCCGTTGTCGGCCCGACGGCCAGCTCCGCCACGGCCGGCACCCCCAAAGAACATATTGAAGATGTCATCCATGCCTTCGCCGCCAAAACCACCAAAGCCCTGGAACCCGCCGCCGAAGGGATTGCCCGCTCCGCCGGCACCAGCGCCCCCGTTCTGGAAGGCGGCATGGCCATACTGGTCATAGGCCGCTTTCTTCTGGGGATCGCTCAGGACGCTGTAGGCTTCGTTGACCTCTTTGAATTTATCAGCTGCAGTCGGATCATTTTTGTTCAAGTCAGGATGATACTTGCGTGCCAGTTTGTGATAAGCCTTTTTCAGCTCATCCGCCGAAGCGTTCTTGGACACGCCCAGCACTTCATAATAATCTCTCTTCTCTGCCATCAGTATCTCCCTCTAGGAAAAGCTTATTTCTTATCGTCATCCACGACTTCGGCATCTACCACATCATCGTCGGATTTCTTCTGTTCAGCCCCGGCATTGGCGCCTGCCCCTGCACCAGCATTGGCACCGGCAGCACCCTGTGCAGCGCCCTGGTTCTGTTTGTACAGTTCAGCACTCAGTTCATACAGAGGTTTCTGCAGAGCTTCAGTACCGGCTTTGATCTTATCGGTATCGTCGCTCTTCATGGTTTCTTTCAGGGCAGCAATGGCATCCTGGACCTTCTTGATCAGGTCATCATGGCCCTTGCCGTTCATGTCTTTGACGGTCTTTTCAGCCTGGTAAATCAGGGTATCGGCCTGGTTCTTGGCTTCCACGGCTTCCTTCCGTTTCTTGTCGGCAGCTTCGTTGGCCTGTGCTTCCTTCACCATCTTATCCACTTCTTCTTTGCTCAGGCTGCCGGAAGAAGTAATGGTAATCTTCTGTTCCTTGCCGGTACCCAGGTCCTTGGCGCTTACATTCACGATACCGTTGGCATCGATATCGAAAGCCACTTCGATCTGAGGCACTCCCCGCGGAGCAGCCGGGATGCCGCCCAGTTCGAAACGACCCAGGGTCTTGTTGTCAGCGGCCATTTCCCGTTCGCCCTGCAGCACGTGGATGTCTACAGAAGGCTGGTTATCAGTAGCCGTAGAGAATACCTGTTTCTTGGAAGTCGGGATGGTGGTGTTCCGGTCGATGATCTTGGTCATCACGCCGCCCATGGTTTCGATACCCAGGGACAGAGGCGTAACATCCAGCAGCAGTACGTCCTTCACATCACCAGCCAGAACACCTGCCTGGACGGCAGCACCCATGGCTACGCATTCATCCGGGTTCACGCCGTGTGCCGGTTCCTGGCCCATGGTCCGTTTGATGGCTTCCTGCACAGCCGGGATACGGGAAGAACCGCCCACCAGCAGGACTTTGTTGATGTCTTTCGGGCTCATATGAGCATCGCTCAGTGCCTTGTTGACGCAGACCAGGGTCCGGTCAACCAGGTCGCTGGTCATTTCATCGAATTTGGCTCTGGTCAGATCCAGATCCATGTGCACAGGGCCGTTAGGGCCTGCAGAAATGAACGGCAGGTTGATGTTGGTGGTCAGCATGTTGGACAGTTCGATCTTGGCTTTTTCAGCAGCCTCACGGATCCGCTGCATGGCCATCTTGTCGCCGGTCAGGTCGATGCCGTTCTGTTTTTTGAATTCATCGCACATCCAGTCCATGACCCGTTTATCGAAGTCATCGCCGCCCAGATGGGTATCACCGTTGGTAGATTTCACTTCGAACACGCCGTCGCCCAGTTCCAGGATGGACACATCGAAGGTGCCGCCGCCCAGGTCATAGACCAGGATGGTATGGTCGTCGGATTTATCAATGCCGTAAGCCAGAGCTGCAGCCGTTGGTTCGTTGATGATCCGCTTTACATCCAGGCCTGCGATACGGCCTGCATCTTTGGTGGCCTGACGCTGGCTGTCGTTGAAGTAAGCCGGTACCGTAATGACGGCTTCGGTGACTTTTTCACCCAGATACCGTTCGGCATCGCCCTTCATCTTTTCCAGGATCATAGCGGAAATCTGTTCCGGCGTATAGTCCTTGCCATCGACAGTCACCGTGTATTTGGTGCCCATATGACGTTTGATGGAGCTGATGGTCCGTTCAGGATTGGATACAGCCTGCCGTTTTGCCAGCTGGCCGACCAGTTTTTCCCCGTTTTTCGTAAAGCCAACCACGGAAGGAGTCAGTCGGCCGCCTTCCTGGGTAGTGATAACCGTAGGTTCGCCGCCTTCCATTACGGCAACTACGGAGTTGGTAGTCCCCAAGTCAATACCAATAATCTTAGACATAATGAATTCCTCCTGTCAAATCTGGAATTTTCTATGGTAAAAAAGTTGTTTGCAATCAATCATTCCGGATGACCCGCACCTTGGAGTGGCGGATCACATCGTCACCGATCTTGTAACCCTTTTCAAGGACCAGATCGATACTTTCATCGGGCAGGTCCGGATTGCTGCCCTGCATGACGGCTTCGTGGATATTGGGATCGAAAGGTTTGCCCTGAGCAGGGATTTCCTCGATGTGCAGGGTCTGCAGCGCCTTTTCGAACTGCTTGTGGATCTTTTCCATCCCAACCTGCAGAGCGTTGTCATCTTTGCTGGTTTTCAGACTGGCTTCCGCCCGTTCGAAGTTATCCAGCACCTTCAGGAATTCCCGGACTACCTGACCGGTTACATACCGGCCCAGCCGTTCCCGTTCTTCGTTGTTCCGTTTCCGGAAGTTGTCGAAATCTGCCTGCAGGCGAAGGAGCCGGTTCTGCAGATCGGCGATCTGTTTCTCCTGAGCTGCGATTTTTACATCTTTCGGATCCGAAGCCGCTGTTTCTTCGTTCTTTTCAGTCTTGCCGTCCTGGTCAGCGGACGCTGCCTGTTCTTCGGCTTTGGCTTCCGTAGCTTTGGCTTCCGCCTTGACGGTTTCCGCTTCCTTCTGCGTATCCTTTTCCATTGTTCCTCCCCTACTTTTCATCCAGTTTATTCATGACCACCCGCAGGTAATTGTGGAGATAATCCATGACAGAAATCACTTTCTGATATTCCATCCGGGTGGGACCCAGGACAGCCAGCGTCCCGACCACCTGGCCATTCAGCCGGTAGGTAGCCTGGATCATGCTGCAGTCCTGGATACCGGAAAATTTGTTTTCACTGCCGATGGTCACTCTCAGACCGGAGTCCTTGTCAGCCATCAGCATATCCTTCAGCATCTGCTCTTCCTCCAGCACGCTCAGCAGCTCCTTGATCCGTTCCGGATCCTTGAATTCAGGCTGGCTGAGCAACTGTTTGGTTCCGCCAAGGTACATCTTGTTCTCCTGCTGGCCATCCTGCATCTGTCTGACCACCTGGATCAGAGAAGCATACAGGGCCTTATCCCCGGCAAGAGTATCCCTGACTTCCTTCAGGTCCTGGTCTGTGATATCGTCCAGCTTCATCCCGTGGAGTTTATTGGTCACCCGCTGGGCCAGAGCATCCAGTTCCACGCGGTTCATCCCCGCCGGGATCTGGATCACACTGTTGTCCATCTGCCCGTCATCGGCTACGATGCACAAGATAGCCTGATGCTCGTTGAGCGGCAGGAACCGCAGGTAGGAAAACACCCCAGCGCTGTCCTTGTTGGCCAGCACCACGGATACGTTCTTGCTCATCCGCGACAGAATCTTGGCAGTGGACTGAAAGATATCATCGATACTGTGGACCCGTTCCCGGAACCAGCTGTTGATCAGTGCCACATCATTGGGCGCCAGCGCAGTGGGTTTCACCAGGCTGTCCACATAATACCGATAAGCCGCCGCCGACGGGACACGGCCCGCCGAGGTGTGCGGCTGTTCCAGATACCCCAGCAGTTCCAGATCGGACATTTCGTTCCGGATGGTTGCGGGGCTGATCCCCAGGTTGTATTTTCTGGCGATGCTGCGAGATCCTACAGGCTCAGCCGTTTCGATATAATCTTCAATGATCAGTTGAAGTATTTTTTTCTTGCGGTCACTTAGCACTGTAATCATCTCTTTTCTGGATTGTTAGCACTCTTTTCGTTAGAGTGCTAACATCTAATGGTAAAGATACACCTCTTTAGTCAAATTGTCAACACTTTTCCTGAAAATATTTTCCAATCTACAAAAATTCTTCAAAAGCCAGGTTTCCGTACTGCATCCCCAGGGAAGTCAGGGCGATACGGTCTCCCTTTTGCCGGATCCAGCCCCGTTTCTGGCAATGTTCCCAGCCTTCTTTATATATATGAAAGAAATCTTCTCCCGTCCGCTCCTGGAATTCTGTCAGAGACAATCCCTTGGACGTACGCAGGCTCATGAATACCAGTTCTTCCCGGCGGATTTCAGGTGTCAGTTCTTCCCTTTCCGGTACTTCTCCCTTCAGATAGGCCACCAGGCTGCGGGCATTGGTTTCCCGCCGCTTTCCATTGAAGCGGCAGGCCGCCGCACCGAAGGCCATATAGGGATCGTAGTGCCAGTAGATCTGGTTGTGGCGGGATTCCTGTCCCGGCCGGGCGAAGTTGGAGATTTCGTACCGGGCATAACCGGCTTTGGGCAGTTCGTCCATAAGCAGGCCGTACATGGCCCCGGCAGCTTCTTCCGAAGGCAGGGTGGCCTGCCCCTTCTCCAGCTGGGCATGGACCAGGGTTCCCTCCTCCACGGTAAGGCCGTACACGGACACATGGTCCACCCCGGTCTGGAGCAGCTGCTGCAGGGAATCCCTGACGCTGTCCACAGTCTGGCCGGGATAACCGTAGATCAAATCGCCGCTGATCCGGGTAAATCCCGCCTGTCGGGCCAGGGCGATGGCTTCTTTCGCCTCATCCGCCGTGTGGATCCGTCCCATGGCCGCCAGTTCCGCAGGCTGAAAGCTCTGGATACCCAGGCTCAGCCGGTCAAAGCCCAGCTGATGGCAGGCCCGGAGCCATTCCAGATCCACCGTCCCCGGATTGGCCTCCAAAGTGGCCTCTGCCGGGCAGTTCCAGAAACCCCGTTCCTTCAGGGCATCTACGATCCGGGCCAGCAGCCCCATCGGCAGCACGCTGGGAGTCCCTCCGCCGAAATAAACAGTGGCATCGGTACGGATGGGCAGATCCGGCTGCCACTGGCGGATTTCCTCCACCAGCCGCCGGGTATAGTCCGCCATGATGTGGTCGTTATAGATTTGATACGAGGCAAAATCGCAGTAAGCGCATTTGTGCACACAAAAGGGGATGTGTACATAAATGCCCTGATAGGCAGACCAGGAACGAGTCATGGAAAATGCTCCTTTCAACGCTGGGACTTTTTCACAGCCCCTTTTTGATGGGGATCTGGGCCAGCAGCACTGCCACGAATACCAGCACGCAGCCGATCACTTCCCTGGCGGTCATGGTTTCACCCAGGAACAGCCATCCGGAAAGCGCCGCAAACACCGATTCCAGGCTCATGAGCAGCGTGGCCGTGGTGGGATCCGTGTACTTCTGCCCCACGATCTGCAGGGTATAGGCCACGCCGCTGGAGAGCAGGCCGGTATACAGGAGCGCCCAGCGGGCGTCCCACAGGGCATCCGGGACCGGTCTTTCGTACAGGCCGGTGAGTACCGCTGAAATCAGGAAGGTCACCGCGAACTGCACCCAGGCAAGCTTCACGCTGTTGGCCCCCTTCAGCAGGAAATGGTCGATGGTCAGGATCTGTCCGGCAAAGAAGATGGCACAGAGAAAAATCAGGAAATCGCCGAAGGAAACCGTAAAGCCACCTTTCACACACAGCAGATAGAACCCTGTGAGAGCCATGGGCACGCACAGAAGCAGGATCTTCCGCACCGGCCGTCCCAGGAAGCGGCCCAGGACGGGCACCAGGATGATGTACAGGGCAGTGATGAACCCGGCCTTCCCGGCGGTGGTCATGACCATTCCCACCTGCTGCAAGATGCTGGCGATGCCCAGCCAGACACCGCACAGGACACCGGCTTTCAACGTCACCGGATCGGGTTTCAGCCGCTGCCAGAGAGGCAGTTGGCTCCTCTTTTCCCGGGAACACCCGAACACCCACACCACCGGGATCAGCGCCACAATGGCGATCAGGTTCCGCACGGTGCTGAAGGTGAAAGGGCCGATATATTCCATGCCCACGCTCTGGGCCACAAAAGCGCTGCCCCAGATCAGGGCCGTGAGCAGCAGCAACAGATTTCCTTTGGCTTTCTCCATAATGCTTTCTTTCTCCCACTCAAATAAAATTTTGTATCATAAAATAAAACAATTGTATCATAAAATAAAAGACGCCGCTACTTTTTCCCCGCAAGCAAAAGAGGGTGTGAAAAATATTTTCCACACCCTCTTCATGAGTCACCAGCCGATGGAGACCAGCTGATGCCTTTCGGCTTTTGTTATTTGATGAACCGTACGTGCGGGATGATTTCCTCGTACACTTCTTCGGCTCTCTTCTTGTAGACCTTCTTGTTTTCTTCGAACAGGTTGCCGCCCTTGGTATCCACAGCTACGATCAGGGGCCCCAGTTCTTCCACTTCGCTGGTCCACAGGGTTTCCGGCATCCCCAGATCCTTCCACTGGGCATCGATGATCTTCTTGAAATGCACAGCGGAAACCACAGCACAGCCGGCAGGGAACACGCAGAAGATGGTCTTGTATTTCTGGCAGGCTTCCATGGTATCAGGACCCATGCCGCCTTTGCCCACGATCAGCTTCACGCCGGTTTTGGGAATGAAATCCTTTTCGAATTTTTCCATCCGCATGGACGTGGTCGGCCCGATGGAAACCATTTCATAGGCGTTATCCTTCCCTTCGATGGGACGGACGATGGGGCCAGCATGGAAAATGGCGCCCCCTTCCAGGTTCACCGGCAGATCCCGGTGTTCTTCGATCAGACGGCGGTGAGCCACGTCACGGCAGGTGGTGATCTTGCCAGTCAGATAAACGATATCACCGATTTTCAGGTTTTCGATATCTTCGGATTTAATGGGCGTATGCAGCACTACTTTGTTAGCCATTATAATTCAACCCCCTTATGAGAAGTGATGGTGTAGTTCAGGTCTTTGTCGAAAATGATGTGGCCGCGGCGATGGTTCCAGCAGCCGATGTTCACAGCCACGCCGATGGCGGACGGATGACGGGCAGTGTTCTCGATGTGTACGCCCAGGACGGAAGCGGAACCGGTCATGCCCTGAGGCCCCAGGCCCATCTTGTTGATGCCGTCGGTGAGCAGCCGTTCCATTTCAGCAGCCCGGGGATTGGGGTTATGGGACCCCAGCGGACGCATCAGTGCTTTCTTGGACAGCAAGGCAGCAGTTTCCACAGAAGTGGCCACGCCCACACCCACCAGGAACGGAGGGCAGGCGTTGGGGCCGTAGGTGTACATGCGCTGCAGCACGAACTTGGTGACCCCTTCATAGCCTTCGCCCGGCATCAGTACCATGGCATGGCCCGGCAGGGTGCAGCCGCCGCCGGCCATGTAGGTGTCGATGACGCACTCATCGGAATCAGGGACGATTTCCCAGAACACGGTAGGAGTCCCCTTCCCTACATTCTTGCCGGTGTTGTATTCATCGAAGGTCTCTACGCTGTTGTGACGCAGCGGAGTGGCAAAGGTGGCTCTTACAGTGGCTTCCTTCAGCAGCCCTTCCAGTTCGCCGATCAGCGGAAAGTTGGTGCCGCATTTCACAAAGTATTGCAGCACACCAGTATCCTGGCAGGACGGACGGTTCAGTTCCTTAGCCAGTTTCTGGTTCTTGGCATAGGTTTCATACAGCAGTTTGGCAATGGGAACTGTTTCCTGTTCGGCCAGTTCCTTCAGTTTGGCTGCCACGTCATCGGGCAGGACCTTGGCCGTATAGCCAACGAATTTGGCCATAATGTCGGTCATTTTTTCCACTTGGGCTTCTTTAGACATTGCAATTCCTCCTTAACAGTGCGTAAGCAGTAGGGTTGTTTTATACATTATACATTGAAACTTTCCGTTCCATCAGGGATAGAAGGGGAAAAGAATCGGCAAAAGGATCAGGGATGTGATGTACCCGATGATCACCATGGGCATGCCCGCCTTCACGTAATCGTTGAAGTTGTAGCCGCCGGGGGCGAAAACCATCATGTTGGCCGGCATCCCGATGGGAGTGGCGAACGCCAGGGAAGCCCCGATGACCGTTGCTACGATCACCGCTTTGGGGTCGGCGCCCATAGCCTGGGAAATGTTGATGCTGATGGGGATCAGCAGAGCGGCGGTACCGAAGTTGCTCATGAAATTGGTCATGACACAGCTCAGGAGCAGGATCACTGCCAGGAGCACCATGGGGGAAGCATTCTGCCCCAGGGTCCCGATCACCGTATCAGCAATGGCCTTGCCGGCACCGGTCTTGGAAAGCGCCTTGGCCAGGGCCAGGGTACCGCCGTACACGAACAGGGTCTGCATATCAATGGAAGCATAGGCCTGTTTTTCAGAAATCACGCTGGTTGCCACCAGGATCAGAGCCCCGATGCAGCCGGACAGGTAGAATTTGATACCGATCTGCTTTTCGAAGATCATGGCAATAATCGTAAGCACCATGACGATTAGGGACATTTTCTGTTTCCAGGCCGGAACCTTGGAAAAATCAGGAGCCTTGTCGTAGATGCTTTCGCTGCCCTGCCCCTGCTTGCTGGGCAGGAACCGATGGCCGATGGTGGCAAAGAAGGCGGTGCCGATCAGCAGGATGGGCAGGCCTACATAACCATATTCAAAGAAGCTGAGATCCTGACCGATCTGTTCCAGAGCGCTCTTGCCCAGCAGGTTGCCGGGAGCGCCGATGATGGACAGGTTCCCGCCCATGGCGGCAGCGAAGATCAGGGGCAGCAGCAGCCGAGACCGGGAAAACCCGGATTTGGATGCAATGCCGATGACCACAGGAATCAGGATAGCGGCCGTACCGGTGTTGGACAAGATACCGCTCATGATGCCGGTAACCAGCATCACGGCTACAATCAGCTGCCGTTCGGTCCTGGCAAACTTCGTTACGATGCCGCCCACCTTGTTGGCCATGCCCGTTTCAAAGAAGGCTCCGCCGATGATGAACATGGCAACGAACAGGATCAGGTTGGTATCCACGAATCCGGCGAAACCTTCCTTAGGTGTCAGCACTCCGGTGAGGACCAGGACCATCAGGGCAATCATGGAAGTGACTGCCAGGGGAAGTTTTTCGGTGACGAAAAGGATGATGACAAAAAGCAGCAGGCAAAGCGTTATGGCGATCGGTGACATTCTTTTTTTCTCCTCCTTGGATCTCCACACATCCTGCGCGCTTGGATTTGTTTTGATATTTGATAATGTATCCATTTCTTGACTATAATATAACTCCACCGGCTCTAAGAGTCAATGGAGTTTTTGAATTATCTTATTTTTGGCTACAATATCATATATACAAACAGGAACCGAGAAATCATCCTTCCCAGTTCCTGTTTGATTGCCGGCATCAGCCAGCGGCTGATGTTATTTTTTCCCCTTCACCTGTTCCCGATAGTTGGTCAGGATATTTTCCATACTGCGGTGCATATGTTCCCGCATGAGCTGGCGGGCCTTTTCGGGTTCGTGGGCCCGCAGGACCTCCATGAGCTGCTCGTGTTCGAAATAGGAAATCTTGGCGTAATCGGTTTCCGTCATGAGGAAACCGAGGGAAAGCCCATTCCACAGGCTGCCCAGGATCTGGGCCAGCTTGGGGTTATCGGCTGCATCCCACACGGCCATGTGGAAGCTTTCGTTGTAATGCTTGTAATCGGCATACCGGTGATCCAGCAGGCACTGGCGCATGGCCTGATACACTTTCTCCACTTCGGTCAGGTCACTGCCCGGACGGGCGGCCAGGGCAGCTGCTTCCCCCTCCAGCAGGGTCCGGACGGCGAAATGGTCCCGGATGGCCTTTTCATCCATGCCCAGCACCACGGCTCCCTTGTTGGGCCGCAGTTTCACCAGGCCCTGACTGGCCAGCAGCTGCAGGGCTTCCCGCACCGGTGTGGTAGAAACCCCCATATGCCGGGCCGTCTCCTCCAGAGTCAGTACGCTGCCTTCAGGGATTTCCCGGCGCAGGATGGCTTTCCGCAAATAGGAAGCCACCTGCTGCCGGGCTGGAAGCATATGGATCTTGCCCACCTGATCCGACTCGGCCAGACTGCTCTGCCGGTAATTCAGCGGTTCCACTTCTGTCCTGTCTGCCGGTGCGGAAAGGGCGGTTTTCCTGCCCTGCAGGTGTTTGGCCGCATCCTGGGCGATTACCATGTGCCGGTTGCTGAGCCGGGTCACCACCCCTTCCAGCAGCAGGGTCTGGAGAGCTTCCCGCACCGGCATCCGGGAAACGCCATATTCTTTGGCCAGGTCCACCTGTTTCAGTTCTGTGCCAGGCGCAAGAGTTCCCGCCTGGATCCGGCCGCGGATAGACTGGCAGATCAGTTCCTGGGTGGATTTTTGCAATTGGACCATAGGGGAGAACTCCTTTCCGTGATGATCAGCAGACCCTGTCCAGATACAGGATCCCTTATTTGTCGTCCATCTTCAAAATGGCCATGAATGCTTCCTGAGGCAGTTCTACACTGCCCACCTGTTTCATCCTCTTTTTCCCGGCTTTTTGCTTTTCCAGCAATTTCCGTTTCCGGGTAATATCACCGCCGTAGCACTTGGCCAATACGTCCTTCCGCAGGGCGCTGACGTTTTCCCGGGCGATGATCTTGCTGCCGATGGCGGCCTGGATGGGGATCTCGAACAACTGGCGGGGAATCAGTTTCCGCAGTTTCTCCACCAGGGCACGGCCCCAGTACTGGGCCCGATCCCGGTGTACGATGGCACTCAGGGCATCCACCGGATCCCCGTTCAGCAGTACGTCCACCTTTACCATATCGGAAGTCCGGTAGCCGCTCAGTTCATAGTCCAGGGAAGCATAGCCCCGGGACACGCTTTTCAGCCGGTCGAAATAATCGAAGATGATTTCCGACAGGGGCAGAGCATAATGGATCATGACTCTGGTCTCGTCCAGGTACGTCATGTTCTGGTATTCGCCCCGTTTGTCCTGGGACAGTTCCATCACCGGTCCCACGAAATCTTTGGGCACGATAATGGTGGCATTCACGAAAGGTTCCTCCACATGCTCGATCACCGTGGGATTGGGGAACTGGGAGGGGTTGTCCACCATCTCGATGTCCCCGTTGGTCTTCACCACTTCGTAGATAACGTTGGGAGCTGTGGTGATCAGGCTCAGGTTGTATTCCCGTTCCAGCCGTTCTTTCACCACGTCCATGTGCAGAAGGCCCAGAAAGCCGCAGCGGAAGCCGAAGCCCAGGGCCGTAGAAGTTTCCGGTTCAAAAGACAGGGACGCATCGTTCAGCTGGAGTTTTTCCAGGGCATCCCGCAGGTTGTCGTAATCGGAGTTTTCCACCGGATACAGGCCGCAGTACACCATGGGAGTGGCCTTTCGGTAGCCGGGCAGCGGTTCTTTGGCGGGCCGGTTATGATCCGTCACCGTATCGCCCACCCGGGCATCCTTGACGGTCTTGATGGAAGCCGCCAAAAAGCCCACCTGGCCTTCACCCAGCTCGTCCACGTTCACCATGGCCGGCTTGAATACGCCCACTTCCGTCACATCGTACACCTTGCCGGTGGCCATGAGCCGGATGGCCATGCCCTTGCGCAGGCAGCCGTTCACCACCCGCACGTACAGCAGCACACCCTTGTAGGAGTCGAATTTGGAGTCGAAGATCAGGGCCTGCAGCGGCTGGGCCGGGTCGCCCTTAGGGGGCGGCACCCGCTTCACCACGGCCTCCAGTACCTGATCCACGCCCAGGCCGGTCTTGGCACTGCACAATACGCAGTCTTCCTTGGGAATGCCAAGGATGTCCTCGATTTCTTTTTCCACCCGGGGCACATCGGCGCTGGGCAGATCGATCTTGTTGATCACCGGGATGATCTCCAGGTCGTGGTCCATGGCCAGGTAAACATTGGCCAGAGTCTGGGCCTCGATGCCCTGGGTTGCGTCAATAACCAGCAGGGCCCCTTCACAGGCCGCCAGGGCTCTGGATACTTCGTAGGTAAAGTCCACATGCCCCGGGGTGTCGATCAGGTTCAGGACATAGTCATTGCCGTCTTTCGCCTTATAGTCCAGCTGTACGGCCTGATCCTTGATGGTGATGCCCCGTTCCCGTTCCAGGCTCATAGAATCCAGGATCTGGTCTTCCATTTCCCGCTTGGACAAGGTTCCGGTCATCTCGATGAGCCGGTCGGCCAGGGTGGATTTGCCATGGTCGATATGGGCGATGATGGAAAAATTTCGGATATGGTCACGTTTTGCCATAAGCTTTCTCACTCTCCGTTTATTTCAAAACACATTGCTGATTTCGTTCAATATTTTATTATACCATGCAAAAGGGCCTGTTGTCGAAGTCCCGGGCTTTTCGGGCAACAAAAAAGGCCGGCAACGAATGTTGTCAGCCTTCCTCATGTCCAGCCACAAGTCTTACTTTACAGCGTTGACTTTCTTGGCTAAACGGGATTTCTTGCGAGCTGCGGCTTTTTTGTTAACCGTACCTTTACGAGCAGCTTTATCTAATAAGCTCGCCGCTACTTTCAAAGTGGCCTGGGCCTCTTCTTTGGATCCTGCAGCAGCAAAAGCTTCAACCTTACGTGCGGTGCTGCGGATTTCAGCTTTCACCGGGCCATTGGCAGCGCGCCGTTCGGCATCAGTCTTAACGCTACGAACGGAAGACTTAATATTCGGCATGTTCTCACCTCCACCAATTAGCTTTACCGAAATATAATAGCATGAATGGCTTTATTGTGCAAGCCATTTTCGGATTTATTTCTGTTCCTTTTTTGCCTTTTCCTGGGCAATCCGGGCTTTTTCACTGGCCAGGAGGCTTTTTACCATCTTTTCATCCTCCTGCAGCTGCCTTATGAGTTTCTCCAGGGAACTGAATTTCTTTTCTCCCCGTATGCGCAGCCATAACTCCACCCGGATTTCCTGCCCATACAGATTCCCGTCAAAATTGAAGAGATGGACTTCCAGACGGGTTTCCTGATTGGCAAAGGTGGGATTGTCCCCCACGTTGACCATGGCATCATACCGCTGCTTTCCCACTTTGACGGACCCGGCGTATACCCCGAAAGCCGGGATGGCCATATGGGTGCCCAGAAGCTTCAGATTGGCTGTGGGGAACCCCAGGCTGCGGCCCCGGTGATCACCGGATACCACCTTGCCCCGGATCTCATAGGGCCGTCCCAGCATTTCCCGGGCCAGTGCCACCCGGCCCTCTTTGATGGCCCTGCGGATATTGGTACTGCTGACCACCATGCTGTCCACTTTCAGAAGCGGCCGGGACAGGACGGTGAGCCCATACCTGGTATGCTCTGCCTTCAGCAGGTGCACATTGCCCCTGCCACCGGCACCGAAACTGAAGTTGTCACCGATGCCCACAGCCCTGACCCCCGCTTTCACCAGGAGGGACAGGAATTCGTCGGCACTGCGGGCAGCCAGCTCCTTCGTAAAGGGGATGTTCACCAAGATGTCCACCCCCAGCTCCACCATCAGATGGACCTTGGCCTCATTGTCCAGCAGCCGGGCCGGTTCCAGTTCCGGTTTCAGGCTGGCCAGGGGATGGGTGCTGAAGGTGAACACCATCAGCTGCAGATGGTGCTGACGGGCGTATTCCTTTGTGGTCAGGATCACTTCCTGATGGCCCCGGTGGACTCCGTCGAAAGTACCCAGGGCTGCAGCAGAAGGCAGCAGTTGTGCGTTATTCAGTTCTTCCAGTGATGTGATCAGTTTCATGGTTCTTTCTGTCCTCTACTTCCGGGATATGGATGATCTTGTGGCCCCGCAGCCGACCATCCACAGCCCTGGCCAGCCCCACCAGGAGTCCTTCCCTGGTGCGAACCTGGTACAGCAGGCCATCGGTGATATGGGGAACCGTAGTGGCTACGCCCTGGGCAATGCGCCGTCCCTGGAGGGCGTTCACCCGCACCTCCGGGAACTGGGCCAGCACACTGTCCACTCCCTGGCAGCACCCTTCCGGATCCGCCTGGATTTCTTCCAGAGTATGGGCTTCTTCCAGAGTAAAGACTCCGGCCTGGCGCCGGAGCAGGAAGCTCATGGTCCCCTTCATGCCCAGGCGCCCGGCAATGTCCTCACACAGGGTCCGGATAAATGTCCCCTTGGAACAGGTCACGTCGAACACCAGGGTATCCCCGGTGTAGTCCACCGGATCCAGCAGAGCAATATGGATGGGACGGGGTTTCCGTTCCACTTCAATGCCCTGCCGGGCCAGCTTGTACAATTTCTTGCCGCCCACGCTGATGGCGGAATACATGGGCGGGATCTGGGTGCCGTCCCCCCGGAACTGCTCCAGGGCAGTCTCGATTTCCTCCGCTGTCAGCTTCCGGATGGGACTTTCTGCCACCACTTTTCCTTCCGTATCTCCCGTATCCGTCTGGAAGCCGAAGGTCAGCTCCGCCCGGTAGGTTTTCTCCTCATGGGAAGCATATTCCAGGAACCGGGTGGCCATACCGGTAAATACCGGCAGCACTCCGGCCGCCAGAGGATCCAGCGTTCCGGCATGGCCGATTTTCTTCATATTGAGGATTTTCCGCAGGGCCCCCACCACGTCATGACTGGTCATGCCCGGTGGTTTCAGTACGTTGAAAATCCCGTCCATTACAGTGCCTCCATGGCCTTTTCAATGACCTGGACCAGGGCTTTCCTGGCTTCTGCAAGCGGCAGGCCGATGGTGCAGCCTGCTGCCTTGGGATGGCCCCCGCCGCCAAAAGCCACGGCTACCTTGCTTACATCCACCTTTTTGGAACGCATGCTTACCCGGGTGGCTTTGGGTTCCACCTGCTTGAACAGCACGGCCACATCCACCCCGGCAATGTACCGGGGATGATAGATGAAGCTTTCCGTGGACACATTTTTGTCGTACAGGCTCAGGGGAATCTCCAGGGTAGCGATCTTGCCGTCCGCATAAAACGTCAGGCTGGGCAGCACCTTGGCCAGGAGTTCCACAGAATTCCGAGCCTTGATCTCCAGAAGATCGGAGATTTCGTTGGGTTCCACACCCAGAGCCACCAGATCCGCTGCCACCCGCATACAGCTGGGGGTGGTGTTGGCATACTTGAAGTAACCGCAGTCGGTGACGATGGCCGTGTACAGATCCGTAGCCAGTTCTTTGTCCAGGGGTACACGGTTGGCAGTCAGCAGCCGGTACATGATTTCCCCGGTGGCTGCCGCCTGGGGATCCAGCAGCAGATAGTCTGCATAATGGGTATTGGAGATGTGGTGATCGATGTTCAGGATCGGTGCGGAAAGGCACTTTTCCGCCTCCCCCATCCGGTCCCTGGAACTGGCGTCCACCACCACCACCAAATCGCAGGCAATGGACTGCCCGGCCTTGGGCTGTTCGTAGGTATCCATTTCCGGCAGGAACTGGTATACCGCAGGCAGGGTATCATCCACCAGAAGGCGTACCTGTTTGCCGGCCTGTTTCAACGCCCGGGCCAGGCCCAGGGTGGAGCCCAGGGTATCCCCGTCGGGTCCCACATGGCTCACCAGTACCAGGCTTCCGGCACCCATGAGCAGCTGCCAGGTTTCCTTCAAGTCCACTTCCTTACTCATGGTGCTCTTCTTTCTTCAGCTCATGGAGCAGGGATTCGATGTGAGCACTGTATTCCATGGAGGTATCCTTGTGAAAGCTCAGCTGGGGCGCCACCCGCAGATCGATGCGTCTGGCGATTTCGGTCCGGAAGAAGCCCAGCCCATGCTGGAGCCCCTTCCAGGCCTGTGCCTGCTGTTCTTCACTGCCATACAGGCTCACATAGACCTTGGCATAGCTCAGGTCGTTGCTCACCTCCACCCCCGTGATGGTCACAAACTTCACACGGGGATCCTTCACGTCGCGGATCAGCATGTTGCTCAGTTCCTGCTTGATCAGCGCCTGCAATTTTTCAGCACGAAGTTTCGACATAGTCTCTCCTTATTCGGCAGCCACTTCTTCCATCACATAGGCTTCCAGCTGATCGCCTTCCTTGACGTCCCGATAATCTTTCAGAGTCAGGCCGCATTCATAGCTGGCAGCCACTTCCTTCACATCATCCTTGAACCGGCGCAGGGAATCCAGTTCTCCTTCGTGGACCACGATGCCGTTGCGGATCAGCCGTACCTTGCAGGCCCGGGTGATCTTGCCGTCCTTCACATAGGCCCCGGCGATCAGAATCTTGTTGATGGGGATCACCTTCCGGATTTCCACATGGCCGATGACCTTTTCCTTGAATTTCGGTGCCAGCATACCCTTGATGGCAGCCTGCACGTCGTTCAGGGCATCATAGATGACCCGGTAGGTCCGGATATCCACTTTTTCCGCTTCGGCGGTCTTCCGGGCATTGGCGTCAGGCCGTACGTTGAAGCCGATGATCAAGGCATTGGCCGCAGAAGCCAGCATGACGTCGGATTCGTTGATGGCACCTACGCCGGAGTGCACGATGACCACTTTCACTTCGTCGTTCTTGATCTTGCCCAGGGCCTGTTCCAGAGCCTGGATGGTGCCCTGTACGTCGGCCTTCACCACAATGTTCAGGTCTTTCAGTTCACCTTCCTGGATCCGGTTGAAAATATCGTCCAGGGAAACCTTGGCTTTCTTCTGTTCTTCTTCCTTTGCCTTGGCCATCCGCTTTTCAGCGATGCTCCGGGCGATATGTTCATCGCAGGCATCCATGATGTCCCCGGCTTCCGGCACATCGTTCAGGCCCAGCACTTCCACAGGCGTAGAGGGCAGAGCCTTCTTCACCTTTTCGCCCCGGTCGTTCACCATGGCACGGACCTTGCCGTAACAGGTGCCCACCAGGATGGAGTCCCCGATATGCAGGGTGCCCCGGTCGATCAGCACGGAAGCCACAGGGCCTCTGCCCTTGTCCAGCTTGGCTTCCACAACGGTGCCGTGAGCCGGCAGATCCGGGTTGGCTTTTAGTTCCAGCATATCAGCCACCAGCAGGATCATTTCCAGCAGGTCATTGATGCCGGTCTTCTGACGGGCGGAAACGGGCACCATGATGGTGTCGCCGCCCCAGGCTTCGGGAATCAGGCCGTGTTCAGACAGCTGCTGCATGACGAAGTCCGGGTTGGCCCCTTCTTTATCGATTTTGTTGATGGCCACGATGATGGGCACCTTGGCGGATTTGGCATGGTTGATGGCTTCGATGGTCTGGGGCATGACGCCGTCATCAGCAGCCACGACCAGTACGGCAATATCCGTCACCTGGGCACCGCGGGCACGCATGGCCGTAAAGGCTTCATGGCCCGGAGTATCCAGGAACACGATGGGACGGCCCTGGCAGATGACCCGGTAAGCACCGATGTGCTGGGTGATGCCGCCGGCTTCCCGTGCAGTCACGTGGGTCTTCCGGATGGCATCCAGCAGAGAAGTCTTGCCGTGGTCCACGTGGCCCATAACAGTGACCACAGGCGGACGGGGTACCCGCAGCGCCGGGTCGTCTTCCACTTCCGGCACTTCCGTGGGATCCGCTTCAGGCGGCGGTTCCTTGATTTCGCAGTTGAAGTCCATGCCCACCAGTTCAGCCGTTTCATGGTCGATTTCCTGGTTGATGGTCACCATCTTGCCCAGCATGAACAGTTTCTTGATGACTTCATTCACGTCACGGCACAGCAGCTTGGCAAAATCCTTTACGCTGATGCTTTCGCCCACTTCGATGCTGGCAGGTCTCACTACTTCGGCCTTTTTAGCCGGTGCAGCATTCCGGTTGTTGTTCTTATGTTTGTGATTCTTCATCATATGATCAGCACTGCGGGTCGGACGGTCTTCCCGGGTAGCGTACGAGCCCTTGATCTTCTCCCGTTTTTCCTGATGGTTGTGGTTGTTGTTCCGCTTGCCCATTTCCTTGCCGGCATGGGCACTGTTCATGTTCACCGGAGCGGACGGCTTATTGGGACGTCCATTCTGGGTTTTCCGGCTGTTGTTGCCATTCCGGTTGTTCCCGTTGCGGGCATTGTTCCGGTCGTTATGGCTGAACCGGCTGTTGCCGCTGCCGTTGCCATTCCGGCTGCCGGCATTCTGGGGCCGGTCGCTGCGGCGGCCGTTGTCCCGGTTCTGGCCGTTGTTCTGATGGCTGCCTTTCGGACGGTTCCCGTCCCGGCGGCCGTTATTGTTGAAGCTGCGTTCACCCTGGTGACGGTTGTCTCCACGGTATTCACTGCGGTCGTTGCGGTTATCCCGGCGGTCACGGTTTTGTTCCGTATGGGCCTGGGGCTTTTGCTGGGTCCCATGGCTGGCCTGACCGGCTGCTTTCCCGTCCACCGGTTTCACCGCCTGGGCGGCTCTGGCCTGCACCTTCTGGGCGGCAGCCTTCACCGGACCCTTGTTGTCTTTCAGGCCCTTGATGATCATATCCCGCACATTGGCTTCCACCGTGCTCATATGGTTTTTGACGCTGATTTTATGGTCAGCCAGGAAACCCAGGACCTTCTTGTTGTCCACGTTCATTTCTTTAGCAATCTCATAGATTCTATATTTTGTCATCCGCACACCTCCATTGTTACCCTAAAATCCCATCATCTTTCGAAAATTGTCGTCCAGGACGGCCACTGCAGCCCGGGGTGCTTTCCCGATGGCCACACCCAGCCGTACCCGGTCCAGGCGTTTTCCGTAAGGGACCTGGTTGGCGTCGCACCAGTGCACGATTTTTTCCGTCGTGCGCTGGGAGGCATCTGCGGCAATCAGCACATAGCGGGCACGTCCCTTCTTCTTCAGCGTGTCCCATATGCCCTGATCACCGGATGCCAGCTTGCCCGCCTTCTGGGCCAGGCCCAATGCAAAGCAGAGCTGCTCATCCGTTTTCATGGGAGAGCTCCGTCAGTAAGGCTTCCTTGGTTTCCGGAGATACCTTTACCTGCAGGGCCCGCTCCAGGCTTTTGCTCTGGAAGGCCTTTTCGATGCAGGTGGCGTCGGGGCACACATAGGCGCCCCGGCCCGGTTTCTTGCCGGAACGGTCCAGGCTCACATTCCCTTCGGGGGAACGGACGATCCGGACCATGTCTTTTTTATTCTTTACTTCTCCACAGCCGATACAGGTCCGCTGGGGGATTTTCTTGGCTTTCATGCGTCCTCACCGCTTTCCTCAGGGGCCTGTTCGGTTTCCTGAGCTGCTGCCGCCTGGGATTCGCTCTTGATGTCGATCTTCCAGCCGGTCAGTTTGGCTGCCAGACGGGCGTTCTGCCCTTCCTTGCCGATGGCCAGGGACAACTGGTAATCCGGCACTACCACCCGGCAGATTTTTTCATCCTTGTCCGCCGTGGCAGAAACCACCTTGGAAGGAGACAGAGCGTTGGCCACGTATTCTTCCGGATCGTCGCTGTACTTCACGATATCGATTTTTTCGCCCCGCAGTTCGTCCACGATGGCACGTACCCGCATGCCCTTGGGGCCTACGCAGGCGCCTACCGGATCCACGCTGGGGTTCGTGCTGTGCACGGCGATTTTGCTGCGCATGCCCGGTTCACGGGCCACGCTGTCGATGATCACAGTGCCGTCCTGGATTTCAGAAACTTCCAGTTCGAACAGACGCTTCAGCAGGCCGGGGTGGGTACGGCTCAGGATAATCTGGGGACCCTTGGTGGTCTTCTTCACTTCCACCACGTAGCATTTCAGCCGTTCATGGAACTCATAGGTTTCATGAGGGATCTGTTCGTTGGGCAGCAGCAGGCCTTCCGCAGTGCCCAAGTCGACGAACACATTGTGTCCTTCGATCCGCTGCACTGTACCAGTGACAATATCGTTCTCCCGGTCGGAATACCGTTCATACACCATACCCCGTTCCGCTTCCCGGATGCGCTGTACGATCACCTGCTTGGCGTTCTGGGCAGCAATGCGGCCAAAATTCTTGGGGGTGACTTCTGTTTCCAGGATATCCCCCGCCTGATAGTGGCTGTTCAGCTTCTGGGCATCGGCCAGGCTGATTTCCGTGGTCGGATCCGTGACTTCCTCCACAATGTTCTTCCGGGCATATACATGGATCTCCCCGGTTTCTTTATGCATGGAAACCCGTACATTCTGGGCAGAACCGTAGTTTTTCTTATAGGCGGTGATCAGGGCTTCCTCCACTGCACTGTACAAGATATCCGGAGAAATCCCCTTCTCCTTGGCCAAGAGCGCAATGGCTTTCACGAAATCCGCATTCACTTCTTATTTCCTCCTCTAACTTCGTTAAAAATCGATATGGGGCCGCACCGAAGCGATCAGCTTCCGTGCAATAGTCAGTTCTTTCTTCTTTTCATCTTCCAGTACCAGGTTGTCCCGGTCATGGGACTTCAGCACCGCCGTCAGCTGCTTCTTCCCTTCATAGGGAGCGAAGAAAGCCATGTCCACTTTGGTCCCGTAGTGGGAAACCAGGTCCTTGTCCCTTTTCAGGGGACGGTCGATGCCGGGCGAAGAAACTTCCAGATAATATTTTTCTCTGATGAAATCCTCTTCATCCAGTTTTTTGGCCAGGGCATTGCTGACCGCCGAGCAGTCATCAATGTCGATGCCGCCTTCCTTGTCGATGAAGACCCGCAGGAACCAGTCCCGTTCCCGCACGTACTCCACATCTACCAGTTCCAGCCCCGCAGCCTCCACAATGGGAGCTACCAGGGCCGTCACCCGTTCGGTGATTTTCTTTTTATCCATTCGGCACCTCTGCTTCTTTCCTAGTAAACGAAAGAGCGGGTATAAAATACCCACTCTCTAAGGTCTGCCTCAGTTTTCTAAATCATTATAGCACCGGAAGATGGAAATGGCAAGGAAAAAGGTGCCGCCCCGCACGGCAGCACCTTTTTCAAACAGCTCGGGTTTAAAACAGCTCGATCTGATCCGTCTTGGGCATGCCTTCCAGAATGCCCAGTTCGTCCAGGATCTCCACATTGGACGTACTGATCTTGGCCCGATTCCGCAGGTCCTCCTGAGAAATAAAAGGCCCTTTCTTCCGGGTTTCCACGATGCCTTCCGCCGCTACACCGCCGATACCGCCAATGGCACCCAAAGGCGGCAGCAGCCCCTTGTCAGTGACCAGGAACTTATGGGCGTCAGATTTGTACAGGTCCACGTTTTCGAACACGAAGCCCCGTTCCAGCATCTCCACGCACAGTTCCATATAGGTGGCTGCATCCTTGTCGTTCACCGAAGCCTTGGTGCCCTGGGCGTTCACATTCTTGATGAACCGCTTCATATAATCCAGACCCTTGTGGACCAGGGCGTAATCGAAGTGGGGCGCCCGTACGGTGAAGTAGGCCGCATAGAACTCCTTGGGATGATGCACCTTGCAGTAGGCGATCCGGTAGGCCGACAGTACATAGGCCACGGCATGGGCTTTCGGGAACAGGTACTGCAGTGTGGTGCAGGCCTTAATGTAGAACTCGGGGATATTGGCCTTCCTGAAAGCTTCCAGCTGTTCGGGCTTGAACCCTTTCTTGTGGGCCTTCCCTTTCCGGCTCCATTCCATGATGCCAAAAGCCATGCTGGGTTCCATGCCCTTGTTGATCAGCCAGTTCATGATGTCGTCACGGGTGGAAATGGTATCTTCCGTAGGTGTCCCTGCTTTGATCAAATCCTGGGCGTTGTTCAGCCACACGTCCGTACCATGGGAATACCCGGAAATACGCAGCAGGTCGGAAAAATTCTTGGGCTTAACGTCCGAGATCATCTGGCGCACGAACCGGGTGCCGCATTCCGGTACCCCGTACGTTCCCACTTCCGTGCCGATCTGCTCCGGAGTCACGCCCAGGGATTTGGTACTCAAGAACAGTTCCATGGTATCCTTATCCCCGATGGGGATGTGCTTGCAGTAATCCTCGCCAAGCATCCGGTCCAGCATCTTGATCACCGTGGGATCATCGTGGCCCAGGATATCCAGCTTGACGATCCGTTCGTCAATGGAGTGGAAATCATAGTGGGTGGTGATGGTACCACAGGCAGGATCGTCCGCCGGATGGGAGACAGGCGTAATGTAATGCACATCCAGGTTCCGGGGAATGACCACGATGCCGCCGGGATGCTGCCCGGTGGTCCGCTTCACCCCGGCCAGTTTGGGGATCAGGCTCTCGATGAAGGCAGTCCGCTTGGGCTCGCCCCGGGTTTCGTAATACTTCTTGATGTACCCGTAGGCCGTCTTGTCCTTGATGGTGCCCAGGGTACCGGCCCGGAACACGTTGTCCCGGCCGAACAGTTCTTCCGTATATTTGTGAGCCCGGGGCTGGTATTCCCCGGAGAAGTTCAAGTCGATATCAGGGACCTTATCCCCATGGAAGCCCAGGAATACAGCGAACGGGATGTTGTGCCCATCCCGGATCATGGGCGTACCGCATTCGGGACAATCCTTCTCCGGCAGGTCGAACCCGCTTTCCACGCTGCCGTCGGTGAAGAATTCCGTATGGAAACAGTGGGGGCACCTGTAGTGAGGCACCAGCGGATTCACTTCCGTGATGTTCAGCATGGTAGCCACGAAGGAAGACCCTACGGATCCCCGGGAACCTACCATGTAACCGTCATCGTTGGATTTTTTCACCAGCAGGTGGGCGATATAGTACAGCACGGAGAACCCGTTGCCGATGATGGAATTCAGTTCCAGTTTCAGCCGGTCCTCCACGATTTTGGGCAGCTTGGGCCCGTACCAGGCATGGGCCTGGGCGTAGCTCAGGGACTGCACCTTTTCTTTGGCGCCGGGGATGGAGGGCGAATACAGCTGATCCCGGTCGGGTACAGGCTTGAACCGCTCCACCATATCGTTGATCTTGTTGGTGTTCTCCACCACCACTTCATAAGCCCGTTCACCCAGGTAAGCGAATTCCGCCAGCATCTCTTCCGTGGTACGGAAGTACAGGGGCGGCTGTTCCTCGTCCGCATAGCCCATGCCGGCCTGGAGGATCTTCCGGGCCAGGGCGTCTTCCGGGTTCAAAAAGTGCACGTCACAGGTAGCCACGGTCAGTTTCCCCAGTTCATCTCCCAGGGCCAGGATTTTCCTGTTGATGGCCTGCAGATCTTCCACACAGGTGATGTCAGGGAACCGGCTGTCCTGGATCAGGTAATTGTTGTTGCCCGTAGGCTGGATTTCCAGGTAATCGTAGTAGGAAGCGATTTCCTTCAGTTCTTTGTGAGGCACCCCGGCCAGGATGGCCCTGTACACTTCCCCCGCCGCACAGGCCGAACCCACGATGATCCCTTCCCGGTACTGGTCCAGCAGTCCCTTGGTCATCCGGGGCCGCTTGGGCTTGCCGCCGAAATACTGCAGATGGCTCAGGGAAACCAGCCGGTACAGGTTCCGCAGTCCTTCCACGTTTTTCGCCAGCAGGATGATGTGGTAGTTCTTTTTGTCCTCCCGGCTATGGCACAGATAGCCTTCGCAGCCGTAGATCAGCTTGATTTCCCAGCCCTTCTTGTCACGCAGCTTCTTGGCTTCATCGTAGGCAAAAGGGAATGCCTGCACCACCCCGTGGTCCGTCAGAGCCAGGGCCTTATGGCCCCAGGCCACCGCCGTATCCACCAGTTTCTCGATGGGCGTCAGACCGTCCATCTTGCTCATCTTGGTATGGCAGTGAAGTTCCACCCGTTTTGTTGCCGAGTGATCCTCCCGGGTATCCGAAGGCTCTATCATGATGCCCTTCACACCCACCATGACCAGTTCCGAGTTGGCGTATTTGTCCACGGTGACGTTGCCCTGCAGCTTGACTTTCGTCCCTTCCGGGATCTGCTGCTGCAGTTCGGCACAGGCCTTCCGGTTCTGGGCAATATCGTTGCCCTCGTTCCGTTCGCCGAAGCGGATTTTCACGAACAGGCCCTCGGTGTCGTCCGCCACCTTGATGGTGAGCATGATGGCCCCGGTACGCAGTTCCCGTTCATCGAAACCCACCACGGTGCCTTCCACCACTACGCCGTTCTCTTCTTCCACCACTTCGGCCATGGTCCGTGCTTTCTTGGTAATCTTCCGGCCGTAGACCACGCCGTCCTTCTTCCGGCCTTCCGCCGTCTGGCTGGTGATGCTGGCCAGTGCCTTCTGGTATTCCTCACTCTGGAAGAAGTTCTCTTCCGCCTCTGGGGGTTCTTCCGGAAGGGGAGGTTCCTCCTCTTCCGGGGGCTCCGGCGGCAGCGGGATCTCCTCGTCCTCCAGGCAGGGAGCTGCCAGCTGATCCGCATTCTGGTTCACAAACGTCACCTGGGCAACAGAACAGGCAGCGGCCAGCTTTTTCGCGACCGCTGCCAGTTCCTGCTGTTCCAGAGGCGTAGCTGCTGCATCATAATTGATTTTCCAGGTATTGCGTTCCTCATCCACTTCCACCGACCGGATGGGAAAGGCTTCCACACAGTGACGCTGTTCCGGACTCAGCTCCAGGGTCACCATGAAATCCAGGAAGCAATGCCTGTTGGGTACGATTTTATAACAGCTCATTCCAACCTCAAATCATTCATCTTTCAGGACGATGCCCTGCACCGCCTTGGTATTCTTCAAGCCATCAATGATGGCATTGGCATTGTAATACTTGCCGATTTTCACTGCCAGATCCACTTCCAGCACATTCCGCTGGGGATCATTGCGCATGCCCAGGATCCGGGTCTTGATGTTCCGTTCCTGGAGATAATCCATGACTTCCATCATGCTGTCCGGATTCTTGTTCACCGTTACATGAAGGATGCACTTGGTAGGCCGCCCGGCGGGCAGCACCTTTTTCTCCAGGCCCCGGATCAGGATCAGGGTCACCAGGGTAATCACGGTGGCAAAGATGCCCAGAGACAGCATGCCGCAGCCCACGGTCAGGCCGATGGCCGACACGATCCACAGGCTGGCGGCGGTGGTCAGCCCCTTCACAGTGAGCCCTTCGTGGAGAATGGTACCGGCACCCAGGAAACCGATGCCGCTCACCACCTGGGAGGCAATCCGGGAAGGATCCCGTGCCTGGGTGTAGCCATCACTGCCGTAAATGGAAATCACCATCAAAAGAGCGGAACCTGTAGCTACCAGCACATGGGTCCGAAGACCCGCCGGCCGGTCACCGGAGCTCCGTTCCAGGCCGATCAGACCGCCCAGGAACGCTGCCAGCAGGATGCGCAAGGTCAGCTGTGCCAGCAACATATCCATGGTCCCGCCTCCTTTTCGGATTCTGTCAGTTACAATGCTTTATCCAGGATCTCCCGGATGGCCTTGATGTAATCCCCTTCGAAAGGTACATCCTGCATTTCGCCATTGCAGCGCAGTTTCGTTTCCATGGCATTGCGCTTCATGGTCTTGGGCCCTACCACGATCCGCAGCGGGCAGCCGATCAGGTCGGCATCCTTGAATTTCACGCCGGCCCGTTCATCCCGATCATCCAGCAGGGTATCGATACCGGCGGCGTTCAGGGCGTCATGGATTTCGACAGCCTTGTTGTAGCTTGCTTCGTCCTTCACATTCATGGCCAGCACCATCACCTGATAGGGAGCGATATTCTTGGGCATGATGATGCCGTCCTTATCGTGATGCTGTTCGATGGCAGCTGCCAGGGTACGGCCTACTCCGATGCCGTAGCACCCCATGACCAGCGGATGTTCCTTGCCGTCCACATCCAGATAGGTGGCATGCAGGGCTTCACTGTACTTGGTATTCAGTTTGAACACCTGGCCCACTTCGATGCCCCGTGCTTCCTTCAGATGGCCGTTGCAGTGGGGGCATTTGTCCCCGGCCACGGCAGCGCTGATATCGGCCACATAGGTGTATTTGAAATCCCGGGACGGTTCGGCATTCACATAGTGCACATCTTTTTCGTTGGCGCCGCAGCACACATTGTGCATGTTCATGACGGAATGGTCGATGATGATGATGGTTTTTTCCGGATCCAGACCCACAGGGCCCATGAAACCCGGAACAGTGCCGGCTTCCAGGATCAGTTCATCGGGAGCCATCTCCACTTCGTTACAGCCCACCACGTTCACCACTTTGGTATCATTGGCTTCCTTGTCGCCCCGGACAAAGCACAGCACAAGCTTGCCTTCATCGGTGACGAAGGCTACCGCCTTTACGCTCTTTTCCACAGGGGCATTCAGGAATTTGCACACCGCTTCGATGGTATTGCAGCCCGGGGTTTCCTTCTTTTCCAGGGGTTTCGGATCTTCGGCAGGTGCGGGGATGGCGGCACATTCAGCCTTTTCCACGTCAGCGGCGTAGTCGCAGGTATCGCAATATACGATGCCGGCTTCGCCGCTGTCAGCCAGCGCCATGAATTCATGGCTGCCCTTACCGCCGATGGCACCGCTGTCGGCTTCCACCGGCCGGTAATCCAGCCCGCACCGGGTGAAGATCCGGCTGTAAGCGTCGTATTCGTTTTGGTAGGATCGATCCAGGCCTTCGGCATCTTTATCGAAAGAATAACCATCCTTCATGATGAATTCCCGGCTGCGCATCAGGCCGAACCGGGGCCGTTTCTCATCCCGGAACTTGCTCTGGATCTGGTACAGGGTCACAGGCAACTGCCGGTAGGAACGCAGGTCGTCCCGCACCAGGGTGGTCACCAGTTCTTCATGGGTGGGCCCCAGGCAGAAGTCACGGCCATGCCGGTCCTTCAGTTTGAACATCTCAGCACCATACGCAGGCCACCGGCCGCTTTCCTGCCAGATTTCAGAGGGCTGCAGCACCGGCATCATGATTTCCTGGGCGCCGGTGGGAACCATTTCCTCCCGGATGATCTGTTCGATCTTCCGCAGGCTCCGCCAGGCCAGGGGCAGATAGCTGTACAGTCCGCCGGCCACCTTCCGGATATATCCGGCCCGCAGCATCAGTTTATGGCTTTCGATAACAGCTTCTGCCGGTACTTCTCTTAATGTAGGTGCATACAATTGGGAAACGCGCATTCTCAGTTCTTCCTTTCTTTGATGATCGTATCGATTTCATTGAACAACTCTTCTACCAGCCGGTCTTCCGGCACTTTCCGCAAAATCTCGCCCTTGCGGAAGATCAGACCTTCACCACGGCCGCCGGCAATACCCACATCGGCTTCCCGGGCTTCCCCCGGTCCATTCACCACACATCCCATCACCGCCACGGTAATGGGCTGCGAAATGGTGGCCAGTCGGGTTTCCACCTCTTTAGCCATTTTCTCCAGGCTGACGCTGGTCCGTCCGCAGGTGGGACACGAAACCAGGGTGGGTCCATGCTGCCGCAGGCCCAGGGATTTCAGGATTTCGAACCCGGCATCGATTTCAGCCAGCGGATCCCCAGTGAGAGAAACCCGGATGGTATCGCCGATACCCTCGGCCAGCAGGGTACCGATGCCCACAGCGCTCTTGATGAGGCCGCTGTGGATGGTACCGGCTTCCGTCACCCCTACATGGAGGGGATACTCGCACTCCTTTGCCATGAGCCGGTAGGCTTCCAGGGTCAGGGGCACGTCGTGGGCCTTTAAAGAAATGACGATATTATTATAATCCATCTCTTCCAAAATATGAATATGCCGCCAGGCAGCTTCCACCATGGCTTCCGCCGCAGGATGGCCGTACCTGGCCAGCAGGTCTCTGGGCAGGGAACCTGCATTCACCCCGATGCGGATGGGGATCTGCCGGGCTTTGGCAGCGGTGACCACTTTTTCCACCCGGTCCCGTCCCCCGATATTCCCCGGGTTCAGCCGCAGGGCGTCCACCCCGCTTTCCAGGGCCTGGAGCGCCAGACGGTAATCGAAATGGATGTCGGCAATCAGGGGGATGGCGATCTGTTTCCTGATTTCAGCCAGGGCCTGGGCTGCTTCCATAGTGGGCACAGCACAGCGGACGATCTCACAGCCCCGGTCCGTCAGCCGGTGGATCTGCTCCACCGTGGCGGCCACATCTTCCGTCCGGGTATTGGTCATGGACTGGACCGCCACCGGATGGTTTCCGCCGATGGTCACACTGCCGATGGTGACCGGACGGGATTTCCTTCTTTCCATATTCTCCCTCCTAATGCAGCAAATCGTGCATGGTGGCAAAGAGGGTCAGCGCAATGATGCAGGCCACTCCCACCAGCTGGATCAGCTCTTTGGCCCGGGGTGCCAGGGCATGGCCCAGCAGGCCTTCCACCACCAGCACCAGGAACTGTCCCCCGTCCAGAGCCGGGATGGGGACCAGGTTCAGGATGGCCAGGTTCAGACTCAGGAACGCCATGAATTCCAGATAGGGAACGGCGCCCTGGGCGGCCACATCCCCCGCCATATGAGCCACGCCGATGGGCCCGGAGATTTCGGCTTTCACCTTGCCTGTGACGATTTTCCGCAGGCCGTCCACCATGGCGGCAGAGATTTTCCACACAGATGTGACTGCCGTCTTCATGCTTTCCCCGATGCTCAGGTCCCGGTGTTCCACCGGCGGTCTCACACCGATCAGAAACCGTCCGCTTTCCCCGTCATACCGGGGTTTCAGTGTCAGTTCCAACTGGCTGTCGCCCCGCTGCACCAGCAGTTTCGCCGGCACCGGTCCATTGGCCTGTACCTGGCTGTTGATGTCCTTCCAATGGGTCAGGGGCGTACCGTTGATGCGCAGGATTGTGTCCCCTTCCTGCAGACCCGCTTCCACAGCGGGATAGCCGGCCATGAGAGACCCTGCCACGGGCTTGTCCACCGGCAGAGTCAGGCCGCTGACAGCGAACACTCCGAAGAAGATCACTACCGGCAGCAGAAAGTTCATGAAGGGCCCGGCCAGGATCACCAGCATCCGGGCCCACAGGGGCCGACCATTGAACCCCCGGGGTGTCACCGGTTCTCCCGGTTCCATACCGGTGATCCGGTTATACCCTCCCAGGGGGCACAGCCGCAGGGAATACATCGTCTCCCCGATTTTCCGTTGGAGCAGTTTGGGGCCAAAACCGATGGAGAATTCCGTTACCAGCATCCCCGTGCCTTTGGCCACCAGGAAATGGCCCAGTTCATGGACCGTAATCAGCACACCGAACAATACGACAGCCGCCAGGATAGTCAGCAAAGTTTCTTCCTCCTACTGTGCCTGCCGCACAAAGGCTTCTGCCCGTTCCCGGGCCTTCCGGTCGGCTTCCACGATTGTCTCATAGGAATCCGCCGGCACCTTCGGTGTGGCCTCCAGCACTTTTTCGATCAGGTCGGCAATCCCCAGGAACGTGAGCTTCCCCTGCAGGAAGGACGCCACCGCCACTTCATTGGCTGCGTTGAACGCGCAGGGCAGGATGCCGCCCGTCTTTCCGGCCTCGATGGCCAGGGGCAGCGCCCGGAATACCTTCGTATCCGGAGCAAAGAATGTCAGGGACCCGCACTGGACCAGGTCCAGTTGGTCAAAAGCCACAGGCCACCGATCCGGATAACTGAGGGCATACTGGATGGGCAGCTTCATATCCGCTACCCCCAGCTGGGCAATGACCGCTCCGTCACTGTATTCCACCAGAGAATGGACGATGCTCTGGGGATGGATGACGGGAACAATCTTTTCATAGGGCGCATCGAACAGCCAGTGGGCTTCGATCACTTCCAGACCCTTGTTGGCTAGGGTGGAAGAATCGATGGTCACTTTGGTGCCCATGGTCCAGGTGGGATGATGCAGGCACTGTTCCACGGTCACCTTTTCCAGTTCTTTCCGGCTCCTACCCCGGAAGGGACCCCCGGAAGCCGTCAGCAGGATTCGTTTCAAATCTTTATGATGGTTCCCCTGGAGGGACTGGAAAATGGCACTGTGCTCACTGTCCACCGGTGTCAGGTGCACACCTTTTTTCCTGATGGCATCCATGACCAGGCTGCCGGCTGCCACCAGGGTTTCCTTGTTGGCCAGGGCGATGTTTTTTCCGGCGTCAATGGCGGCCAGCGTAGGCTTCAGCCCCGCATAACCTACCATGGCTCCCACCACCGTATCCGCATCGCTGCAGGTGGCCGCGGCCATGACCCCTTCCGGTCCGCTGAGGATTTCCGTAGGGCCGTCATACCGCTGCCGCAGCCGCTGCGCAGCCTTCTCGTCCGAAAGAGCCGCCACTACAGGACGGAACCTCCGGATCTGTTCCTCCAGCAGGGTATCGTTTTGATGGGCCGCCAGGGCCACCACCGTCAGGTGCTCCGGGTTGGCCGCTGCCACATCCAGGGTCTGGGTCCCGATGGAACCGGTGGACCCCAAAATCGCGATTTTCTTCATAGGACCTCCTTAAGGCAGCAAAAATAAGGTAATGAAATAGTACGCAAAGGGTACGGAGAAGATCAGGCTGTCGCACCGATCCAGCACACCCCCGTGGCCGGGGAAGAAGTTCCCGGAATCCTTGATAGCGCAGGACCGTTTCAGGATGCTTTCCACCAGATCCCCCAGCGGTGCGAAGATGCCGATGCCGATGCCCAGCAGCAGGATGGGCAGCAGCGGATATCCCAGCCATACATTCCCCAGCAGCCACACCGTGGCTACGCACCCGATGAACCCGCACAGGGCCCCCTCCCGGGTCTTCTTGGGGCTCACTCTGGGCAGCAGCTTCGTTTTGCCGAAAGCACGGCCGCCGAAGTAAGCAAAGGTATCACTGGCCCAGGTGGCAAACATGACCGTCCAGAGCAGGGCTTCTCCCAGGCTCATCCGGCCCCACAGAGGCAAAGTGTGTACCGGGCCCGTCAGTTCTCGCAGCAGGATGAAATGGGCAAAAGGCAGACCCAGGTACACCAGGGCCATACAGGTGAGCCCGGTATTCTCGGGAAAATGCCCCTGGGCATACTCATACAGCCCTTCCAGCATCACCAGCAGGGAAAACAGGGTCACCAGGGGCAGCAGCCATTCGCTGTGCCCCACTCCGGCCGCCATGATCAGCATCAAAGTGCCGATCACTCCGGCTGCCCGGTAGACCTTGATACCATCCTGCATGAGCATATTCCGGAATTCCCGGAAGCCCACCACGCCCAGCAGCAGTACACCCAGGGCAAAGGGCAGGCCGCCCAGTTTGATCAAACACAGTGCAATCGGAATGGCCACAATGGCCGTCCGGATTCGTTGTCCCATAATCTTCGCCTCTTATTTCTGGTTCAAACCGCCGAACCGGCGATCCCGTTTCTCGTAGCTGAGCACTGCCTCTACCAGGAGCTCTTCGGAGAAATCCGGCCAGAAGACCGGCGTGGTCCAGAACTCGGAGTAGGCAATCTGCCACAGCATGAAATTGCTCACCCGCAGATCGCCGCCGGTGCGGATCAAAAGATCCGGTGCCGGCAGTCCCCGGGTGTACAGATGCTCTTCAATGGTCTTTTCATTTATGTCTTCCGGCTGCAGCTGACCTTCTTTTATCAGGGCGCCAATTTCCTTCATAGCGCCTACCAGCTCCCGCTGCCCGCCGTAATTGATTGCAATATTCAAGATGATACCCGTGTTATTGCGGGTCACTTCCAGTGCGTGGTCCATTTTTTCCTTCACGATGTCGGGCAGTCCCTCCCGTGCACCCATGAAGCGAATCCGCACATTGTACTGGTTGAATTCTTCCAGTTCCTTGGTCAGGTATTCAACAAGGAGATCCATGATGAAATGGACTTCCGTAATGGGCCGTTTCCAGTTTTCCGTGGAAAAGGCATACACACTCAGGGTCCTGATGCCCAGTTTATCAGCAAATTTCACGATGCGCCGCAGGGTCCTGGCTCCGGCTGCATGGCCGAAGGTGCGGGGTTTTCCCTGGGCCCGTGCCCACCGCCCATTGCCGTCCATGATGATGGCCACATGCTGAGGCACCAGTTCCGGCCGGATCTTGGAAATATCGATTTCCCGTCCTTCCGGATCTTTGAATTTCGGCAAGGTCAATCCCAATATTTTTTTCAGCATACAAACCTTCCCTTATAAAAAAATTTGCGCAGCCTGCATTTGCGGGCTGCGCAATACGCTACAAGCTTATTCAGCTTTGATAGCGCCAGTCGGGCAAGCGCCGGAGCAAGCATCGCAATCGATGCAGCTAGCTTCGTCAACCTTGTACTTGCCGTTGTCTTCAGAGATTGCACCTACCGGGCAGGTCCCAGCGCAGGAACCGCAGCCGATGCATTCGTCTTGGTTAATTTTGTGTGCCATTGTCAGTACACCTCCCTTCAAATTTGCAACCAACAAGAATTTGTAATGTATGGTCAGACAGGACAGTCTGCCGCAGTACGTAAGCGGAAGCATCCTGCCAGACTTGCGATTGATGATGGAAATAAGGCTCTGCCCGTACCACCTTGACCTGCCAGCCCGTCTTCTCCAGTTTCCGGAGAGCATAGGCCAGCGGTCGGGCCAGTACATCGGGCGCCTTCTGGGAGGTGTCCATCACACCGACATGACTTCCTTTTCCTTTTGGGCTAAGGTGTCATCGATCTTTTTGGTATATTCATCGGTCAGCTTCTGGGATTTGTCCAGAGCGGCCTTGGAATCGTCTTCCGTGATCTCTTTGGCCTTCAGCATCTTCTTGACAGCTTCGTTGAAGTCCCGGCGGATGTTCCGGATTTCAACCCGGCTGGTCTCGCCTTTCTTGTTCACGACCTTCACCAGTTCCTTACGGCGTTCTTCCGTCAAAAGGGGCAGGTTCAGGCGGATCACCTGACCATCGTTATTGGGATTCAGTCCCAGATCGCTGGTCATGATGGCTTTCTCAATCACTTTCAACAGGCTCCGGTCCCAGGGTTGGATCATGATCATCCGGGGTTCCGGTACAGACACGTTGGCTACCTGAGTCACCGGGGTAGGTGCTCCGTAGTAGTCCACCTTCACCTGATCCAGCAGGGAAGGAGTGGCACGGCCGGTACGGATGTTGGTCAGTTCCACACGCAGGGCTTTCAGGGCTTTGTCCATTTTTTCTTGGGTCTTGGTTTGCAGTTCTGCAATCGTTGCCATATTTTAGAATCCTCCTACCAGGGTTCCGATTTCTTCGCCGGCAGCGGCTTTCAAGATATTGCCTTCCTTATCGATGTTAAATACCACGATAGGGATATGGTTATCCATGCACAGGCTGATGGCGGTAGAATCCATGACACCCAGATTTCGTTGAATCACTTCGATATAGTCCAGATGATCGAATTTCACAGCATTGGGATTTTTGGCCGGATCGCTGTCGTAGACCCCATCCACGCCTTTCTTGGCCATCAGGATGGCATCCGCTTCGATTTCAGCGGCCCGCAGGGCAGCCGTGGTATCCGTAGAGAAGTACGGATTGCCGGTACCGGCGGCGAAGATCACCACACGGCCCTTTTCCAGATGCCGCACCGCTCTCCGGCGGATGTACGGTTCGGCAATGGCCCGCATTTCAATGGCGGTCTGTACACGGGTGGGAACACCCCGGGTTTCCAGGGCATCCTGCAGTGCCAGGGAATTGATCACCGTAGCCAGCATCCCCATGTAATCGGCCGTAGCCCGGTCCATGCCCTTGGAGGCACCGGCCAGTCCTCTCCAGATGTTGCCGCCGCCGTTGACGACAGCCACGCCCAGCCCGCTTTCGTGGACAGCCTGGATCTGCGCCGCAATATGGTCTACCGTTTTGGGATCGATGCCGTAGCCTTTTTCTCCGGCCAGGGCTTCCCCGCTGAGTTTCAGAATGACACGTTTGAACTTTCTTTTACCCGACACTGACAGTACCTCCTACCGAGTTCCGTCGCTCTTGCATCCGGATTGTTTCTCCATCTGTAGAGATTTTTCGAACCCTCACTCGAAATATCCACAAGTCCGTTCCATCTCATTATAGGTGAAATTACCATTTCCTGCAAGACCGAAATCTTAAAGGTTTATAAAACAAGGGGCTGCCGCCCAAGCGAAAGCCCCTTGTCAGGATTGTTATTTAACGAAGCTGGCTACTTCAGCAGCAAAGTCTTCTTTTTTCTTTTCGATGCCTTCGCCCAGCTGATACCGGACGTATCTTTTGGCCTTGGCATTGTGTTCCTTCAGCAGAGCACCCACGGATTTGTCCGGGTCTTTGATGAATTCCTGATCTACCAGGCAGATTTCCTTGTAGAACTTCTGGATCCGGCCCTGGACCATCTTTTCGATGATCTTTTCCGGTTTGCCTTCGTTCTTGGCCTGTTCGGACAGGACTTCTTTTTCGTGATCCAGTTCAGCAGTGGGAACCAGGGTCCGATCCAGGTAGGACGGGTTGGCAGCTGCGATGTGCATAGCCACATCCTTGGCGACTTCAGCGTCGCCGCCTTCCAGATCAACCAGGACACCGATCTTGCCGGCGCCATGGATGTAATGACCCAGGGTATCATTGCCATATTCGTAAACGGTGAAACGACGGATGTCGATCTTTTCGCCGATCTTGGCAATGGCTTCGGTGATGACTTCGCTGACTTTCTTGTCAGTTCCCAGGAAGGTCTGATCTTTCAGAGCATCCACATCAGCCGGTTTGTTGGCAGCGATGTGTTTGGCAATGGACAGGACCAGGTTCCGGTATTCATCGGTGTTGGCTACGAAGTCGGTTTCGCAGTTCACTTCGACCAGGACGGCTACTTTATTGGCTTCGTCCACATAAGCTTCTACCAGGCCTTCAGCAGCCACACGGCTGGCCTTCTTGGCAGCTTTGGACAGGCCTTTTTCCCGCAGGAAATCGATAGCCGCATCCATATCGCCATTGGTGGCGGTCAGGGCTTTTTTGCAGTCCATCATGCCTGCGCCGGTACGTTCACGCAGGTCTTTTACCATACTAGCAGTAATTGCCATCAGTATTCCTCCTGTACTTTACGGATAGAAATCTTATTCAGCGTCTTTATCTTCAGCAGCAGCCTTTTCTTCAGCGGCAGCAGCTTCTTCGTCCACAGCGCTGGCTTTGCCTTCCAGGACAGCATCAGCCATTTTGCTGGTCAGCAGACGAACGGCACGGATGGCGTCGTCGTTGGCAGGCATCAGGTAATCCACTTCATCCGGATCGCAGTTGGTATCAACGGTAGCTACGATGGGGATATGCAGTTTCCGGGCTTCCAGGATGGCATTGTGTTCCTTCCGGGGATCGATTACGAACAGAGCGCTCGGCAGCTTCTTCATGTTCTTGATACCGCCCAGGTATTTTTCCAGTTTGGCCATTTCATGGCGCAGGACGATGACTTCCTTCTTCGGCAGAACGTCGAAGGTGCCTTCTTCTTCCATTTTTTCCAGATCATGCAGCCGTTTGATACGGGTCTGGATGGTCTTGAAGTTGGTCAGCATACCGCCCAGCCATCTTTCGTTCACATAGAACATGCCGCAGCGTTCAGCTTCTTCTTTAATAGCAGCCTGAGCCTGTTTCTTGGTGCCGACGAACAGTACGGTACCGCCCTGAGCAGCCAGTTCACGCAGGAAGCTGTAGCATTCTTCCACTTTCTTCACGGTCTGTTGCAGATCGATGATATAGATGCCGTTCCGTTCGGTGAAGATGTACGGAGCCATCTTGGGGTTCCAGCGACGGGTCTGATGACCGAAGTGTACGCCTGCTTCCAACAGTTGTTTCATAGATACGATTGCCATTGTAATTCCTCCTGTTTTACCTCCGCAGAGCATTTTTCGCTTGGCCTCTCGGCAAAAGAGGACAGCCGCGTCCTGACTCTGCGTGTGTGTTATAGGGTGCTGTGCAATCACAGCGACTTAGATTATAGCATATTTGTTACAATTGTTGCAAGAGCCTTATTGGGCTGCGCTATGCGTCATGCCCCCGCAAGGATCCTGCTTTCCAGCTCCTTGATTTTTTCCTGCCAGTCGTCCCCGGCAGTACCGCCTCCCTGGGCGCTCTGCAGTCTTCCGCCGCCCCTGCCGCTGAACATCGCATTGGCCAGCTGGCAGCATGCCTTGCAGTCGCCGGTGGCGCCGTCGCTCAGGGCAAACTGGTACATGAGCCGCTCCCCGTCCCTGGTGAACACGGCAGCCAGTACCTTCGGTTCCGCAGAGGCCAGCTTCATGGCACTTTTCCCTTCCTGAGCCGTGCCTTCCATGGTCAATACCAGCAGACGGGTACCGTCCGCCATCTTCGGGGCCTTTTCCAGCAGTTCCGGCAGCTGGAAGCGGATCAGTTCCTGTGTCTTTTCCCGTACCTTGCCCCGCAGGTCCAGGATCTCCTGGTGCAGCTTCTCCACGGCAGGCAGTACTTCGTCCGCCTTCACTGACAGGAAGTTGCTGGTATCCTCCAGGATCCGGTTCCGCTTGTGCATCTCTTTGCGTGCCCGGGCCCCGCACAAGAATTCCACCCGGCTGCCGCCCTTGTGGTGTACGAAACGGATGATCTGGATGGACCCCACCATGCCCGTATAAGGCGGGTGAGTGCCGCAGCAGGTGCAGATATCCCCGTTTTTGATGTCCACCAGCCGCACGGTACCCCGCAGTTTTTCATTTTTCTTCCGCAGCGGGTATTTGCCCAGTTCCGTGGAATCCACATAGTGCAGGGTAATGGGTTCGTTGGCCCAAAGACATTCATTGGCCATCTGTTCCGCCTTTTCGGCAGCCGCTTCATCGATTTCCTTGTCCAGGTCGATGAACACGCTGTCTTCATTCATATGGAAGCCCACGTTGTTGGCCCCGCAGGTCTTCCAGAAGGCGTAGGACAGGATGTGTTCCCCGCAGTGCTGCTGCATCCGGTCCAGCCGCACGGCCCAGTCCAGTTTCACCTGGACTCTTTTTCCCACTTCCACCGGCGTCTTCGTCCAGTGATGTACATCTGTCCCTGCCTCGGAGGCATAGAACACCGGCACGGCATCCAGCCAGCCCTGATCGGACAGCTGTCCGCCCCCCTCCGGGAAGATCACCGTCTGGTCCAATGTCACTTCATAATGATCATCCTTCTGTTCGCAGGACAGCACCTGGGCTTCACAGGTCTGCAGCAGAGAATCATTTTCATACAATTTTCTGGTCATGGGAACCACCTCGCGCTTCAGTCCGGTCTCCTCTCTGTTTCCTATTAATAGGAAGTCAGATCGGTGACTGTTTTTTTATCCTTATTATAATTCTCCCGGCGGTTCTCTGCAATCCTCGTAGACAATGAGAAGTATGATAGTACAGAGAAAGTGCATAAAAACTCTTTTTCCAGATTCTGTTGACAAAGCCGTTGCAAAAGACTAATATGTGTGGTATACAAAATTCAATTTTGTAACATTATAGTTCCATAAAAGAAATGAGGGGTTTTTATGTCAAAAGTGAATTTAGACTGGGAAAGCCTGGGTTTTGCTTATCAGCCCATCTCCCAACGGTATGTAGCCAATTTTAAAGACGGCAAATGGGGCAAAGGCGGCCTGACCGACAATGCCAACGTGGTACTGAATGAATGTTCCGGTATCCTGCAATACTGTCAGCAGGTCTTCGAAGGCCTGAAAGCTTACAAGACCAAAGATGGCCGTACGGTCACCTTCCGTCCGGACCAGAACGCAAAACGGATGGTAGACTCCGCCAAACGGATCGAAATGCCGCCGGTTCCTGAAGAAATGTTCATGGAAGCCGTCGACGAAGTAGTCCGTGCCAACAAGGATTGGATTCCTCCTTTCGAAAGCGGCGGTGCCCTGTATCTGCGTCCGTATCTGTTCGCTACCGGCCCGGTCATCGGCGTAAAACCCTCTGATGAATATCAATTCCGTCTGTTCGGTACTCCCGTAGGCAACTACTTCAAGAACGGCGTAAAACCCATCACCGTCTGCGTGGCTGACTTCGACCGTGCGGCACCCCGGGGCACCGGCAACATCAAAGCCGGTCTGAACTATGCTATGAGCCTGTATCCGTACATCCTGGCTCACCAGAACGGTTTCGATGAAAACATGTATCTGGATCCGGCAAGCCGGACCTACGTGGAAGAAACCGGCGGCGCCAATATCCTGTTCGTCACCAAGGATGGTACCCTGGTCACTCCGAAATCCAACTCCATCCTGCCCTCCATCACCCGCCGCTCCCTGATCACCATCGCCGAGGATATGCTGGGGATGAAAGTGGAACATCGTCCGGTGAAGTTCTCCGAAGTAGGCGACTTTGCAGAAGCTGGTCTGTGCGGTACTGCTGCCGTCATCTGCCCTGTGGGCAAGATCGTGGACAGAGCCAACAACAAGGAAATCTGCCTGCCCAGCGGTATGGACGAAATGGGCCCTGTGCTGACCAAACTGTACAAGACCCTGCGCGGCATCCAGATGTGCGAAATCGAAGGACCGAAAGGCTGGATCCACGAAGTAAAATAATTGCTGCAACGCGAAAGAGCTGCCATCGAAACGGCAGCTCTTTTTTTGTCTCCAGGTTCAAGGCCCGGACTTTTTTTACTTTCGATCCATCCCGGGATAATATTCCCTGATCTTTTCATTCCCTCCCAGCCGCCACAGGCTGATGCCATCGGCCTGCTGCTGGAGGGCACTGTATTTCCATGCCCGCAGGGTCTGGGCATCGGCATACCATCCTTCCACCTGGCGGCCCTGTTTGTCCTTGCCCCTGAACACCATGGCCTGGCTCTTTTCATCTCTTTGGGGTTCGGCCTTCAGCTGTTTCCCCAGGGCTGCAGCCTCTTTTTCCGTAACGAACCGGGTTTTCTCCCCCTCCGTCCAGATACAGCCGCCGGTAGCGAAGGCAATGCTGTGAGGCCGGGGCAGATTCCGCACCTTCCCCATGACCTTGTCCACAAAGGCCAGATCCGCCTTGGGACCGGGTTGGGTGGTATGGAGACCGTACAGGTTGTAGGCCATGATCACGTACTCCGGCCCTTCCGGGAACACCAGGGTATTGGCAGGCACCTCCGGCTCCAGGATCACCCGCAGGGGCACCTTCCGTGCTTCTGCCTCCTGATTCAGTTCCTGAATGAATTTTACATACCGGTAGGCCACCACCGGATTCCGCCACACCCGTTCATAGTCGATTTCCAGCCCGTCGTAGCCGTAGTCTTTCACGGCTGCAAACAGTTTGTCCATATGGGCCTTCCGGGCCGGCGCATCCGCCAGCAACGTCATGAGCAGATCCGTATCCTTCAGCTTTGCCGTCCCTTTGGCCCTGTCCGTATACACATCGTTCACCACGGAAAGATATTTCTTCACCTGCACTTTATATCGGGGAAAAACTTCCTCCCGGAACTGCCGGACCGGCCCCAGTACGATCACATTCCCCTCACTGTCCAGGGCCCCGCCGAAATAGCTCAGGCTATTCAGCTGGCTGCTGATCTCCTTCGCCTCGCTGCTGCCCTCTTTCTCGTCCCAGGACGCCACCCAGGCATTATTATTGAAAGCAGGCTGGGGCCTTTGCCTGGCCGATGTCACCCGGGGCGGCAGCAGCGAGAGCACTACCCCCGCTGCTGCCAGAGCGCAGCCCAGGAATACCCCGGAACCGATTTTCATCCATTTTTTCATAGTCTTACCTCATCCTGTATTTCACAAAGCTCAGTACTTTATCCAGTACCCGATAGCCGTTCTTTCTGACCTGGTACTTCACATTCTTCCAGCCGGTATAGTGCAGGTCGTAAAGTACCGGCGCCTTGTCACCTTTTTCCGGCTTCCACTGCTGTACCTTCAGCCCATCGAACACCCCGTCGTACACATCGTCCGCCAGGTTGGTCTGGCTGTAGCCGTACCCGGGCCAGCGGCTTTCCAGATAAAGCCGTCCGGGCCCCGTCACGGACACATTGAGATTGGCCGCAGCCGCCCTTCCATCCACGCTGACCGTCAGCAGGTTGCCGTGGAGTTCGATTTCCAGCTTCCGGTTCCCCCGCTTGTGGTAGCTCAGGGTGGGATGGTATTCCGGCGACCCTTCCTCCACAGTCCTGGCCTTCTGCTGCTGCACTTTCTGCAGCTGCTCCAGCTGATTCTGGGCCACAGTGGTATTGGGCGCATAGCGCAGCATCACTTCCCGTTCCTGTTCCGCCACAGCCTTCTGATCCTGTTCCACAGAATCATAGGACTGCCCGTCGAAGAGCTGCAGATCCAGATCCTGCAGGGTCTTTTCGGCAGATCCGTACTTCTCACCAATGACCAGATGGTTGTTCACCAGGCCTACTGTCACATAGCGGTTCAGACCTTCTCCGGCCCGCAGATAGATCTTCTGGGTGCCGAACTGGTTCCCCTTCAGGGCCACGGTCAGCCGCACATCCTGCAGATTGTCCCTGTCCCTCAGTTCCATAAGACCGCTCTGTTTGCTGTCCGTGGTCAGGTAGATAGCCTGGTCCTTGAACTCGGCCGCCCCTTTCTGTACGTTCCACTGGGCGTACTGCTCCGGGTCCCCGTCCACGAACCGGATGTCCGGATACCCATCGTCCTTAATGCGCATAAGCAGGTGGTTCACCGGCCAGTAGGCCCGGGGCTCCATACGAGTCAGGTCATAGATACTGCTCTTCCGGTTGTTCACGCTGTACCCTTCCCGGTTGAAGTTCATGGCGAACAGCTGCCGGATCCACTTTTCGTTCACAGCGCTCACGTCCGGATGGTTGCCGAACCGGCCGGTGTTGGCGTGCATCAGGGTATAGACAGCGGGCACATAACCCAGTTTTTCAGTGTACGTATCCCGCAGCATGGTATAGTCATCGGTGATCCGGTCCTTCATGGCCTGATAACTTTCCACAGGGAAGTCCTTGTCATCCCGGATGTAGTCCATCAGGTAGTGATTGTATTTCCGCCCCAATACGGAGGCCATGTGGGAATAGATCACCGGGTTCATGTTCCCCTGGTAATGATCCCACCGGTCGAACACGTTGATGAAATACAGCCGGTACCCGTTGCTGCCCAGCTCCCAGTAGCCGTACTTCGTCAGGTCCAGCAGCTCTTTGGGGCGCAGGAACTTGTTGTCGTCTCCTTTCAGGTTGTCCGCATAGGTGGACACGGTGCCGTGGTAATTGTGCTTTTCCAGCAGTTTTTCCGCAAACACCACTGTATCCCGGCGGCCGTCCTCGAAATTCAGGAACAGGGCATGGGCCGGCAGGTTCTGGCCGTTCTTGTAGTAGTTCTCGATATCCTTGCCGGTGATGGTCACAAAGCCGTTCTGCTGGAGGGCAGTCAGATGCTCATCCAGCAGGTCGGAACCGATCAGGTCGGAACTGCCCGTCCGGTCCACGCCAAAATAGCTCAGCGCCACGAAGCCCCGGTCCTGGCCGGACACCTGGTCTGCCGCATAGGGTTTATACGTGGAGAACACAAACAGGGCGTCGATGCAGACACCCACCAGTGCCACCAGGATGATGCCCTGGAGGATGGCCCGTTTCCTCTTGTGCCGGTCTTTTTGGCGGGTATACTCCTCATCAGCCAGCATGGTGGTCTCCTCCTCCCTGTTTCCGTGCTTCTTTCTCGGCCTTCTTCTTTGCTTTCCGCTCTGCTTCCGCCACATCCGCCGGAGTCATTCGGGTACCCCAGGTGGATTTCCAGAACGTGAACCAGGCCACAGGCATCTGCCACAGCAGCACCAGTTCATAATACAGACAGAACCACAGGCCGTACAGCCACGTGCTGCTCCGCCGCAGCAGCAACTGGCAGGCGCTCATGAGCCCGGCCATAAGGAACATGCCGAAGATGAAGGTGAAGGGGAAGATCCGGTGGATCAGGGGAATGTAGATCAGGTTGTACAACACGCACAGCGGCGCCACAATGGGCACCAGCACCCCCATGTAGAACGAAACTGAAGCAAAAGGTTCCTTCTTCCACATGAACGTGGAGGCAATGAGGCTTTCCCGCAGCCAGCTCCGTTTCCAGCGCATCTGCTGCTTCAGGAACACATCATAGTCGTTGGGTACGATGGTGTAGCAGATGGCCGTGTCCTGATAATCCGTATGATGCTGGCGCAGGATCAGGTTGGTCATGGCCCGGTCGTCCCCGAAGGTCGCCTTGTGGCCCAGAAAGCGCTGGTTGATCCAGGCATCGGTATACTTCAGCACCAGATCCTTCCGGTAGCAGGACAGAGGCCCCGACAGGCAGGTCACCGCATCGAACAGACCCTCGGCGGCCTTCATCACCCGGAAGGCGATGTAGTACCGCACGGACTGCATCTTGGTCAGGGAGTTGGTATACGTATTGGCCACATCCGTCCGTCCCGACACCCCGCCGCAGTGGGCATCCTTGAAAGGCTGCACCAGGTTCAGCACGGCGTAGGGATCCAGGAAGCTGTCGCTGTCCACGAATACCACCAGCTCATGTTTCGCTTTTTTCGCACCCCAGGCCAGTGCATCCCGCTTGCCCTTGTTCACCGGCTGTACCAGGCAGCTGACCCGCTCTGCCGTTTCCGGCCCTTCCTTGATCCTGATTTCTTCAATAGTCTCTTTGATTTTCTCCACCGAATGATCCGTGGAACAGTCATCCACTACCATCACTTCCAGCTTGTCCGGCGGATAGAACTGGTCCATGGCGCACAGAATGGTCCGCCGGATCCAGGTCTCCTCGTTGAAGCAGGGTACGATGATAGTCACCCCGGGGGTGTAATTGGGATCCACCTTCACCGGACGGTAGAAGGCCCCGAAGATGTACTTGACCAGCAAAAACGTACTGGCAATGATGCTGTACAGGTACAGATACTTATCGAATTTGAAATAGATGATGGATTCCGTCCGCATAAGGACGATGCACAGGAAAATGATGGCCAGCAGGCTGGACACGAAGGGCACATCGAACCGGCTGTTGTGCTGGCTCACGTCCAGCAGATTCTGGTCGAAAGAAAGGCCCACCAGGACTTTATCCGTGTCCTTTCCCTCCGCCTGCTGCCGGGCCAGGTCGGCTTCCAGCTGCTCTGCAGAAGGCCGCACTACGTGAGCGTCCACTTTCACCTTCATTTCCATTCCTTCCGGCATGGTACCCGGGGTGATTTCGAAGGAAAGCTTTGCCTTCCCTGCTTTGATCAGGTTCCGCGCTTCCTCCGGCGTGACCATGAGCCCCATCCCGGTGACAGAAATATCCTGCGCCACTCCCTGGAAGGTCCGTCCCCCGATACTGATACGCACCGGATAATCCACCAGGTACCGCTCGTTGGCCATTTCCCCGCTGGAAAACTTCAGATAGCTGTATTTTTCCAGGATCTCGTCGGGCAAAGCCCGCCTGCTGTGGCCGCTGCGGCGCTTCCCCGGCACATGGGGCAGCAGGCGCCGGTCCGGCCGTTCCCGCATGAGTACATCTTCCAGTACTTCTCCATGGATTTTCTTTGCCATAAACTTACCACCACTTGATCCGATTTTTCTCTTCCCGGAGCTGCTGTTCACTCTTGGCCTGGGAATACCCATCATTCAGGTAATCCGAAAGCAGGCCCACTTTGAACTTGGTAGGATCCCCCTCCGGTTTCTTCTCATTCTCCGTCAGGAGCACATCCAGGGCCATGGGAGTATACCGGGCTCCGCTGGTCATATGCATCACGAACACCGCACCATTGCGGACTTTGCCACGATAGTACAGGCCATCCCGGATCCGCTGGAGTTCAGTCACCAGGTCCGGCGCCGCATAGTCTTCCGTGGAAGTATGGCCGTTCACAATGTACTCGAACCCGTTTTCCAGGATGGCCCGTACGCCCATGGCGCTGATGGCCAGGGTGGGCGGGCGCAGCATCTTAGTGAGCACCGGACGGCCGTTGGCCCAGTGCATGTCGCCCAGAGTACTTTCCAGCCGCCTGTAGGAGGTATCCACATCCCGGAAATATTCTTCGTAGCTTTCCGTGGGCTGTTCCTTTCCGTGGGCATCTTCCGTAGCCATGGGCTTATGCAGATTGGTATGGCTGCCGATATCACAGCCCTGCTGGGCGATGGCCCGGAGCAGGTTGGGATTATAGATTGCATTATGGGTCAGCACGAAGAACGTACCTGGAACGTGATGCTTCCGCAGCACATACAGGACCTTGTTCACCGAATCATCATAGCCCCAGTCATCAAAAGTGAAGAACACCACCGGTTCCTCGGTTTTTACCGTCCCGGTCAGATCCAGTTTCTGGAAATCTTTGGCCGTAAGTCCGATGGACCGGTCTTCCTTCACCGTAGGTTCTCCGATATACCGTTTGGACAGTTCATCGATCAGTTCCTCATGGGAGGCTCCGTGCTCCAGCAGGGGCCGGCGTTTCAGCTGGGGCAGCCAGTCCTTTTCCGGCACCGGATACTGCCACAGATGGGCCTTGTCCGCCAGGATATCCCCTACGCTGGTAATCCGGTAGGCGGAATCGTTGGCCGGATTCACCCCGCTCACATCTCCGAATCCGTTGTAGGCAATGTTGTCGATTTTCTTCCGTTTCAAATACAGCAGCAGCTCCGCTGCCAGGTCGGGCTTCGTATACCAGTCCATGCGGATCTGGATGATGCCGCCCCTGTTGGCCGATTTCACTGCGGGTCCGTAGATTTCGCCCAGGATCTTTTCCGGGCTGGTGTAATCCTTGTGCCGGCTCTGGACGGCATTCACCGAACTGCTGATCAGCCGGCATCCGGCTGCCGCCACCGCTTCCCGGGTCTCCGGCCGGATGGTCCCGGAGAACTGCCGTACCAGACGGGTATCCACCCCATAGGCCTGAAGTTCCTGCCGGGTCCGCAGGATATCCGCCACAATATCCGCCGTATTCTCTGACTTTTTGGGATAGATGCAGATGCCCACTTCCTGTCCGGCATCGATCACAGCCCGCAGCGTCTGGGGATATTTTTTCAGTTCTCCTTCTGTAATGAAAAACGTCCCCCGGCCCCCGATGGCTTTCAGTGCCCGCAGTACCGCATCCACGCTTTCCTTCCGACTGAAGCCGGTAAACGTAAAAGGTACCGCCTGAGCCGTGGTATACAGCTGTTTTTCTTCCCTGGCCAGCTGTCCCCTGTTCTGCTTCAGCAGGGAACTGATGACTGCCCGTCCGTAGCCGGCCGGTGCTTTTCCCTGCAGAGAAGGTACCGCCGCATCTTCGGGTTTTGCTACCACTTTCTGGGGCAGTACCGCCGGTTCCAGGGCTTTCGGCAGCTGTTCCCGTCTGGGCTGTTCCACAGGCGGCTCTGCTGCCACAGGAGCACTTGACACCCCACTGTCCGCCGTTCCATCAAAGAAGGACCCGGTCATGGGATTTTCCGGTTCCTGTACCTCTGCCGCAGGAATCGTCCGTCCGGCTGCAGACGTTCCCCGTCTGTCCAGTTCCCGCCGCTGTTTGGCAATCAGCGCCCGCTGGGCTTCGATCAGCCGCTTCTGGGCCGCGATCAGATTCAGCTCTGCTTCATGGACAGCCTGTTCCTCCGGGGACAGTACCGCCGCTTCACTGGGCAGCATTCCCCAGCCCAGCAGGTTCTGCGCTGCCAGGAAGGAGGTGATCAAAATGATTTTTCTATGATTGAGGAATTTCATTCTACAGCTTCCTTTCCAGCACCATTATCGAATCAGGGTTCCCACCGGAACCACCGTATATCCCCGGGCCGCCAGCAGATCGAAGAACTGCTCCAGCAGCTGTACCAGGGGCACATCGCTGACTGCAGTCTGCGCCGCATCACTGATGGTGGGCCGTTTGTCAATGGCGGGTACATCCGCCTCTTTTTTCGTTTTCTTCACCAGAGGCACCGGATGATCCAACCGCAGGGAAAGGATGGACCCGGACGGGAGCCGGGCCAGTACCTTTTCAAAGGCCCCCTGCTGGCCCAGTTCTTTCGGCCGCAGGGTCACAGTGCTCTGCACCGCATAGTCCAGACCGCTGGCTTTGGCCGCCCGGAGCACCGCCGGCAGATACCGGGTATCCGGCAGTTTCAGCAGGGTGCCCGGCTTGCCGCTGGTCACCTGCAGCACCTTCTGGGTCTTCACGAACTGTTCCAGCAGCCGGTCCGCCGGCAGCCGTTCAGCCTTGTCAATGCCCACGAAGCTGTAGTTCCCCAGTTCCTGGCCATCCTGGACCAGCTTCTGGATCACCGTGCTTTCCCGGGCCGCATTGGACCCTTCCACAAAGAAGGTGGCGTGCCAGCCATGTTTTTGCAGGGCCTTCAGAATGGCTTCCATGTTCCCCCGGCTCTCCATGCCGTCAAAGGTCAGGGCGATGACTTTTTGCCCCGGACTGGGACTGGCCTGTAGGACTTTTGCCTGTTCCCGGGAGTCCGCATATTTTTTTCTGGCCTGCTGCAGCTCCTGGTCTGCGTTGTACTCTTCTCCGATGGCCGTGAAATTCTCGTAGGTAGCAATCTGTTTGGGATGGAAAATATCCGAAATCGCATAAAAATAAAACAGCCCCAGCACCACCAGTACACTGAATATCGCCAGCAGATGCTTCTTCAGATGCATATCACAGCCTCCAGTACTGATACCCTGCCTGTTCCAGCACGTCCCGGTGGTACATGCCCTTTACGTCGATGAGGATCTTCGACGGTGTATCCGGATCATACATGGCATCCAGATCCGCCAGTTTCAGCGCCCGGAATTCTCTGTGCCGCACCGCAAACAGCAGCACCTGTGCGTTCCGGACCTGTTCCAGGGGAATCATGTCTTTCCGGATCTCTTCCGGCAAGGTCCGCATGTCCGCCTGGGGATCCACCACCTGCACCGTAAATCCCAGTTCCTTCAGCTGATGGTAGATATCCATGGACCGGGAATTCCGGGTATCCGGGCAGTCCTCCTTGAACGTAATGCCCAGCAGCACCACCGGGGCCTGCCGCATCCGCAGATCCCCCCGGATCATCTCCCGCAGGGTCTGGGCCACCACATAATCAGACATATGGCTGTTGATGCGCCGGCTGACAGCGGTCATGGTAGAAAGGTGCCCCTTCCGCTCGGCTTCGTACAGATAATAATAGGGATCCACGCCGATGCAGTGGCCACCCACCAGTCCCGGCCGGAAATGGAGGGCGTTCCACTTGGTATCCATGGCGTCGATTACTTCCTGGGTATCGATGCCCATGGCGTGACAGGCCATGGATACATCATTCATGAAGGCGATATTCACATCCCGCTGTGTATTCTCGATGAGCTTGGCTGCTTCGGCCACCTTAATGCAGGAAGCCGGGTACACCGGTGCCTCCAGGATGGAACCGTACAGAGCCGCTGCCTGATCCCGGACTTCCGGAGTATCCCCGGAAACGATCTTCCGGATATTCTGCAGCCGGTGTTCCTTGTCTCCCGGATTGATCCGCTCCGGCGAATAGGCCAGATGGAAATCCCTTCCCGCTTTCAGCCCGCTTTCCTGTTCCAGGATGGAGCCGCAGACTTCCTCCGTCGCCCCCGGGTACACAGTGCTTTCGTAACACACAATGGTCCCCGGCCGCAGGTGCTGCCCCACAGTCCGGCTGGCTGACCGTACCGGCGTCAGGTCCGGCAGACGGTCGTCACTCACCGGAGTGGGCACTGCCACGATGATGAAAGACGCCTCTTCCAGCCGGACCGGATCCCCGGTAAATTCCAGGGTGGTATGGGCCACTGCGTCATCCCCGGCTTCCTGGGTGGGATCCACCCCCTGCCGGTACAAAGCCAGTTTCGCCTCGTTCACATCATACCCCAGGGTGGGGTACTTTTTTGCAAAAGCCAGAGCCAGAGGCAGGCCCACATACCCCAGGCCTACCACAGCAATGGTTGTTTCTCCGATTCTCTCGCTGTTCCTTTCCATGAACATCACCGCTTTTTTAGCCAAAATAATAGGTTACATCGCCCCACAGGGTCCGTCCCGGTTTGCCGGAAGACAGTTCCCGCAGGTTGTAGTATTCCAGGTTCATGACCACATTGGGCATGAGGGTATACTGATACTGGGTTCCCCATCCCCTGAATCCGGTCATATAATCAGCCACTCCGGACATGGTATGCGCCACATAGGTAGAAGCCGGCTGGTAGTAATACCGCAGAGCAAAGGCCTGGCTGCCGGGCTTCCAGCTCTCCAGGTTCCCCAGCTGGGCCCGGGCCACAAATCCGCTCCGTTTGCCGTCCCCCTGGGCCTTGTCAGACCCCAGGAACATCAGGCCGGTTCCCACCTGGGGACTGAGCTTCCGGTTGTAGAAAGCATCCCAGATGGTATTCTTTTCGTGCCCCCAGTCGTCACTGCCAAAGGAATGGATGGCGGCCCCCATAGTGGCCGTATCCGTTTCCCTGACGGCCCCCACGCTGGCCAGGTCACCACCGGCCTTGGTCTGACCGGCAGTGGCTTCATACCGAACTTTATCGCCCCAGTCCACCGTGGCGCCCTTCACTGTGGAATCAAAGATATTCCCTTCGCCCAGTTCCAGGCCATACATACCGGCAGTGACTGCAGCACCCTTCACCATGCCCCGTACGTAGATCCGCTTGTCTTCCATCCAGCTGTCATTGTTATGACTGCCCAAGAAATGGTGGTTGAATTCCGCCATGCCGAAAGCATGCCAGTCGTCATTGATCCTGGCTTCCAGATAGAGCCGTGCCCGCAGCCGGCTATCCCGCCAGTCCCAGTGGGGATCTCCGCTATGCTTCACATAATTATAGCGCAGTTCCGCTGAAAGCTTATATTTCCGGTCTTCATTGATCTTCCCATCCGGGGCATAGGGCGAAGGAGACAGGTCCGTCAGCACAGTTTTGTCTTCCAGCATCCCCCGGTTCTGCAGGTCCCTGTACAGCGCCTTTCGTAAAGCCAGTGTCTCCTGGGCTCCCGGGATCCGGGTATTCCTGATTCCGTCCACATCCCCGTGATCATCCATCCCCAGCCGGCTCATGGCCTGCAGGGTCAGATCCGTCAGTTCATCCCGGGTAAAATGGCCTTCTGTTACCGACGGACACCCGGCCGGCAGCTGCACCAGATGGAGATCCACCAGTTTCTGCAGGTTCTCTTCCACGCCGGGAGGGACCGGCTGATTCTCCACCCGTGCGGGAACATCGGCGGCAAAAGCCATCCCCGGAAGAGCCATCAGCAGCAGTGCCAGGAGGCTCCCGCTTCTACTCCCCTTTTTCATCGACTTCACTCCCAAATTTCATTGACCCAAAATCCGCTTCAATCAAATTGTTTTATTTTATGGCATAATTGTATTATTGCTATACTTATAGTTTAATGATACTACAAAAGGCCTTGTCTGGACAACGCTTTTTACAGTATTCTATGTGTCATGACAAAAGAGTATAATATATTCTTCTTATTGTACTTGACAATACTGGACAAATCCGGACCTACAGTTTATAATTAAGTTGTATGAATCTATATAATAAGAAAGACCAAAGAGCAAAGCTGGAGAAATCCAGTGACGCAAAGCTAAGAGGGCCTGTAAAATGGCAGCCAGCTGCAAGGCAAGGAGTCATTTTTTATGGATTTGAACAGGTAGGACAATTGTCCAGGCCAGTGTGCCAGCTCCTTTGAAAGATCTTGTAGAGACTGCCGTCAGGCAGTCTTTTTTATTGTTCAAGAAGGGAGAATGTACCTTGTTTCCTCGACCTCGAAGTAGTCTGCAAAACTATTTCATCGGCATGATCCTGGGAACCACCATTTTGCTTACCGGGATCATGGGACTCCTGAACCTGCGTTTCATCAATGTCTATTCCACACGATTGGCCAATATGGGGCTGAACCTGGAAACCCAGAAGACCGCTGCCAGTCTGAACAAACCTCTGCTCCAGGCCTCCGATGCGGTCAATTTCATGGCCAGCATCATGCGCCAGCACTACGACCGTCCAGACCAGATCCAGGATCCCCAGGTGCGCCAGGTCATAGACCAGCGTCTGTACAAGCGGTTTGTGACTGCCGTGAGTACCATTCCTGAAGTCAACGGCTTCTACATTCATTATAATGAAAACCTTACGGGAGGACCCAGGGGCTTCTGGTATCTGAAATCAAAAAGCTCCGGAGATTTCCATCCGGAAACCATCACCAATGTTGAACAGGCCGAGAAAGGGCAGACGATCCCCATCCAGTGGTACACTGCTCCCAAAGAACAGCAGCAGGCCATGTGGATTCCACCCTACAAGCCCAACCGTACAGGCATCTGGATGGTTTCCTACGTCAAACCGGTATACCTCCGTCACCAGTTCATCGGGGTAGTAGGCATCAATATCAGCATGTCCACCCTGATTTCCATGGTCCAGAAGGTTTCCGTCTATGATTCCGGCTACGGTGCCCTGTTGTCGCCGACAGGGCGGGTCTATGCCCATCCCGACGTCAACATCCTCACGGACGACGATGCTACCATCCAGGACCTGGGCCTGCAGGTCAATATGATCCAGCTGCATCACTACGACAGCGGCGACAGGACCATTCCGGTCATCTACAAGGGGCAGAAAAAGAAGATTGCCTTCACCACATTGGAAAACGGCATGAAGCTGGGAGTCAGCGCCCCTGATGAAGAAATCTACGCGGCACAGCGCCAGGCCGTTTTCCGTACCCTCTTTTTGATCGTGCTGTTCGGGATGGGAACCTCAGCCCTGGCCATCCACCTGACCCGGCGGGTGCTGGCACCTCTGAAAGACATCAATCAGGCCGCCCGGCGCATGGGCCGGGGGAATTACGATACACTGGTGATCAAACAGTATGATGACGAAATCGGCCAGCTGGCGGACAATATGAACGCCACCATGGGACAGATGAAAGACATGGTCCACGAATTGCGCAGGCAGGCCCACTATGACAAACTTACCGGTGTAAAGAACACCTCGGCTTTCGAAGAAAAGATGCTGCAGCTGGACCAGCAGATCCAGTTGGGCAGCTGCCCGCCCTTCTCCCTGGTGCTGGTGGACATGAACGAACTGAAAACGATCAACGACACCTATGGACACGAAAAGGGCAATCTGGCCATCCAGGCCATGGTCAAGACCATCTGCGACCTTTATAAGCACAGCCCTGTGTACCGGATTGGGGGCGACGAGTTCCTGGTAGTAATCCAGAATGATGATTTCGACAACCAGGATACCATCTGGCGGCAATTGACTCCCTACCTTTGTCACCGGACCCGGAATTTCAAAGAGCCCTGGCTGGAACGGTCCTTTTCTGCCGGCCGGAGCCAGTATCGCCCAGGAGAGGATAAAACCTGGAAAGACGTTTTCCGCCGGGCTGATGCAGCCATGTACGAAGTAAAAAGAGCGCTTGAGCAGGATAAGGATCAGTAAATCCTGCCCGCACGCATATAAGAAAGACGGGAGTGTGAAAAAATGCTTTTCACACTCCCGTCACTAGTCACCAGTCACTAGCCGATGGAAAACAGCTGATGCTGGCAAAATAAAGGAGCTGTGAAGATGATTTCACAGCCCTTTCTTTTTATTGCTTTTTCAGCGCCTCTCTGGCAGCACGCTGTTCCGCTTCTTTTTTTGTCTTTCCCCGGCCTCTGCCCTGCTCCTGCTGATTCAGCAGCACACGCATCACAAAGGTCCGGTTATGGCTGGGGCCTTCCGCAGAGACCAGTTCGTACTGGATATCTGCCGGTCCGTCTTTCTGGGCCATTTCCTGCAGCCGGGTCTTATAATCCCGGTCCACGCCGTCGGCCGTCAGTTCCGGGATCCGCCGGATCAGCAGCCGGTCCAGCAGCCGGGTGGCATTGGCAAAACCCTGGTCCAGGTAGTAGGCTCCCAGGACGCTCTCAAAAGCGTCAGCCAGGATGGAAGGGTTCTCCTCCCCGTCCAGGTTGATCTCACCCTTTCCCAGCAGCAGATGTTCTCCCAGATGGTATTCCGTAGCCAGCTGGGCCAGGGTCTCTTCGCAGACCAGGAAGGCCCGCAGCTTGGAAAGCTCGCCTTCATCCATCCTGGGATAGTGCTTGTAGATATAGGTGCTGACCACCAGACTGAGCACCGAATCCCCCAGGAACTCCAGCCGCTGATTGTGCTGGGGCTTGGGATTCCGTTTGGATTCATAGGCATAGGACGTATGGGTCAGTGCCATATCCAGCAGGTGCAGGTCCTGCATGGTCATATCCAGGCTGTGACAGAGCTCTTCCAGCTCCTTTTGCCGTTGTTTCTCCATCACAGTTCCCTTAGTCTTCGTACTTCTTGAAGCACAGGATGGCGTTGTGGCCGCCGAAACCGAAGTTGTTGGACAGAGCCACCTTCACGTCGGCTTTCCGGGCTACATTGGGCACATAGTCCAGATTCATGCCCTCTTCCACATCCACGTCTTCATAGTTGATGGTGGGAGGGATCATACCGTTCTTAATGGTCAGGATGGTGGCAACAGCTTCCACGCCGCCGGCACCGCCCAGCAGATGCCCCGTCATGGATTTGATGGAGCTGATGGGTACCTGTTTGGCCCGGTCGCCGAATACCCGCTTGCAGCAGTTGGTTTCGTTCAGGTCGTTGCGGTGGGTGCTGGTGCCGTGGGCATTCACATAATCCACGTCATCGGGGGTCAGACCGGCATCCTTGATGGCCATCTGCATGCATTTCACCTGCATATCTCCTTCCGGATCCGGAGCGGTGATATGGTAGGCATCACTGTTGTGGCCGTAGCCCACCAGTTCTGCATAGATATGGGCCCCGCGCTTTTTGGCATGTTCCAGTTCTTCCACGACGATCAGGCCGCAGCCTTCACCCATGACGAAACCGCTGCGCTTCTTGTCAAAGGGGCAGGAAGCCTTCTCCGGAGCTTCGTTGTTCCGGCTCAGGGCTTTCATGTTGTCGAATCCTGCTACAGCAATGGGAGAAATGGCTGCTTCCGTACCGCCGGCGATCATCACATCGGCATCCCCGTACTGGATGGTCCGCAGGGCTTCCCCGATGCAGTCAGAACCTGTGGAGCAGGCAGTGACAATGGCCGTATTGGGTCCTTTCACTCCCAGGTCGATGGCGATCTGGGCAGCGGGCATGTTGGGGATTTCCATGGGGATGAAGAACGGACTGATCCGGCCGGGTCCCTTTGCGTTCAGTTTCGTGGCTGCATCCAGGAACGTATGGATACCGCCGATCCCGGTGCCTACACACACACCGATCCGATCCACATCTTCCCTGGCCAGATCCAGTTCAGCATCGGCCACAGCCATCTTGCCGCAGGCCACAGCGAACTGGGTCACCCGGTCCATCCGCTTGCCTTCTTTCCGGTCGCCGTAGTTGGCGAAATCGAAGCCTTTCACTTCGCCGGCAATCTTGCAGTTAAAATCCGTCGTATCAAATTGGGTAATCAGGCCAACGCCGGATTTCCCTGCCATCAGGCTTTTCCAAAATTCATCTTTGCCGATACCAATGGGCGTAATCGCACTGAGGCCGGTCACAACCACTCTACGTTTCAACAGGATCACCTCGTCTTAATTTTTATCCAGATCTTCCCTGATTCGTCTGAAGATTTCATGAACCGGAAGGATTTCTTTGATTTTCCACATATTGGCGCCGGTAAACACCAGACCTGTCTCCAGATCGCCCTGCTGGGCCCGGGTCAACGCCCGGATGATACAGAAGCTGCGGGAGCAGTGCTTCAGGCAGCTGTCACAGGTGGTGGGTTTCAGCGGATGGCCTTCCAGCACCGCTTTGGAGAACGGCGTCAGGACGGCACGGCCCTTGAACCCTACCGGGCTATCTATTTGCACCACATCGTCTGCGGTCATTTTCAGATAGAATTGTTTTAACATCGGAGCACCGTTGGATTCCTCACTGGCAGCGAACCGGCTGCCCATCTGGACCCCACTGGCCCCCATTTTCAGCAGCTCTGCCACGTCATTGCCGTCGACAGCGCCCCCTGCTGCAATCACAGGGATTTTGACCACCGAAAGGATTTCCGGCAGGATATCTTTAATGGAACGCTGAGTCCCCAAATGGCCCCCTGCTTCAGTCCCTTCCACCACAACGGCAGAAGCGCCGAGCCGTTCCGCGATTTTTGCCAATTTGGCATAAGATACAATGGGCACAATGGGTACACCATATTCCTTGCCCACCGCAAACATATCTCTGGAAAAGCCAGCCCCGGCCACGATCAAATCGACTTTCTCCTGGGCTGCAGTCGTAATCAGCCCTTTAAATTCCCGGGCGGCCACCATGGCATTGATGCCGATCATTCCCTTGCCGTTGGATAATTTCCGGGCAAGACGGATTTCTTTCCGCAGCTGATCAAAGGGCAGACCAGAAGCAGCGATCAGACCCACACCGCCTTCATTGGCCACCGAAGCTGCCAAACGCGCCGTGGACAAGCGTATAGCCATACCGCCCTGGACGATAGGCATTGTTGCTACTTTTTCACCAATCTTCAGCACTGGCACTTTCAACAAAAATCCCCCATTTCAGATCATAAGATCAAGGATAAAGTTCGGAAAGCCCCTGCTGGCAGGGACCTTCCGAAAATAATGGGATTATTTACCTTCTTTATCCAACAGTTCAACTGCGTCTCTTACAGTGCGGATCTTTTCAGCCACATCGTCGGGGATTTCAGTGTTGAATTCCTCTTCGAAAGCCATGATCAGTTCCACAATGTCCAGAGAGTCAGCTCCCAAGTCATCGATAAACGTAGAGTCCATCTTTACGTCTTCCGGAGCAACGCTCAGCTGGTCAACGGTAATAGCCTTTACTTTTTCAAAAGTGCTTTGTTCGCTCATTTGATTCACCTCCTTCTCCATCTCTATAATGATACTACATTACCATGCCACCGTCCACATTTAAAACCTGGCCGGTTATATAAGCAGCTTCATCGGACACAAGGAATAAAACTGCATTGGCAACATCTTCAGGCTGGCCGGCCCGTCCCAGAGGAATGGTCCTGGCCATTTCTGCCTTCTGGTCGTCCGTCAGAACTTTGGTCATATCCGTGGCGATGAACCCGGGCGCCACCGCATTGACGGTGATCCCGCGGGAAGCCACTTCCTTGGCCAGGCTCTTGGTAAAGCCAATGACACCCGCCTTGGCGGCTGCATAGTTGGCCTGGCCGGCATTGCCCATTTCCCCTACAACGGAGGCCATATTCACGATCCGACCGCTCTTCTGCTTCATCATGGTGCGCATGACAGCTTTGGAACAGTTGAATACGCCTTTCAAATTGGTTTCCAGCACGGCATCCCAATCCGCTTCTTTCATGCGCATCAGGAGGCCGTCCCGGGTGATCCCTGCGTTATTGATCAGGATATCCAGACGGCCCAGTTCCTTGACGACCTGGTTCACAATGGCCTGGACACCGTCGGTGTCAGCAACACTGCCCTGGACCAGCATGGCTCTGCGGCCCAGCTTTTCGACAGCAGCTTTCACTTCTTCAGCAGCTGCCGTATTGCCGGCATAGTTGATGGCCACATCTGCACCGTTTTCTGCCAGTTTCAGAGCGACGGCACGGCCGATGCCCCGGCTGCCGCCAGTAACCAGCGCCACTTTCCCGACTAAAGTCATTTTATCTGACCTCCTTTAAATACGCAAGGGTTTTTTCCAGGCTGGCCAGGTCTTCCACATTCTGGCCGGCAAAGGCCCGGTCAATCTTCTTCACGAAACCGGTGAGCACACGGCCCGGACCCACTTCGATGAAGGTATCCACACCGTCAGCGATCATGTTCCGTACGCCGGTTTCCCATTGTACAGGGCTGGCAGCCTGTTTCACCAGCACATCACGGATTTCGCCGCCTTTGGTTTCCGGTTTGGCCGTTACGTTGGCGTACACCGGAATTTTGGCATCGGCCACTTCGATCCCGTCCAGCACTTCCTTCAAACGGTCAGCAGCCGGCTGCATCAGGGTGCTGTGGAAGGGTGCGCTCACAGGCAGCATGATGGCCCGTTTGGCCCCTGCTTCCTTCATGGCGTCGCAGGCCTGCTGCACCGCTTCCGTGGCACCGGCGATGACCACCTGGCCCGGGCAGTTGAAGTTCACAGCCTGGCAGGCTGAGCCAGTCTTTGCTTCCACATCAGCACAGATTTCCTTGATCTTGTCCGTAGCCAGGGCAATGATGGCGGCCATGGCCCCCTGCCCCACCGGTACGGCTTCCTGCATGAACTGGCCTCTCTTGCGTACAGTGCGCACCGCATCGGCAAACTTCAGGCTGCCGGCACAGACCAGTGCAGAATATTCACCCAGGCTGTGACCGGCGGTCACTGCCGGAAACACCCCGTTTTCGTTCAGTACCTTCATGGCTGCAATGCTGCAGGTCAGGATGGCGGGCTGGGTGTTGTAGGTCAGCCGCAGCTGATCTTCCGGCCCTTTGAAGCACAGATCTGTCATGGAAAAGCCCAGTGCTTCGTCAGCTTCTTTGAATACTTCACGGACGCAGGCATAATTATCGTACAGTTCCTTCATCATGCCCACTTTTTGGGACCCCTGTCCCGGGAACACAAAAGCAATTTTGCTCATGCTCTGGCCTCCTCATCTTTTTGCCATTTCACTACCAGGGAACCATAGGTCAGGCCGGCACCAAAGCCCACCATCACCACGTTCTCTCCTTTATGCAGCCGGCCCGCATCCCGTGCCTGGCACAGGGCGATGGGGATGGAAGCAGCCGACGTATTGGCGTATTTCTCCAGGTTCACGAAAATCTTGTCCATAGAAAGCTTCAGCCGTTTGGCAGCGGAATCGATGATCCGCTGGTTGGCCTGGTGGGGAATCAGCAGGTCGATATCTTCCTTGCCCATCCCGATTTTGTCCAGAGCGCTGAGCACACTGCGGCCCATGACCTTCACGGCGAATTTGAACACTTCCTTGCCCACCATATGGATGCAGTGTTCCTTGGCTTCCACCGTCTCGACGGAGGCCGGTCTGCGGGAACCTCCCGCCGGCATGTTCAGGAACTTGCCGCCGGAGCCGTCAGCTCCCAGGTCCACGGACAGGATGCCGTACCCTTCTTCTACAGGACCCAGCACCGCCGCACCAGCGCCGTCGCCGAACAGGATGCAGGTATTCCGGTCCTTCCAGTTCAGGATCCGGGACAGCGTTTCCGCCCCCACTACCAGTACATGCTTATACAGCCCGCTGACGATGGTCTGGCTGGCGATGCCGCAGGCATATACGAAGCCGGAGCACCCGGCAGCCAGGTCGAAAGCCGCCGCATGGCTGGCTCCCAGCCGGTTCTGCAGCATGCAGGCCACGGAAGGGAATTTCATATCCGGGGATTCAGTGCCTACCACGATCAGATCCAGTTCCTCCGCCTTGAGTCCGGCATCTTCCAGGGCCCGCTGAGCGGCAATGAAAGCCAGATCGGACGTAGCCTGTTCCGGTGCGGCGATATGCCGTTCCCGGATCCCGGTCCGTTCCACAATCCAATCGTCACTGGTATCCACCATTTTTTCCAAATCGAAATTGGTCAGTACTTTTTCCGGCACGTAGTAACCCAGTCCCAGAAAACCTACCGCTGGTTTATTCATTTACAGTTCACCACTTTCTTCATCGTGCATGATTTCTTGACGGATCCGGCCCACAACATCCTTTTCCGTCAGTTCAATGGCCACCCGCACAGCACTCTTGATGGACTTGGCCTTGGAGTTGCCGTGGCAGATGATGAAAGGAGCCCGTACGCCCAAAAGCAACGCACCGCCGTATTCCGAAACGTCCATCTGCTTCTGCATCTTCAGCAGAGCCGGCTTCAGGAGCAGCGCTCCCACTTTTGCCAGCAGGCCGCTGTTCAGCATGGTTTTCTTCAGGATCTGCATTACAGCTGCTGCCAGGCCTTCCATGGTCTTCAGGACCACATTGCCCACAAAGCCGTCGCAGACCACCACGTCCACAGTACCCGCATTGACGTCCCGTCCTTCCACATTGCCAATAAAATGGATGTGAGGATCTTTCTTCAAAAGAGGATAGGTGGCCAGGCACTGTTCGTTGCCCTTGGTCTCCTCTTCGCCAATGTTCAGCAGGCCCACCCGGGGCTGGGGGATACCCAGCTGGAGTTCCGCATAGACGGAACCCATGATGGCATTCTGTACCAGCTGTTCGGGCTTGGCGTCCACTTTGGCGCCGGAGTCCACCAATACCGTAGCCCCCGTGATGCTGGGGATCACGGTAGCAATAGCCGGCCGTTCGATACCTTTGATCCGTCCCAGTCCGAACAGTGCGGAAGCCACTGCAGCTCCTGTACTGCCCGAAGAGACCAGTGCATCACATTCTTTTTCGCGGAGCAGATGGGTAGCCACCACGATGGATGCATCTTTTTTCTTCATGACGCTGATGCCCGGATGGTCCTTCATCTCGATGACCTGGCTGGCGTGATGGATGGTGACCTTGGGATTGTTCTCCTGATGTTCCTTGGCCAGTTCCCCTCGGATCACATCCTGGTCCCCTACCAGGACCACTTCGCAGCCATATTCGTTCACTGCTTCCAGCACGCCTTTGATGATTTCAGCCGGGCCATAGTCAGTTCCCATTACATCAACTGCGATTTTCATCTTCTCGGCTCCTTTGTTCCGGGATTGCGACAATCAGGAATTTCGCCCGGAACACTTCCCGGTGGTTGTTCCTGATCTTCACCCAGATCGTATATTTGTCCTCCTGCTTCCGCACCACTTCGGCCCGGGCCACCAGTACGGCGCCCACAGAAACAGGGATCTTGTATTTCACATTGGCGACGCCCGTCAGGGCTGCCGGGGCATCGATTACCGCCAGGGCCAGGGAGTTGGCCTGGGCGAACATATACTGCCCCCGGCAGACGCCGGTCCGCTGCAGCACCATTTCCTGGTCCACCGTCATCATGGAGATGCCGCTGACCCCGATTTCCAGGTCAATCAGCTCCCCTACGATTTCCTCGCTGGCAATGGCCTTCAGCTTTTCCTGGGCGTCCTCCGCCATATGGCGGGTCCGTTCCCGCACTTCCGGGATCCCCAGGGCCAGGCGGTCCAGCCGGATGGTCTGGATGCTCACCTGGAAGGTTTCCGCCAGGTGTTCATCGGTCAGGAAGGGATTCCGGGCCAGCAGCTGCTGCAGCTGCTGCTGTCTTGCTTTTTTCTGTCCTGCAGAACCCATTCTACCACCTACTTTTAGCACCTAGTCATAATACTAACATTCATTATACCAGAAAACAGCCATAATACAAGAGCAGGCGGGTATTTTTGTATCAGAGTTTACAGGTTGTTCATAGTTTATTTGCCAAACACGGCTTCAAAGTCCTGACAGAATTTCTCGATGCCCGTGCGGGTAAGCGGATGCTGCACCATCTGCATCAGTACTTTATAGGGTACCGTAGCAATGTCTGCCCCCAGTTCGGCACATTCCAGCACATGCATGGGATGGCGGATGGAAGCGCAGATCACTTTCGTGGTGATATCCGGATAATTCCTGAAGATGGTGACGATTTCCCTGATCAGCTGGGCACCGTCAGTGGAGATGTCGTCCAGCCGTCCCAGGAACGGGGATACATAGGTGGCACCGGCCCGGGCTGCCAGCAGTGCCTGGGCAGCAGAGAACACCAGAGTCACGTTGGTCTTGATGCCTTCCGAAGAAAGGATCTTCACGGCCTTCAGGCCCTCCACCGTCATGGGGATTTTCACCACCATGTTGGGATGGAGCTGGGAAATGATGCGGCCCTCGATGCACATGTCCCGGGCCAGCGTAGTGCTGGCCTTCACTTCGCCGGAAATGGGGCCGTCCACGATCTTGGCGATTTCCCGCAGGGTTTCTTCGTAGTCCTTCCCCTCTTTGGCAATCAGAGAAGGGTTGGTGGTAACGCCGCTGATGATACCCATGGCGGCTGCTTCCCGGATTTCATCCAGGTTGGCTGTATCAATGAAAAATTTCATTTGTACTCTCTCCTAACTGTAGGGGTTATAGTCATTCCATTCTCCTATTATAAGCTAATTTGGGGGATTTAGGAACAGGGAGTTGGAAGGGGAAGTGATTAGTGAGTAAGTGATGAAATGAGGCTGAGGGCTGGGATCTGTTCGTGAAGAGAAACTTGGCAAAGGCATAGAAAAGGAGGAGTTTCCGCATCGCTGCGGCAACTCCTCCTGCAGGCTTCCCGGTTTGGCCGGTCAGTCTTATTCTTCTTCAGCTTTTACGACTTCCTTACCATCGTAGTAGCCACATTCAGGGCATACATGGTGAGGGCGCTTCATCTCGTGGCACTGCGGGCATTCCACCAGGCCAGGAGCAGTCAGTTTCCAGTTGGCACGACGGGAATCCCGGCGGGCTTTGGACATTTTTCTCTTCGGTACTGCCATATTCGTACACCTCCTACACTACGCTATTTCTTCAACAAGGCTTTCAGAGCTTCCAACCTTGGGTCGATGGACCGGGTATCGCAGTGACATTCCGTCACATTGCGGTCCGCCCCACAGACCGGGCAGATTCCCTTGCAGTCCGGTTTGCACAGGACTCTCGCCGGAATAGCCAGCAGAAGGGATTCTCTTAAAGCATCCGTAACATCCACCACATCAAACTGATAGGTAAAGGCGTCTTCCTCCAGGCCTGCTGTGCCTTCGGGATAATACCGTTCCTCCACATGGGCCGTAAGGTCCATCCGCACGTCTTTCAGACAGCGGGCACAGGTGCCGTGGCAAACGAATTTTTCCTCAGCCTGCAACAGGATCACATCGCCCCCGTTGGAAATCGTCCCCTTCACCGCAATGTTCCCCTCCAGGGGCGCATCGTCCGGTCTCAGGTCCAACTGTGCGGGAGTCAGATCGTATTGGAATGCTTCCGACCCTGTCAGTCTTTTTTTGATTTCTGCTACATTGATTTTAATCATATTATCAACCGTTACATTATATCGACGAAACCGGCCTTTGTCAAGCAAAAGCCCAAATCATCTTATTTGCTGCACAGTCTCAGGGTATCTTGGGCAATGGCCAGTTCTTCGTTGGTGGGGATCAGGAACACCTTCACCTTGGAATCAGCAGCGCTGATTTCGGTGGCTTTGCCGCGAACGTTGTTCCGTTCAGCATCCAGTTTCACACCCAGGAATTCCAGGCCTTCGCAGACCTGCTGACGGGTATGGATGTCGTTTTCACCAACTCCGGCAGTGAAGACGATGGCATCAACGCCGCCCATGGCAGCAGCATAAGCGCCGATGTAGCGTTTTACCTGATAGCAGAACATATCCAGGGCCAGTTTGGCTCTTTCGTTGCCCTTGGCAGCAGCATCTTCCAGATCACGGAAGTCGCTGGAAACACCGGAAACACCCAGGACGCCGCATTCCTTGTTCATGTATTTGTCAACACCGGCAGCATCCAGCCCCTTCTTCTGCATCAGCACAGGGACCACAGCCGGATCGATGGAACCGGTACGGGTGCCCATCAGTACGCCGTCCAGCGGAGTGAAGCCCATGGAAGTATCCACGGATTTGCCGCCGTCAACAGCGGTGATGCTGGAGCCGTTGCCCAGATGGCAGGTGATGATCTTGGTATCTTTGATGTCCTTGCCCAGCATAGCGGCAGCTACGCCGGAAACATATTTGTGGGAAGTACCATGGAAACCGTATTTCCGGATGCCGTATTTCTTGTATTCTTCGTATTTCACGCCGAACATATATGCCACAGGAGGCATGGTTTGATGGAAGGCGGTATCAAATACGGCAACTTGCGGAGTACCGGGCATAACTTCCTGGCAGGCGCGGATCCCGGCCAGGTTGGCGGGCTGATGCAGAGGAGCCATATCGCTCAGGGCTTCGATCTGTTTCAGTACTTCGTCGGTAATCACTACGGACTGGTTGAAGATTTCGCCGCCATGTACCACACGATGGCCAACAGCACCGATTTCATCCATGGATTTGATGACGCCATAGTTGGGGTCTACCAGAGCGGCCAGTACCTTTTTGATGCCGTCCACATGGTCAGGGATGGCGCTTTCCAGACGGACCTTATCCTTGCCGGCCGGAGTATGGGTCAGCACGGAGCCTTCGATGCCGATCCGTTCAACCAGACCTTTGGCGATGACGGATTCATCGGCCATATCGATCAGCTGATATTTAATGGAAGAGCTGCCGCAGTTTACAACAAAAATCTTCATTACATTGCCTCCTGATGAACTACTGATTTTAAACCAGTATTATGCTTATGCTATAATACTAATATATGTTAGCAAAGATTTCCGGATTTGTAAAATAGAAATTTTAAGGAGCGTTCCATGGATTTCAGTTCTGTTGTGGGCATCGTAGCCGAATATAACCCCTTCCACCAGGGACATCGTCATCAGCTGGACCGGGTGCGGCAGGCCCTGGGTCCCGTACCGGTGATAGCCGTCATGAGCGGCAGCCTGACCCAGCGGGGCGAGCTGCCCCTGTGGGACAAGTGGCAGCGGGCCGCCCTTGCCCTTGCAGGCGGCGTAGACCTGGTGCTGGAGCTGCCGGTCATCTGCAGCCAGCAGAGCGCCCAGGGGTTCGCCCGGGGCGGAGTGGCGCTGCTCGCTGCCACCGGAGTAGTCACCCGTGTGAGCTTCGGCTGTGAAACAAAGGACACGGACCTGCTGCTGCAGCTGGCCCGGGAGCGATTCACCCCGGAAGCCTGGCAGCAGGTCCTGAAAAAAGGTTTTTCCTACGCCAGAGCCGCCGAAGCGCTGGCTGCCGGACGGAATCCGGCCTACCGGGCGCTGTTTTCCGGTTCCAATAACCTGCTGGCCCTGGAATACCTAAAGGCGCTGGCACGCTTCCCTGGCATCCTTCCCCTCCCTGTTCACCGGACCGGTACCGCCTATGGAGATGCATCTCTGGAACCGGGTCGGCTGCCCAGCGCTACGGCCCTGCGCCGGGAAATCCTGGAACATGGGCTCACAGAAAGCGCCTGCCGGGCGCTGCCAGAAGCAGAACTTCCCCTGTGCCGACAGTACCTGCGGCAGAAAACTCCCGGCTACGATACCGGCCGCCTGGATGCCCTTCTCAGCTGGACTCTGGAAACCAGTTCTCCGGAAGCCCTTGCTGCCCGGATCCAGGTTTCAGAAGGACTGGAGGACCGGATCTGGAAAAACCGGCGGGCGGGCAGCTTCCAGGGCATCGTGGAGGCCTGCAGTACAAAGCGGTACCCCGTCTCCCGACTCCGACGTCTGCTGTGGCAGTGGCTGCTTTCTTCGGAGAAAGTACCCTTCAGCACGGCAGCCAGGGAACAACCCCAGTATCTGCGTGTATTGGGGTTCAGCGAAACCGGCCGGAAGCTGCTTCGGACCATGAAGCAGCGTGCTGCCTTACCAATGCTCACCAGCATCCGGAAAGACACCCTGCAAAAGGCCCCCAACGAGGCTTTCCGTCAGCAGCTCACCCTGGACCTGAGAGCCCAGGATCTGTACGATCTGCTGACAACCGGGCGGATGGAAGGGAGGGATTACAGGGAAAAGCCAAGAATCCGGGTATCTGGCTAAGTACCTTCTGGATGTTTTTTCAAAAACAGGTTATCATTACACTATCCAATTACCCATAAGGAGGGTTTCACCATGAAATTCCATTTTGACCACAACAATTTCAACGTGCTGGACCTGCAAAAAAGCCTGCAGTTCTACAAGGACGCCCTGGGCTTCACGGCTGTAAGGAAATTCGAAGGCCCCGGCTTCACCCTGGCCTACCTGTCCGACGGCGGCATCACCCCTCATCTGCTGGAGCTGACCTGGCTCCACGACCGGAAAGAGCCCTACAATCTGGGGGAAAATGAATTCCATCTGGCTGTCAGAGCAGACGATTTCGAAGCCGCCCATGCCAAGCACAAGGAAATGGGCTGCATCTGCTACGAAAATCCCGATATGGGCATCTACTTCATCAGCGATCCTGACGGCTACTGGATCGAAGTCCTTCCGAAAAACAAATAAGGTTCTATCGTACGAAAAAAGGATGCGGAAACCGCATCCTTTTTCATCACTGTCTGCTGTCCACTGCTCAAGGACCGCTTGTTTTATTTCTTCTCTTCCTCGTTACTCCCGGCGTTCAGCTGATGATCCGCATCATAGGAGGATTTCAGCGCATTGCTGTTGTCCTTTACGGCACTCAGGGTCTTGGTCAGGTTTTCTTCCAGGTAGTTGAATACATCCATAGCATACTGCATGGATTCACTGTGCAGTTTTTCCGCATAGGCATCGGCAGCGGCCCGCATATCCCGGTCGTATTGCTGGGTAGTGGCAATGATGCCGTTGGCCTTTTCTTCCGCAGCCTTCACCACTTCTTCCTGGCGTACCAGGCGATCGGCTTCAGCCTTGGCCAGATCCACGATCCGGCCGCCCTCGGCATGGGCCTGTTCCACGATGTGGTCGGCTTCTGACCGGGATTTATCGATGATGTTCTTCTGTTCTTCCAAGAGGTCATGGGCCCGTTTCACTTCCAGGGGCACGGCGGCTCTCAGTTTGTCCATCACCATGGTGATTTCGTTTTCATCGATCATCACTTTGTTGACAAAAGGCACTCTCCAGCCATCTGACAGGATGCTTTCCATTTCGTCCAAGATCTTATCTAATTCCATGACCATCGTTCCTTCCTTTTTGTATTCCGTCACTACTTGCGAGCTTTCGCTTTTGCCATCACCGCATCCCGGATACAATCCGGCACGAATCCGGTAATATCGCCGCCAAAATAGACCATTTCCCGCACTCCGGAGGAGCTCAGGTAAGAATATTTGGCGTTGGTCATGATGAACACCGTTTCCAGCTGTTCATCGATTTCCTTCATCAGCAGGGCCCGCTGGAATTCATATTCGAAATCCGTAAACGCACGCAGCCCGCGCACGATGAACTTGGCCCCTTCCTGCTCGCAGAATTCATTGAGCAACCCGGAAAAAGAGGTTACCCGCACATTAGGGATATGGGCCGTGGCTTTCCGGATCATGGCGACCCTCTCCTCCATGGAGAACATGGCCTTGTCTTTGGCCGGATTGACGAACACACTCACAATCAGTTCATCGAACATCTTGCTGGCCCGTTCAAAAATATCCAGATGTCCCATGGTAACCGGGTCGAAGCTACCCGGACATACAGCTTTGCGCACGTTGAACCTCCAAGAGAAGCAGATTTACTATGTATCATTATAACAAAAACAAATCAGCTTTTCCACACTATTAGAGAGATTTTCGTATCCCCGTACTTTTCAGAGCGGATTTCCAGTTCTTTTGGCACATATTCCCGGGGATCCTCCAGCAGGGAATGTTCCAGTACCAGAAGGCCGCCCGGCTTCAGCACCGGCCATTTTTCCAGGGCCTCCACCACCTTCCGGTTCAGCCCCCTGTCGTAGGGCGGATCCGAAAAGATCACGTCAAACCGGAGCTTCTGCTGGACCATCATGGCAAGGCCGTTCACCGCGTCCGTGTGGATCATGGTCACATCTTCTGCTGCCCGTGCTTTTTCCACATTGGCCTTTACCAGCTTCAGGCTCTCCCGGCTCTTGTCAAAATAAAACACCTTCTCTGCACCCCGGCTCCAGGCCTCCAGTCCCAGATTGCCCGTGCCCGCAAAGGCGTCCAGTACCATACTGCCCGGAATGCGTCTCTGGATGATATTGAACAGGGCTTCCTTCACCCGGTCCGCCGTGGGCCGCACCAGATAATTTTTCGGTGTCACCAGTTTCAGTCCTCTGGCTTTTCCCGTGATGATTCGCATACACAAAACCTCTTCCGTAGTTTATAATAAGATATTATACCATAAAAGAAAGGAGCCCCCGCCGTGAAAAAGAGTCCTCTCGCCGCCCTTGCTGCGGTCTGCATGGCTGCAGGTGTATTGTACCATACTCTGGCCCCCAGAGGGGCTGTTTTTTCACCCGCCTCCGTGCCCACCGCCGAAAACTGGGCCCTGCTGCCCCTGGACAACCGTCCTCCCTGCCGGGATTTCACTGCAGAACTGGGCGAACTGGGGGGCATCCATTTCACCGCACCCCCCGACGAGATCATGGACTGGTACGACGTGCCCGCCAAAGTGCCCCAGGTCAAAATCTGGCTGGAACAGCAGCTGCCCCGCCAGAACGGAGCGCTCCTTTCTACGGACCTGCTGTTGTTCGGCGGACTGCTCCATTCCCGGATGGAACCGGTGACGGACCAGAAAGCCGGAGATTTCTTCACCTACCTGGAAAATCTGAAGGAGCTGTATCCGGATAAGCAGTACTACCTGTATTCCGTGATTCCCCGTTTCCTGATCAGCAGCAATGTGCTTCCTGACCGGTGGTACCAGTGGCAGCTCATGACCTGGACCATCAACATGGACAAGAAAATCCGGGGGCTGCCCTACGACCACGACCTGTACGAAGAGATGAAGGCCACCATCCCCATGGATCTGAAGTGGAAGTACATCACCCTGTACCGCAGCAACGACCGGTTCAACCAGGAGCTGATCCAGTTCGTCACAGAGCAGAACCTGACAGACCTGGTGATCGGTCAGGACGATGCCCATCCCTACGGCCTGCCCAACTACAACAGGCTGAACGCCGCCGCATACCCCAAGGCTTACGACCTGCACCCGCCCATCTACACCTCCCAGGGAGCCGATGAGCTGGGGGCCCTGGCCGCCGCCCGGATCTACAGCCGGCGCACCGGGTATAAACCGAAGATCAAGGTATTGTACGGCAGCGACGAAATGAAGGACTACACCCTGCATTTCGTGCCGCTCACGCTGGAGCAGATTGCCAAAGAAAAGATCGGCCTGGCCGGCGGAGAGGAAACGGATTCCCTGGAAGGAGCGGATTTCATCCTGTTCATCCACTGCGGCAGCGAAAAGCAGGAGGATTACATAGGCATCGCCCGGCGCATCAAGGATCTGATGGAAAAGAAACCGGTAGCCCTGGTGGACCTTTCCTCACGGTTCGCCGCCGGTGACTGCATCCTGCCCCATCTGATGGCAAACGGTACCCCCATTCCCCAGCTGCTCAGCTATTCAGGATGGAACACGGCCAGCAATGCCATCGGCACAGCCGTGGCCCAGGGGGCCATCGTCAGCGGCCAGGCCGCCCGACTGCCAAAAGAGCAGCTGCCGGCGCTGTACAGTGCCAATTTCAAGTTCAATTATGCCCGGTTCCTGGACGACTGGGCCTACCAGAAACTGGTGCGTCCTCATATGGCAGAACTGGAAGGAATCAACGGGGTGGATCCGGAAAAAGGCGGTGCCTACCCGGTGGCGGCTACCTGTTACCTGTCCCGGGAACTGGGAGTCTACCAGCAGGCGTTCATCTGGTATTGCCGGCAGTTCCCCTACTACCAGGATGACAAGGACGCTTACTATCTGCGGGATGCCCAGTTCGTGGTGAACCTGCCCTGGGAGCGGCCCTTCGAAATCCGGCTGAAGATTTTGCCGGAATTTGGAAGGGAAAGCTTGACAAAAGGGCAATAAACCGCTATAATTACATACGTTGTCGGGGCGTAGCGCAGTTTGGTAGCGCGCTTGGTTCGGGACTAAGAGGCCGCAGGTTCGAATCCTGTCGCCCCGACCAACTTTAAAAGGATGAGGGACTGTCTGAGGACAGTCCCCTTTTTGTTATGCATATTAGTGCCAAAACACTGCGAACGCAACGCCGCCAAATATCACTGGCATTTGGCTTCCTGGGCAGGTCAATCACGGTGGTTGACCCCTACGGCACTGGATTTACCCTGTATCCCCCTCTCCCATGGTATAATGGTGATACTGAGGGGAAAGGTGTATTGTAGAGTTACGTGAAATTGAAAGGAGCGAACCATGATGAGGAAGCTGAAAAAAATCATCCCTCTGGTGCTGGGGGGACTGCTGGCTGCTGCGGGAACTTGTTTGGCCCATATACCACTGGAAGAGTTTGCAATCGGGGGTATCACGTTATATTCAAAGCCTGATCAAATCAAGGCCATTTACGGAACTCCAACGCAGGAAACGAAACAACAGATCACTATTTATAAATATACCTTACCTGGTCTGTATATGATATACGGCAACTCCTTTAAAATGGTGATGACAGATCCCTATAGAAATGGTGATTATTTTATGTACACCATTGAAACAACGGCCAATAATGGTCTTGGAACTCCCGCTGGCTTGATGGTGGGTGATTCTTTTGAAAAGGCACTTGCCTTATATGGGATGCCGAACGCCACATGGAGTGGCAAGAAAGACTATAGATACCATGTCACGCAACAGGATCTGAATGAAGTGAGAAAAGGTAATAAATGGGCTATTTATAATAGTGGGCACGCCAGCAGTCTTATTATAAAAGTTAAAAAAGGAAAAATCATTTCATTAAAATTGATAAACACCGCAGAATAAGGGAATACAGAATAACGGGGACTGGCTGTTGACAGTCCCCCTATTTGTAGTGTCAATAAACATCAGCCCACGGCTGGTCTTGCCTGCGGCGAGCCCCTACGGATACTGAGTTCGTTGTTCGATGGAAATCGATTGTCTGTGTTCAATGCGACTCGCCCCTATGACAAAAGGACCCGTCCCAGCAGGGGACGGGTCCTTTCCTTCGGCCCGTGGTTTCTTTACATTTCTTCCTTATATTTCTCCATATCCAGATTCCCCAGCTGGCGGTCCACCATCAGGGCGTTGGTCACGCTGCCGGCCACATTGATCATGGTCCGCATCATGTCGATCAGCGGATCGATGGCCAGGATGGGCCCGATCAGGCTGAAGGCGGAAGCCATGCCCACGCCGGACAGGCTGACGGAGGCACTCATGGTAGCGGTGCCGGGAATGCCGGCGATGCCCAGGGAACCGATGGTCACTACGATGATGCTCATGATGATCATGGACGCATCAAGGGGCGTACCGGTCAGATGGCACACATAGACGATCAGCATGGCCGGGAACACCCCGGCGCAGCCCTGCATACCGGCAGTCGTACCGAATCCGGCCACAAAATTGGCGGTCCCGGAATCCACGCCCAGTCTTTTGGTCAGGGTTTCCACGGTGACGGGCAGGCATCCGGCACTGGACCGGGAGGTAAAGGCCAGGATCAGCAGCGCCACGCTTTTTTTCAGGTAGTGCACCGGGGACAGGCCATGGAAGGACAGGGCAGCCAACTGGATCAGGAACTGTACGGCCAGAGCCACATACAGCGCCACGATGAAGGTTCCCACATCCAGGATGCTGGCCAGGCCCTTCTGAGCGATGGTATTGGCCAAAAGGGCCACTACAGCCCAGGGCATATAATCCAGGATCAGGTCGGTCATGTTCATCATGGCCTTGTGGGACCCGTCAATCAAATTATGGAGAAAGGTTTCCTGTTCTTTGGCATCTTCCTTCATCCACCAGATGGCCCGCCCCAGGAAGGCAGCGAAGATCACCATGCCGATGATGTTGTTCTTCACCATGGATTGCACCAGATTGCCGGGGATCAGAGCCCGCAGGGTGGAAGCCACGCTCATGACGGTCTTGGCTTTGGCGGTAGCAGTTCCGCTGGCTGCCATGCCGCCCACGTTGAACAGTGCGCCGAAGGCCAGTCCAATGGCAGCGGAAACGGCGGTCATGAACAGAGTCACCACCAGGGTCCGCTTGACTAGCCGGCTCATGGCTTTCCCTTTTTCCAGATTGATTACCACATGGGCAATGGACACGATGACCAGAGGGATGACGATCATCTTGATCAGGTCGATGTAACCGCCCCCGAACATCTGCAGCCAGTTGGTTGTCTCTTTGATAAACACCGTCTTGGCGGGATCAGCGGGAAATCCGGCCACAGCCTGCATGGCAAGGCCCAACAGGGCACCGGCCACCATGCCGATGATCACCACCAGGGAGAAACTCTTGTGCTGCTTGTGGTAGAGCACATGGATGCCGTAGAAGATCACGGCCAGCACTGCCAGGAACAGTACGGTCCGCCAGTCGCTGATCATCAGGAACGAAGTAAAAAATTGACTTTGCATAAATAATTCCAGACTCCTTTACAGAAAAGTGTATGGGATTTATTATACACTTTTTGGGCAAGAATTCCCAGTGCAGTGCAGGAATTTTTAGCCATCCGCTGTAAGGGCAGCGTATCGATTTTTCAATCGATTCCGGCCAGGCTGCGGTGGGCCATGCCCACACCCAGTTCGTTCAGATTCAATACGCCCACGCTCATGTATACGGCCACACACAAGTGCTCGCCGTGACGAGCGATGCCGATCTTACCGCCCACGTTAAACCCGATGGCCTTGGCCATCATCTGTTCCAGGGCCTCATGGGCTGCCCCTGCGACGGTACCGGCACCTACATGGGTGTCGGTTACGATATTCTGCCGTTCCGAGGCCACGACGGCCCGTTCCACGATTTTCTTGATGCTGGGCAGGAATTCACCTCCGAAATCCACAGCAGCGGCCTTGAAGCCCTCCTGTCTCAGGTGTTCCTTCAGTCTGTCCTCTTCTTCCCGGGTAGCCGTCAGTGCCATGCGCAGGGCGGCCCTTCCTACATCGATACTGGCAATGGGTTTGTTCATATATCCTTCCATCCTTTCTACTTTGCTGAACCTATGGTATCATTATACCAGAAGATGGCCCATCTGACAGTACCGACGGCAAAACCGGTCCTGCGGGCAGAGAAAGGAGAAAACCATGTCAGTCATCATGGCAGAAGAATTGAAAGCTGGAGTGATCCTGGGCGACCGGGAAAACGACCAGTATCTGTATATGCCGGGCAGTGAAATCGGCAGCGACGATCCCATGTGCATTTTCGAAGAAGCCGGCAGCAAAACGGACCTGCATCTGAAGGAGGCTGTGGAACTGGCCAAGCGCCTGACCCTGAAGCCCACAGTGCATCCGGTATTCGGAAAACGGGCATACTGAAGCCAGCTTGCGCTGGCAAAAATACAGGAGCTTCGAAATTTCTTTCACAGCTCCTTTTTTCTGCCCGATATTTTCTTTTTCCTGATTTTTTACAGATGGATCTGCAGATCCACGCTTCCTCCGATACCCCGGTGCTTGCCCATGTATCCGTGCACTCCGGTCTGGATGGTCCAGTTATCCTTGTTCCATACCATGCCCGTTTCCAGTCTTGCACTGCTGCCCTGGATGCTGGCACTGCGGATGGACCGTCCATCGGCGGTACCGGTGGCTTCTCCGTCGAATTCATATTCGTAGGCCGCCCCGGCGTACCAGGCGTTCTGTCCGCTCTTCCGCTGCCAACGGGCACCTAGCCGCACCAGGCTGCTGTTCACGCTGTCCAGATGGTACTGGCCGCCGGCCTCGAAATCATCCCCGTTCACATGGGTGTAGAAGTACCGGCCATACCATTCCAGGCTGTCCCGGCTGCTGAGCGATACGGTCCGTCCGGCGCCCACGTGGAAGGCCGTGTAGCGGCTGTCCGTATCGTAATCGTACCCGTTGCCGGCCCCGTCTACCAGCACGTGGCGGGCCTTGTTGTCCACCCGGCCGGTACGGAACGACCCTTCCACGAACACATCGCTGGGCGTGGTGAACCGTCCGAACAGCCCGGCACCCCGGTACCGCAGATCCCCATGGCCGTACAGGCCATTGTCGTAGGTCCGGTAGTTCCCGTCCCCGTAATCATAGAACAGGCCCGTTTCCCCTACACCTTTGCGGCCAAAATCCTTCTTCCAGCCGAACCCGGCATGGCCGTTCCAGCCGTTGGTGCGCAGGGAACTGCCTGTTTCGTACCGGTTTTCCCCGGCCAGGACAGAAGCAAAGGTGAAGGGACCGTTTTCCCTGTCTTTCAGGGTCATCATATCCCCGATCACCAGATCGCTGCCTCCCATGACAGCCGCCAGCCCGGCGTTCTGCCCGATGACCGTCATATGGGTCTGGGGCTGGGTACGCACGGTCTTGTCGTGGAGATCGATGACGCACTGCACATTGCCGTCTTCCAGATAGGCCTGGCCCTGGCCTTCCAGGGTGGTGCCCACCGTGTAGGGAATGTTCTTCCCGCTCAGGTTCCCTTCCGTCAGGCTGATAGCCTGTCCCCGGGTATCCAGCAGGGTCATGGAATTTTTCCCATCCCTGAGGCCATCCAGTCCCGTAAAGGAAATGGATCCCGTATGGATGGTGGAATCCTTAAAGTCATAAGTCACACCCTGCTCCAGGGAAAGCGGTGTGGTGCCCCAGGTCACCTGGCCGAAATCCACATTCCCCACCTGCACATTCCCGGTGGAAAAGACGATGTTACCGCCCTTCGTCCCGGCTTGGCCCACAAAGGTCCCCTGCAGGGATGCACTGGCAGAATTCCCCAGGGTATACCCGAAGGTGAGGCCCCTGCCGTTATTGCCGTCTTCCAGTTTCACGTTTTCCCCAGTTCCCTCGTCTTCGCCCCGGTTACCATCGTTCTTCTGTATCAGCACGGTCTCGCTGTTGGGTCTGGCCGGATGCTCATCCGTAAAGGACAGATGGCTTACATCCACGGTGGTGGCTGTCAGATCCGAAGCATTGGTAATAGTCAGCATGGGCTTTCCCCAATTGCCCTGCCACAGTTCGATCTTATCGAAAGCCCCGACGGACTTCACCTGATTCTCACCAGCCCCATCCCAGGCCGCCGCTTTGGAACCGTCATAGCCGATGCGCAGGGTGTTGCCGGAGCCTTCTGCTACCTTATGCAAATTTCTATCAACGGCACCATAGAGTCTGGCATCGCGCAGATCCACATTCCCGGTCACATTGATGACATTGTTGCTGCCCCTGCCGCTCATGGACATGGCTCCGATGACCATACTGTCATTAAAAAGGTCATCATCATCCCATCTGCCTTCCTCGAAGCCCTGTCTCTCCAGAGTTTCCCGAGTCTGTCCATAATTTACCACAGCATTGCCGCTCAGCGTCACCGTATTCCCATTGGCTTCTCCATCCACAAGAGCCCCCAGCAGGATCCCGGCCTGGCTGTCCTTCAGCGTCACGGTATTGCCGCTGGTTGCAGTGCTATTTTTTACAGAGTTCCAATAAACAGGGGTCCCGAACAGCAGGGCACTGCCTCCTGTAACATTAAGGGTATTACCAGATACTTTGGAAGGGCTTTGGTTCTGGTAAATATACACGGTCTCAGCTTCCCGGGCGTAGCTTTTGTGGAGAGTAACGTTATTCTCCGTGGCCGTAATTGGTGTAACTGATTCATCGCTGTTGAAACCCAAAAAGAATTCACCGCAGATAGTTCCCTTTACTGTGGAACCATCCAGGATAATCTGATTGCCGGTAAAATTTCCCTGTTTTAACTGCCCGGAGATATTATCCTGCATCAGACTGCCATCCACCGTGCTGCCAGTCAGAGAGAGTACGTTATTCGCAGAAGTAAGAGTGCAGAGTGGGCTATAGCTACTGTCGATATAACTCCCATTCACTGAGCCTGTGACGTGGGAATCCTGAAAGCGGATATGATTGCCAGTGCGGGTCAAATCCCCCTTGTGATTACTGCCCCCCTGATAGCTTCCACAATAGTCACCATCCACCTTGGTACCTGTAATAGCGGCCCGGTTGTTGGCAATGGTGTTCTGGCTCTGGTCAGAGATCTGATCATCGACATAATAAAGGTCCATCTCCCTGACGTTCCCCACTATACTGTCAGTGATAATCAGATTGTTTTTCTCAGCTCTTACAGACGAAGTAGCACACCCTTTATAAATCCCGTTCACACTGATCATATCATCCGTTTCCGTTATGGTGGCATTCTTAATCGTCAACGTATTGCCATTCATCTGGATGTCACTGCCCGTTACAGGTGAACCATAAGGAACCTGAACGCCCACAACCGGGCCGAATTTGCCCTGCTCTATGGTTTTCGTGTTCCCGCTCAAGGATGCGTCATCTGCAAACGCCAGTCCCCCCCCCGGTAAACACAGTGCTCAATCCCAGCCCCAGCAGCACCGCCCGGGTCAGCATTTTCTTACTTCTACTAGCTTTCTTGGTATGCTCCATCATATCCCTCCCATACAATTGAACTCCTGCCGGACTGGGCAGCCAGGCCAGGATTTGTTGTGACCGAAACGATATTTATATGATAATTATATGAATTATTGTATGAATTGTCAAAGAAAAATGTAAAAAATGTTTTTTCACACACTGTTCCTGGACGACAGGAATCCGTTGAGGACAAGAAAAAATACAGGAGGTGTGAAAAAGCATCTATTCACATCCCCTGTATTTCCCGTATGGTATTTTTACATTCTCTTCGCAATCGCCTGCATGAACTCTTCGCTGTTCACTTTCTTCTTGTCAGGCAGGTCGCTGACGCCCAGCAGGTCGCCGGTCATGACGCCGTCTTCGATGGTCTGGATGGTGGCTTTTTCCAGCCGGTCCGCAAATCCCATAAGGGCCGGGATATCATCCAGCTGGCCCCGTTTGCACAAGGCGCCGGTCCAGGCGAAAATGGTGGCCACCGGGTTGGTGGAAGTCTTTTCACCCTTCAGATACCGATAGTAATGGCGCTGTACGGTGCCGTGCGCAGCTTCGTATTCGTAGCAGCCGTCCGGGCTCACCAGTACGGAGGTCATCATGGCCAGGCTGCCGAAGGCGGTGGCCATCATGTCGCTCATCACATCCCCGTCATAGTTCTTGCAGGCCCAGATCATACCGCCTTTGGAGCGGACCACACGGGCCACCACATCATCGATCAGGGTGTAGAAGTATTCGATGCCGACGGCTTCGAATTTTTCCTTGTATTCGGTGTCATAGATTTCCTGGAAAATGTCCTTGAACCGGTGGTCATAAATCTTGGAAACCGTATCCTTGGTGGCGAACCACAGGTCTTCTTTTTGTTCCAGGGCGTAGTTGAAGCAGGAATGGGCGAAGTTCCTGATGGACTCATCGGTGTTGTACACCCCCTGCAGGATGCCGGCACCCGTAAAGTCCATCACAGTCTTGCGGGTTTCGTTGCCCTGATCATCCGTAAAGAGCAGTTCGGCCTTGCCGGCGCCAGGTACCCGGATTTCGGTGTTCTTGTAAATATCACCATAGGCATGGCGGGCAATGGTGATGGGTTTCTCCCAGGTGGGGATCAGAGGATGGATACCCTTTACCATAATGGGCTTCCGGAACACGGTGCCGTCCAGGATGGCACGGATGGTGCCATTGGGGCTGGGCCACATCTTCTTCAGGTTGTATTCTTTCACACGGGCCGCATTGGCGGTAATGGTGGCGCATTTCACGGCCACACCGTATTTTTTGGTAGCCAGTGCGGAATCCACGGTCACCTGGTCATCCGTGTCATCCCGGTGTTTCATGCCCAGGTCATAGTATTCGGTCTTCAGGTCCACATAGGGAAGGATCAGGATGTCCTTGATCATCTTCCACAGGACACGGGTCATTTCATCCCCGTCCATTTCTACCAGCGGGGTTTTCATCTGGATTTTATCAGCCATGGTACAGTCTCCTCTCGCAAACAGATCTTTTCCCACAGGGCCAGCGCCAGCAAAGCAGCCCTTTTTCAATAAATCCATCATAGCACAGAGAAAACAGAAAGAAAAATCGTAAAAAATCGAGGACAGCAATCAATTTTTGTTATATCAAAAGAGGGAGTGAAAAAATATTTTTTCACTCCCCCGTCACTGGTTACCAGTTACCAGTCACTGCTCATTATCCTTTGAACGCATCCGTCAGCGGCGGCACGATCTGTTTCTTCCGGCTCAGGACTTTGGGCAGATGGTAATGGCCATCGGCTTCGGCTTTGCCAAAGGCTTTGTCCAGAATGTCCTTGTTCTTGCCTGCCCACAGCAGTTCGGTCACTTCGTCCATGATGTCGGTGACCATCAGCAGGGTAGTATCGGCTTCGCCCTTATCTACCATGGCCTGCAGGGATTTCTGCAGTTCCGGCCATTTGGCTTTGGCTTTTTCGCCGTCCATGACGTTCACCTGGGCCACAGTCACTTTGCCCTGGGAGAAGTCGAATTCCTTCATATCCCCGTGGGTGATTTCGTCAGCGGTCATGGAGTTGATGGCGCTGCCGGCCTGGAGCATATCCAGGGCATACCCCTGGGGATCAGTGATGCCGGCGATTTTGGCCAGAGCACCGGCGGCTTCCTTATCCTTTTCCGTGGTGGTCGGAGATTTGAAGTACAGGGTGTCGGAGCTGATGGCGGAGAACAGCAGACCGGCGATTTCTTTGGGCAGGTCCACCTTGTTTTCCACAGCTATATTGTACAGGATGGTGGCAGTGCACCCTACCGGCTGCATGCATACAAACAGCGGGTTGGCCGTAACGATGCCGCCCAGCCGATGGTGGTCGACGATTTCCAGCAGGTTGGCTTTGTCCAGGCCGTCCACAGCCTGGGCCATTTCATTGTGGTCCACCAGGATGATGTCCTGGCCTTCGTCCACCTTTTCCACCAGCTGCGGAGCGGAAACTTTCCAGTAATCCAGCACGAACTGGGTTTCCGGATTTACTTTGCCGGCCCGGCAGGCAGTGACTTTGGCGCCCAGCTGGGTCTTGATATAGGCATAGCTCAGTGCAGAACAGATGGAGTCAGTATCCGGGTTCTTGTGCCCGGTGATGATGATGTTTTCCATGAAAGGCATCTCCTTCGATTTTACTTGAACTGATTTATTATACCACAGGTTGCGCAAACCGCGCCATCAGCCGATGGCTCTGGTGGTATCCGTCCATGGCGGCACTCATGATGCCGCCAGCGTACCCGGCCCCTTCGCCGGTGGGGTACAGACCCGGACAATTCACGCTCTGTCCGTCCTCTCCCCGGTTGATGCGCACCGGCGCCGACGTACGGGTCTCCACCCCGATCATCAGCCCCTTCTGGCCGAAGCCGGGCAGCCGGTGGTCGAACACCCGCAGCCCATGCTCCAGGCTGTCGGCCACGAACCCTGGCAGCACCTTCCGCAGATCCGCTGCCACCAGCCCCGGCCGGTAGCTGGGTCTGAAATCCACCTGCAAGTCCGGTGCAGTATGTTCCAGGAAGCTGCGGCTGGTCTGGGCCGGAGCCCGGTAATCCCGGCTGACGCTCCAGGCCAGGTGTTCATACTTCCGCTGGAACTCCATGCCTCCCAACGGCCCTTCCGGGAAATCTGACGGATCCACACTGACTACCAGAGCGCTGTTGGCCAGGCCCGTATCCCGCTTGAAAGGACTCATGCCATTCACCACCAGGCCTTCGGGTTCGGAGGCAGAGGCCACTACCTGGCCCCCGGGGCACATACAGAAGGAATACACGGCCCGGCCGGTTTCCTTGTCGTGGTAGATCAGGGCATAATCCGCCGCTCCCAGTTTGGGATGATTGGCGAAGGGCCCATACTGGGCTCTGTTGATCAAAGCCTGGGGATGTTCGATCCGCACCCCGACGGCAAAGGCCTTGGCTTCCAGGTGTACGGCCCGCTGCAGCAGGGTTTTGTACGTATCCCGGGCGCTGTGTCCGCAGGCCAGGATCACCGCATTGGTATCCAGCCATCCATCACCGTTCAGCTGCACCGCCGTCAGCCCCTTCTGGGAATCGACGCGGAAGTCCGTTACCTGGGTTTCGTACCGGATTTCGCCGCCAGCCTGTTTGATCTGGCTGATGAGCCCGGTGACCATGAGCCGCAGTTTGTCCGTGCCCACATGGGGTTTCTGTTCCGTCAGGATCTCTTTGGGCGCCCCGGCGTCCACGAATGCCCGGAGGATGTGCCCCATGATGGGGTCGTTGACCCGGGTGGTCAGTTTTCCGTCAGAGAAAGTCCCGGCGCCCCCGGCCCCGAACTGCACATTGCTCACCGGATCCAGTCTGCCGGTCTTCCAGAAATTCTCCACATCCTTCACCCGATGCTGCAGGTCCCTGCCCCTTTCCACCACCAGAGGCGCATACCCGCTGCGGGCCAGTTCCAAGGCGGCCACAAGGCCTGCCGGCCCCAGGCCGATGACCACGGGGCGCCCGCTGATAGGTGCAGAGCCCGTCACCACAGGCGGTACCGGTTTTTCTTCCCACAGGCTCACCTGAGGATCCCGCAGCAGTTTTCTGGCAAGGCCCGCCGGACCCTCCAGCCACACCTTCACATGGTACACGAAACAGATGTTGTGCTTCCGCCGGGCGTCCACGGCCTTGCGCAGCACCTGCACCCGTTTTAGCAGACGGGCGGGCAGCTGGTACTTTTTGGCCACGATCTGTTCCAGGCTGTGATGGCTGTCCAGCCCCACCCGGATATTATTGATTCTGAGCTGTATTGTCATTTTGATTCTCCTGCTGGTCGGTGGAACCGCTGCCCTTCTGCAGGGTGATCTCCACCAGGACGCTGTGCTGATCGGCCAGCACCTGGTCCGGGATCTGCAGCGGCATCTTCAGTTCCACATCACTGGTAACGTTGTTCAATACGATGGGCGCCGTCAGGATTTCCTTGATACCGCCCAGCACCTTGGGCTCGGCGGTAAGGCGCACGCTGGTGGGAGTGATCTTCACGCCCTTCAGGCTCACTCCATCGGGCAGTTTTCCGCTCAGGTTGGCTTTCACCGGGAAGTCGTTGGTCCCCAGCTGACGCACGATGGTCACCACGGCCTTGATCTTGGCAGGCACCACCTTCACATCGTACATTTCCCGTCCGGCTTTATCCACAGCCACGGCAGTGGCATCGGCGGTGAAGTTCTGATCATGGTGGCTGATATCCACCATCACCATCACCTTGTCCACCTGGGAAATCCGGCCGCTGGCCCCCCGAATGGTCACCTGGGTGGGTGACAGATCCATCTGGCTGACGGTAACGCCGCTGTTGGGGACCCCTACGATCCGATCCGGGGTTCCACACCCATGGTCTTTTCCGCCACTGTATCGGTTTCCAGCTGGATCAGGCTGGGTGCAATCTCCGTCACCTCACCCAGGCGTGCCACAGCCTGCACATTATAGGAATTCCGGCCCTTGGGAGCGTCCGTAAAGTCGATGAAAGCCTTCACGTCCCCATCCCCCAGCTGGGCAATCTGGGAGCGGGTACCGCTGACCCTCACGCTTACCGTATCGGGCAGGTCTTTCACCACCATATCATCGGCCAGGTTCTGGGCCACCAGAGGCACCTGGTAGACCTTCGTGGTGATGGGGTTCTGTTCGTTCATGACATACACCCACAGGATGCAGGCGCAGACCACGGACATGATCCGTACGAACCAGGAATTGCGGCTGGGAGCCCCGTTATTTTTCAGCATGGTCCTGGCCCCCTTTCGTATTGCTGCCAGCAGGCTTCTGGCCTCTGAGTCTGGCCAGGAAAGCATCTTTCCAGTTCAGCGCAGGCTGCTTCATCACCGGCCGCAGCAGATCCTTTACGTCCTGGTGGGTCAGATAGCGCTGCAGGGCACCGCCCCTGGCCAGGGAAATGGTACCGGTCTCTTCACTGATCACCAGGATCAGTGCGTCGGTCTGTTCCGAAAGGCCGATGGCCGCCCGGTGCCGGGTCCCCAGTTCCTGGCTCAGGTTCCGGGCTTCGGTCAGCGGCAGCAGACAGCTGGCTGCCGCGACACGGTCACCCCGGATGATCACAGCCCCATCGTGGAGGGGCGTGTTGGGAATGAAGATGTTTTCGAACAGGGCCGTACTGATCAGCCCGTCAATGGGAATGCCGGTTTCGATGTAGTCATCCAGGCCGGTTTCCCGCTCGAACACCATCAGGGCTCCCACCTTGTTCCGGCTCAGGTCGTCGGCGGTGGTGGCCACGGCTTCCAGCATGTTTTCCACCTGCAGTTCGTTGAGCACGGTGCTGCGGCGGAACAGTTTGCCCCGGCCGATCTGTTCCAGGGCCCGGCGCAGTTCGGGCTGGAACACTACGGGCAGAGCGAACATGACGATGGTCATGAATTTTTCCAGCAGCCAGTTGATCACGTACAAGTTCAGCCATTTGCTGACCAGCATGACCACCAGCAGCATCAGCAACCCTTTTACCAGGGATGCAGCCCGGGTATTTTTCAGCATCTGATAAATTTTATTCAGGAAAAACGCCACCACCAGGATGTCGATCACATCCAGGAAGGTGATGGTGTGGATCAAGCCAAAGATATGTCCTCCCATATGAATAAGGTACCTCCTGTTTTTTGACTCCTATCATTATATGCTATTTTCCCGGAGGGATGCAATCATCCGGGGAAAACCGTGGTATACTTAAAACCGACAAATCTGTGAAAAGAAAGGAACCTGCCCTATGGATATACTCTCTCTGGCCCGCGCCGAAGCACCGGAAACCGTGCACCTGCGCCGCCATTTCCACCAGCAGCCCGAACTGAGCTGCAAAGAAGTGAAGACCATCGCCTTTCTGGAAGATTATCTGAAAGGCCTGGAGATCCCCACCATTACCGTCCCCGACGGAGGCCTGCTGGGGATCATCGACAGCGGAAAACCCGGCAAGACCCTGCTCATGCGGGCGGACGTGGATGCTCTGCCCATCCAGGAAAATGTGAGGAACCTGAAAGAGGCCAAACTGTGCGTGTCGCAGGTACCCGGGGTGTCCCACGCCTGCGGTCACGACGGCCACATGGCCATGCTGCTCACTGCCGCCCGGATTCTGGCGGCTCACAAAGAAGCCTTCACAGGCAAAGTGGTGCTGTGCTTTGAACGGGGCGAAGAAGAAAGCGGAGACATCCAGAACCTTCTGCCCTACATTGTGAAGGAATCGGGCCTGCAGATCGATGGCTGCTACGCCACCCATGTGCGGTGGGATATGCCTGCCGGCACCGTTTCCATCACTCCGGGAGCGGTCATGGGCGGCGGCTGCTCGTTCGTAGTGAAACTGGAGGGCACCTTCGGCCACGGGGCCCGGCCCGACCTGGCAAACAACCCCATGGACTGCTTCTGTGATCTGTACCAGCAGCTGAATGCTTTCCGCATGCGGAAAGTGGATCCCTTCGAGTGCCTGACCTTTTCCCTGGGCTTCGTGCACAGCGGCGAAAAATACAACGTGATTCCCGACAGCCTGGAATTCGGAGGTACAGCCCGGTTCTTCAGCTATGAAAAAGCCGGAGAGCCATTCGTCCGGTTCCTGAAGGAAGCCTTGGATCACACCGCGGCCCTGTACCACTGCAAAGCCACCATCGAACACATGCCCGAAGCCCTGTTCGAGGCCCGGAACAATACTGCCTGTGCCGAGCTGGGGCGGAGAGCCGTTGTGAAAGCCCTGGGACCGGATGCCCTGCAGGATCCCCAGCCCTGGATGGCCTCGGAATCCTTCGCTCTGTTCCTGCAGGAATACCCGGGAGTCCTGGCTTTTACGGGAATCGCCAATCCGGAACTGGGCAGCGGAGCCAACCACCACACTCCGGAATTCGATATGGACGAACGGGGACTTACCTACGGAGCCGCCATGGGTGCAGCCTATGCCCTGGCCTTCCTGAATACGAACTTCGACCCGAAGTTCACCCCCAATCCAGAGCCAGTGGAACAGCTGGCGAAAAGGAATGTATAAAAAAAGTTCACCCGCTGATGCTGGCAAAAAATGCAGGAACTGCGAAAGGATCCTTCGCAGTTCCTGCATTTTTTATTCCATTGCTGCCTAATTTTTTCTCCACGTCTTCGGATAGAACAGGATCAGCATGGGCAGCAGTTCCAGCCGGCCAGCCAGCATATCGAAAGTCAGGATCAGCTTGGCCGGGCTGCTGTAGGCACTGAAGTTCCGGGCAGGCCCTACATCGGCCATTCCCGGCCCGATGTTGTTCAGTGTGGCCGCCACGGCCGAAAAGTTCGTCTCGAAGCTGAAGTCATCCAGGCTGATGGCCAGCACCGACAGAGCAAAGATCAGAAAATAAGTAATCATAAAGATGAAAACAGAATTCAGCATCTGCCGGTCCACCAGTTTGCCGTCCATCCGTACCCGCTGCACCCCATGGGGATGGAGCAGCTGCTCCAGTTCCAGCTTCACAGATTTGCATACCAGGATCACCCGGCTGACTTTGACCCCGCCGCCGGTACTGCCGGCGCAGGCCCCGATGATCATGAGCATAATCAGGATGGCCTTGGAAAAGCTGGGCCACTGGTCAAAATCCACGGTACCGTACCCGGTGGTGGTGATGATGCTGCCCACCTGGAAGAACGCTGCCCGGAAGGTCTGCTCCCAGGTGGCGAACTGGCCGTGGATCTGGAGAGCGATAGCCGTCCCGGCCGTCAGGATGATGCCGATATATACCCGTACCTCTTCCATATGGAAGGCATCTCTTACCCTCTTCAGCAGGAACAGGTAATAGAACGAGAAATTCACCCCGAAGGCAATCATAAATACGGTGATAATCCACTGCTGCACCGGGGTATAGCTGGCGCAGCTGTCGTTCAAGACGCCAAAGCCCCCTGTCCCTGCTGTGCCGAAGGTAATGCACAGGTTGTGGAACCAGTTCATGCCGGTGCAGGCCAGCAGGGCGATCTGCACCAGGGTCATGCCCAGGTAAATTTTGTACAGCACAATAGCCGTATTCCGCACCCGGGGTACGAATTTGGATACATCCGGTCCGGGGCTCTCGGCCCGCATCAGGTTCATCTGGGTACCGCCGTTGGCAGGGATCAGCATCAGGATGAACACCAAAACCCCCATGCCCCCGATCCAGTGGGAGAAACTCCGCCAGAACAGGCTGGTATGGGACATGGCCTCCACATTGTTCAGAATGGAAGACCCGGTCGTCGTGAATCCGGACACGATTTCAAACAGGGCATCCACATAACTGGGGATTTCCCCGGTAAGTACGAAAGGCAAAGCTCCGTACAGAGAGAGAAGCACCCAGGAAAGCCCCACAGCTACGAACCCTTCCCGCTGGTAGATGGCCTCATTGGACAGCTTCCGACGAAAGGCCAGGAGCCCTCCCGCAATGGCCAGGACGGCCAGGGCAAAGTACACCATCCCCTGGTCTTCCCCGTAAATCAGGGAAATGATACAGGGCAGGAGCAGCAGCACGCCTTCTGTACACAGGAGCCAGGAAAGTACCCGTGCAATGACAGGATAATTCATGGATAAGACTCCTTCTACGCCAGAATATTGAAGATTTCATGGAAGCCCAGATGGGTGGTCACCACAATGACCGTATCCCCCACCTGGAAGGCATCCTGGCCGCCGGGAATGATCAGCCGGCCATCCCGGACGATACCAGCAATCAGCACATTGGTTTTCATTTTCATATCGGCCAGTTTCACACCGATGATGGAGGATTTTTTCTCCAGCAGGAATTCCAGGGCTTCCACCCGGCCGTTCATGAGCTTGTACAGGGTCTCCACGTTGGATTCCAGGCTGTTGCCGGCAGCCCGCACATAATGGACGATTTTCTGGGCAGTAAGCTCCTTGGGATTGACAATGCTGTCCAGCTGCAGCCCTTCGATTATGTCACCAAAATCCACATGGTTCACCTTGGTGACCACCTTCCGGCCCACATGCTTCATGGCATACAGGGACAGGATGGTGTTCACTTCGTCCAGACCGGTACAGGCCACGAAGCCATCCATGTTTTCCATGTGTTCTTCCTTCAGCAGTTCCTTTTCCGTGCCGTCCCCACAGTCCACGGTGACCCCGGGCAGAGCATCCACCAGTTCCTCGCACCGTTTCATATCCCGTTCCACAATGGTCACGTTGACGTGGTTGTTCAAGAGGATCTTGCTCAGGTAGAAACTCAGCTGGCCGCCGCCCACAATCATCACGTCCCTGCATTTGTTGGTGCGCACACCGATCTTCTTGAAGAAAATCTGGGCATCCCGGGGCATTGCGATAATAGTGAGCACATCCCCCTGCTGGATCACCGTATCCCCGTTGGGGACCATGATGTTGCTGTTCCGTTCAATGATGCACACCAGCAGATTGGTGGTCAGATCAGCAATGTCCTTCAGGCTGCGCCCCACCAGTACGGAAACCGGCGGCACACGGAAACGCAGCAGATCAATCCGGTTCCGGGCAAAACTGAAGATCTCAATCGCGGAAGGAAAATTCAGCAGCCGGGAAATTTCCTTGGCCGCTTCCATTTCCGGATTGATGGTCATGGTAAGGTCCAGCCCCTTCTGCAGCTTGTTCAGTTCGCTGGCATACTGAGGGCTCCGCACCCGGGCCACTGTATGGATTTTGCTGTTGTTCAGTTTGGCGATGACGCAGGTAAGCAGATTCACTTCATCCCGCTCCGTCACGGCGATGATCATGTCCGTATGGGCCAGATCAGCCTGGTCCAGGATGGTAAAGCTGGAACCGTTGCCTACGATGCCCATCACATCGTAATTGGTGGAAATATGGCGGATGATCCGGGCATTGGTATCGATCACCGTCACATTATTATCTTCCTTGGAAAGCTGTGCCACAATGCTGCGTCCCACCTTCCCGCATCCTACAACGATAATTTGCATTACAAGACTCCTGTATCACAAAGGTCAAAAAAGTCAATAAGATAACTATACACTACCCGGCAGGAAAAAGCCATACATTTTTGTTACAAAAGCGACATTCTGCTGTCAGATTTATTTTTTCAGCCGATTCTGGATGACGTCCGCCAGCAGTACCCCCATGAGCCCGGTAAAGAACTGGGTGGGAATGAACACGGAAAGCATCTTCCACACCAGATGCATGGGAAGTTTGAGCATGTAGAATACGCCGCACAGCCCGATGAGCATGACCAGGGTCTTGGCGCAGGGTGCACCCACATAGCGAACTTTCTTTTCGCCGGGGATCAGCAGCATCTCCACGAACATGCCGTTGCCCAGGGCGATCACAGGGATCAGGGCCCCCATGATATGTCCCTGCAAAAAGGCAATACAGGCCAGGGCCACGCACACCATCCAGGCCAGGAGCCGGGAGGTATAGACGCTGGCCAGGGCCAGGCAGGTATTGACCAGACTGCCGATGATGAGGGTCATCACCGGCGTAGGCAGGGGAAGCAGAAGCCGCAGCTGCTGAATGAAAACGCCCAGGGCCAGCAGCAGGGCACCCCGGGCCAGTTGACAGGTTTTCAGATTCAAGACAGAATTCTCCTTTTGGATTGCTATTCTTCATTGTAATGAAGGAATCGAAAAAAGGCAAGCGAAAAGACTTGTGATTGCCTCCTGTTCATTTTATAATGAAAGTTACTTGTGAAAGGAGACAACAGTGAAACAACGGAATCTTGTTTTTGATAATCTGCGAGGCATCTGTATGCTGGGAGTCATCGCCATCCATGTGGGCAGTATGGCCATCAGTGCAGGGACCGCTACACCTTTTGCGGCCCTCATCACCAATATCCTGAGCCGCTACAGCGTGCCGGCATTCTTCTTCATCTCCGGCTACGGCCTGTTCTACAGCAAACCGCTGGAAGAGGATTTTTCCTATGGACAGTTCCTGAAGAAGCGGCTCCACAGCATCGGGAAGCCCTACCTGATTGCTTCTCTGCTCTACCTCATCTATTATACCATCCTGAACCGTGAGCTTTCCGTACTGGACCCCTCCAACATCCTGTTTTCCCTGTTTTTTGGAACCTCCCAGTACCACATCTACTTTTTGGTGATCCTGATCTGGTTCTACCTGCTGTTCCCCCTGTGGCGCAGGCTCATGCAGGCCATGGAAAAAGCAGGGCTGAAGCTTTCCCTGGCAGTGCTGTTCGTACTGCAGGTGTTGCTGTACGAGGGAAGCTTCCATTTCTGGTCCTACCCCGGCTGGATTGCCCAGAACTGGCTTTTGACCAACCTGATGAACTTCCGGCTGAACTACTTCCCCTTCTTCTACCTGTTCATCTTCATGCTGGGCGGTGTGATTGCCCGGCATTACCAGGACTTCAAGGCACTGATCACCGGGAAAAAGGCACTGCTCACCGCATTCTTCGCCCTGAGCGCCGGCTTCAATACCTGGATGTTCTGCCGCTGGACCTTCCGGTACGGCATGCCCTATGAGGACACCATCAACGCCCTGCAGCAGCTGAGCCTGCCAGGGCTGGTATACACCATCGCCTCGGTGCTGTTCTTCAGCATGATCCTGCAAAGCGGCAGCCATCCCCTGAAAGGTGCCCTGAGACGGATGAGCGACCGTTCCTTTGTCATTTACCTGATTCATCCCGTCTTCATCGACCAGTTGGAATACGCTGTAACCAAATGGTGCGGCGGACTTTCCCATTTCCCGCTGGAACTGTTTTATTTGCTGGTACTGGGTATCTCCTGGGGCGTTGCGGAACTCTGGAACAAGCGGAAGAAAGCCTGGAACCAATAGGATAAATTGGTTGCATGGATAAAAAGAGCTGTGAAAAATACCGTATTTCCTTCCGGTATTTTCACAGCTCTTTCCTGTTTTGATGAGGCTATGGTTTCACAGCCCTTTATTTGACATTGATCTTCCCGGCATACACCGATCCCGTTGCCACGTCCAGGGTTACCAGATCGCCGGTTTCCAGGGCATCCATAGCCCCTTTGGCGCCGATGATCACGGGGATGCCGTAATTGATGCCGATGATGGCCGCCGGAGAGGTAAAGCCCCCTTCTTCAGCGATGATGCCGCCGGCCTGGGCAGCTTCCGTACCCATTTCATTTTCCAGGGAAGCCACAGCCAGGATCATCCCCGGCTTGAACCCATCCAAATCGGACTTCTTTTCTACCCGCAGTACGATGCCGCTGGCGGCTTTCTTTCCGATACCCTGCCCGGCCACGATTTTTTCGCCTACATTGACCACCTGGATCAGGTTGGTACTGCCCACCTTGCCCACGTGCATACCAGCAGTGACCACCAGGGAATCACCCTTCTTGATCAGCTCGGCTGCCAGTGCGTCCTTCAGGGAAGCATCGATCAGCGCATCAGTGCTGGGCTTGTTCTCACCCTTCAGCGGCACCACGCCCCAGTACAGGGTCATGCGCCGCAGGCTTTCATCCACCGGGGAAACCCCGATCACCGTAGCCTTGGGCCGGTACTTGGCCACCATCCGGGCGGTATAGCCGCTTTCCGTAATGGACATGATGGCATTGGCCTCCAGTTCCTGGGCAATCTGCACCGTAGCATGGCTGATGGCATCCGTCATCTGGACCTGAGCCCCGATGCCCTTATGCTGGAACACATGCACATAGTCGATGGCCTGTTCCGTCCGCTTGGCAATCCGGGCCATGGTCTGCACGGCTTCCAGAGGGTAGGCCCCGGAAGCCGTTTCGCCGCTCAGCATGATGGCATCCGTACCATCGAAAATGGAGTTGGCAATATCGTTGGCTTCTGCCCGGGTAGCCCGGTAGTTGGTGATCATGCTTTCCAGCATCTGGGTGGCTGTGACCACCGGCTTGCCCAGGGCATTGCATTTGGCAATGATCTGTTTCTGCACGACGGGTACATCTTCCATGGGGATTTCCACGCCCAGGTCTCCACGGGCCACCATGATGCCATCCACCACTTTCAGGATTTCATCGATGTTGTCCACGCCTTCCTGGTTTTCGATCTTGGCAATGATGCCCATATGGGACCCCAGGCTCTCCAGCAGCCGGCGGATCTCCATAGCATCATGGGCATTGCGGACAAAGGAGGCCGCCACATAGTCCATGCCATGCCGGGCCGCAAAGGTAATGTCCGAACGGTCTGCATCGGACAGGAACGGCAGCTTCAGGAACGCACCGGGCACGGCCACCCGTTTCCGGGAGGAGATTTCCCCACCGTTTACCACTATCGTACGGATTTCCTTGTCCGTGGTGGATTTCACTTCCAGGGACAGCTTCCCATCGTTCAGCAGAATGGTGTCGCCCTTCTTCACTTCTTCCGGCAGGCCCTTGTAGTTTACATGAGCTTTTTCCGCCGTCCCTTCCACGTCATCCGTGGTCAGGATGAATTCATGGCCGGGTACCAGTGTGGTCTTGTCCCCCTTGAACAGGCCCAGACGCATTTCCGGTCCCTTGGTATCAGCTACATAGCCAACCACCTTGCCGGTTTCCTTTACAGCTTCTTTCAGCAGGTTCAGGCGGGCTTCACATTCCTCATGGGAACCATGGGAAAAGTTGAACCGTGCCAGGTCCATGCCGGCATTGATCATATTGACCAACAGTTCCTTTTTGTCGGTGGCAGGCCCCAGGGTGCAGATGATTTTCGTCTTTTTCATGAGAATATCCCCCTCTGAAATATTCTTACCCTTGTAATTTACCCTCTTGAAAAAAAGTCCGGACTTTAACAGCCCGGACTTTTCAGTTCGTCTATGAAATTAGGATTCCTTGAAGGCCTTGATCTTTGCAGTCAGCAGAGGCAGGATCTTCAGGGCATCGCCAACGATACCATACTTGGAGATTTCGAACATAGGAGCATCCGCATCCTTGTTGATGCAAACGATGGTATCGGATTTGCTCATACCAGCTTTGTGCTGAACGGAACCGGAAATACCGCAGGCGAAGTAAATCTTCGGGGTTACAGTCTTACCGGACTGGCCAACCTGACGAGGATGTTCTACGAACCCTTCATCAACGGCTGCACGGCTGCCGCCTACAGCACCGCCCAGAACGTGGGCCAGGTCATACAGCAGGCCGAAGTTTTCCTTGGCTTTCATGCCACGACCGCCGGAGCATACGAACGGAGCATCATCGATGGCCATTTCGCCTTCAGCTTCCACTTCTTCTCTGCGGATGCAGGTTACACGGTCATCTACATGGTTCTTCAGCGTGTAGTTGATAACTTCACCAGTACGGGAAGCATCGGGTTCCATAGCCTTGAAGGTCTTGGGACGAACGGTACCCATCTGAGGACGATGTTCTTTGCACAGGATGGTAGCCATGATGTTACCACCGGCAGCAGGACGGGTCCATTCAATCAGGCCGTCTTCTTCAGCGTCCAGGATGGTGCAGTCTGCGCACAGACCGGTGTTCATCCGGGCAGCGATACGGGGCCCCAGATCACGGCCATCGTTGGTAGCGCCGATGAACACAGCGGAAGGATGATATTCATCGATCATTTCGCAGAAGGCATTGGTGTATCCATCCGTGGAATAATATTTGAAAGAAGGATCAGTGCAGACATAAACCAGATCAGCACCATGAGCGATCAGATCTTGCGGAACGTCCTTGGCATCATCGGTCATCAGCACAGCAGCCAGTTTCTGGTTGCATTTGTCAGCCAGGTTCCGGCATTCGCCCAACAGTTCATATACTACATGGACAGGTTCGCCTTTGTAATGTTCAACATAGACCCATAAATCTTTTTCGTTACCGGTCTTTAAACCTTTCGTGTTAGCCATTTATACCCTACCTCACTTCGTAATAATCTTGTCTTCGATCAGTTTGTTCACTAACTTATCCACTGCAACTTCCAGATCTTCATCATTGAAGATTTCGCCGTGGACTTGCGTAACTTTCGGAGTGAAGCTCTTCATAACCTGAGTCGGAGACCCTTTCTTCCCGATGACATCCAGGGGGATTTCCAGATCAGCAGCAGAGTACACAGGGATTTCAGCCTTTCTGGCTTTCAGTTTGCCTCTGATGCTGGCGAAACGCAGGTCAGTGCTGCGCATTACGGTCACAACGCAGGGCATCTTCATGGTGAAGGTCATGGACATCTTTTCGTTGTCTCTGTCAACGACTACCTTGTCACCGTCTACTTTGACTTTCAGAGCAGCGGTCACCTGGGGCAGATCCAGATGTTCAGCGATTTCCGGCCCTACTTGGGCAGTATCACCATCGATAGCCTGACGGCCGCACAGAATCAGATCAGGAATACCGAAGTGTTTGATGGTATTAGCCAGAGCAGCGGAGGTTGCCAGAGTATCGGCGCCACCAAAAGCTCTGTCGCTGACCAGTTTGGCTTCATCAGCGCCAACGGCCAGGCAGTCTCTCAGGACAGATTCTGCATGGGGCGGTCCCATGGTGATAACGGTTACATGTGCACCCAGCTGATCTTTCAGTTCCAGAGCAGTTTCCAGAGCATACTGGTCATACGGGTTCATGATATTGGTTACACCATCTCTGACGAGGTTGTTGGTAACCGGATCGATTTTCATTTCAGCGGTATCCGGTACCTGTTTTACACATACAATGATGTTCATTACAAAGCGACCTCCTAAAAATCATATAGTTCAAAACCACACAATCCAATTGTAACACGTGTTTTCAACCTATGCAAGGGATTGCACAGATTTGTCAGACAGGCAGGGCCGATTCCAGACATCATGTATACAATTGTTTTTATGTGGTTTTCTTCTTGTTTCTCCTTAATTCGTAGTTTTCGAATAATTCAATTTGCCTTCTGTAACAGAAATTTCTACAGAATTGCAAGACAAATAAACTTCTTTTTCTTTAAAATATAAGAAGAAGGTTATGTGCAGACCACATAACCTTCCTTCTTTGTCCATTCTGTTACATCTTCAGGCTTCCGGCTCCCAGCACTCTCTCGATGGCCTCGGTGAAACCCGGTGCTTCCAGATCCACCCAGAATTTTGGCAGGGTACGGATCACCTGCTGGGTATCCTCCACATGGAGGTATACAGGGTTTCGGCCGTGGAACGCCGCGAATATGCCGCCCAGCTGCCGTTGCACTGCCGGAGTATTCCGCCCGCGGGCGATTGTAAGGTGTACTTCCTTCGCCGCCTCCTGCAGCGGTTCCACCTTGTTGGCGAAGATCCGGGCCTGTTCCTCATCCAGCTTCAGTACCCCGGACACCATGACGATCCTGTCCTTATCGATCTGGTCCCGGCTAGCCCCATAAGCCCGTGGAAAAGTGATTACCGTCAGGCTGCCGGACAGGTCCTCCAGCACGAAGGTGGCCATCCTGTCCCCGTTCTTGGTAGACCGCAGCTTCAGGTCGGAGATGATGCCGCCCACTATCAGTCGTTCCCCATCTCTGAAGTTCTCCTCATTGCATTTGATGAGAGGTGTCAGCCGCTTCAGGGCGTTTTTGTATTTGTCCAGGGGATGCCCCGTCACATAGAACCCGATCAGCTCCCGCTCCAGCCGCAGGATCTCCTCCTGGGGGATCTCCGGCAGATCCGGTATGGGGATGGTATTGGCACTGGCGATTTCCTCGTCACCGAACAGCCCCAGCTGCCCGGTGATCCTGTCCCGCTGCTCGCTGGCCGCCGCCTCCAGGGCCGGGTCCATGATAGCCAGCAGCTGGCTGCGCTTCAGGCCGAAGCCATACAGGGAGCCGCTCTTAATCAGGGCTTCCACCACCCTTTTGTTCACCTTGCTCAGGTCCACCCGGCGGGTAAAATCGAAGAAATCCTGAAAAGGCCCGTGTTTCTTTCTTTCCTCCAGGATTACGGACACCGCCGCATCCCCCACGCTCTTGATGGCGCCCAGGCCGAAACGGATGGTGTGCCCGTCCACGGAAAAGCCTGCTTCACTGGTGTTGATATCCGGAGGCAATACCTGGATGCCCATATCCCGGCAGATGCCGATGTACCAGCTGACCTTGCCCGCTACAGTGATGATGCTGTTCAGGAAAGCTGCCATATATTCCACCGGATAATTGGCCTTCAGCCAGGCCGTATCGTAGGCCACCAGGGCATAGGCTGCCGAATGGGATTTGTTGAACCCATAGCCGGCAAAATGCTGCAGCAGAGCAAAGATCTTCTCGCCCAGCTCCCGACTGATACCATGGAGTTTCTGGGCCCCGTCCAGGAATTTTTCCTTCATGGAATCCAGCAGTTTGGCCTTCTTCTTACCCATGGCCCGGCGCAGGATGTCTGCTTCGCCCAGGGTGAATCCCCCCAGCGCAGATACGATCTGCATGACCTGCTCCTGGTACAGGATCACTCCGTAGGTATCAGCCACGATGGGTTCCATCAAAGGGTGCAGCACCTGGGCCGTACGTTTGCCGTGACGGCCGGCAATGAAGTCTTCGGCCATGCCGCTGCCCAGAGGGCCGGGCCGGTACAGGGCAACCAGGGGAATCAGATCCTCGAATCCCTCGGGAGCCAGCTGCTTCATGAGCCGGGTCATGCCATCGCTTTCCATCTGGAACACGGCTGCCGTATCCCCGTCGCAGAGCATTTTGCAGGTCCTGGGATCATGAAGGTCGATCTTGCTGATGTCCACATCCACGCCCTTGTTCTTTTTGATCATCTTCAGGGCATCGTCGATGACCGTCAGGGTCCGCAGGCCCAGAAGGTCCATCTTCAGAAGCCCCAGGCTTTCCGACCGGTCCTTGTCGTACTGGGTACAGATGTATTCATGCTCGTCATCACTGCTGCTGGTAATCTGCAGCGGCACATAGTCCGTCAGTTCGCCGGGGGTGATAACCACGCCCGCCGCATGGGTGGACGTATGCCGCGGCATGCCCTCCACCTTCTGTGCAAATTCCAGCAGTTGGGCGATATTGGGATCCTGGTCCCGCAGCTGCCGCAGTTCCCGGCTGCTCTCCAGCGCCCCCTTCAGCGTGGTGCCCAGGGTATTGGGAATCAGCTTGTTCACCTGGTTCACCACGTTCAGAGGGATATCCATGGCCCGTCCCACATCCTTGATGGCCGCCTTGGCCGCCAGGGTCCCGAAGGTGATGATCTGGGCCACATGGCTCTCCCCATATTTCCGTGCCAGGTAATCCACCACCAGATGCCGCTTTACGTAACAGATATCCGTATCGATATCGGGCATGCTCACCCGTTCCGGGTTCAGGAAACGTTCAAAGATCAGATTGTACTTCAGGGGATCGATACTGGTAATGCCCGTCAGATAGGCCACGATGCTGCCAGCGGCACTGCCTCTGCCGGGGCCCACGGGGATATCGTGCGTATGGGCATAGTTGATGAAGTCCCACACGATCAGGAAATACCCCGAATACCCCATCTGCCTGATAATGCCCAGCTCGTATTCCATCCGTTTCCGGGCAGTACCGTCATCATCGGGGTACCGGGAGGAAAAACCCTTTTCGCACAGTTTCCGCAGGAAGCCGTCCATGGTCTCCCCGTCGGGCAAAGGGAATTCCGGCAGCAGCAGGTGTCCGAATTCCAGCTCCAGATTGCATTTGTCAGCGATCTCCAGAGTGTTGTCCAGGGCTTCCTGGTCATCCGGGAACAGTTCTTCCATCTCTTCCCGGCTCTTCAGGTAGTAGGAATCGTTGTTGAACCGCATGCGCTGGGGATCCAGGTACCTGGCGTTGGTCTGGATGCACAGCAGGATGTCCTGGCCGGCGGCATCCTCCTTGTGGATGTAATGCAGGTCGTTGGTGGCTACCAGTTTGATCTGGTACTTCTTCGCCAGGGCATGGAGTTCCCGGCGTACGACAGCTTCTTCCGGCAGGCCATGGTTCTGGATTTCCAGGTAATAATGATCACGGCCAAAGATATCCAGGTATTCCAGCATGACCTTTTCCGCCGTCTCCAGCTCGCCCCGGATGATGTGCCGGGGCACTTCGCCGGCCACACAGGCAGACAGGCAGAGCAGTCCCTCATGATACTGCCGCAGCACGTCCATGTCGATCCGGGGCTTATAATAGAAGCCCTCCACTTCGCCGATGGACACGATTTTCATCAAGTTCTGGTAGCCCGTCTTGTTCTCCACCAGCAGGATCAGATGGTACAGTTTGTTCCGTGTCTCCAGGCTCTTGTCCAGGCGGGATCCGGAGGTGATGTACACCTCGCAGCCGATGATGGGCTTGATGCCTGCTTTCCTGCATTCCTGATAGAATTCGATGACCCCGTACATGACCCCATGGTCGGTAATGGCCAGAGCCGGCATGCCCAGTTCCTTGGCATAGGCCACCAGCTCCGGGATCCGGCAGGCCCCATCCAGCAGGGAATATTGGGTATGGGTATGTAAATGGACAAATTGGGACGGCATGATGACTCCTTCGTTAAAAAAGGGCTGCCGTACAGGGCAGCCCCGTTCCATTGGCCTTATGGCCTCATTCGTGGATCGTATTTACTTCTCCCGGCAGGTACATGGTCACTTCCGGGGAAACTTCTGTTTCGGTGGCTCCCATGGTGTAGGCCACCCCGGCCAGGTAATCCTGAGCCCGTACCTTATCCGGTTCCGTCAGGTCGTTGAGACAGAGCAGCAGGCCCTTTCCCTCCATAATCAGCCTGCCGTAGGGAACGATATCCTCCAGACTGGCCGGCGTCCGCAGACAGAGATCCAGATTGGGCGTGGTGAGCAGGGTCAGGCCGTTATCCCGGGTTTCCTCCGGCTTTTCCGGCACGTTCTTATGAGATTGAAAGCGGGCAAACATAGGTGACCTCCTCCCTTCCTGATATCATCTTATTGTACATCAGAAATTTTTCCTTGGCAAATTTCTCCTTCGGTCCATGATATACGATCTGTGACATATGACAAAAAAGGCCGCCGCAAAAACGGCAGCCTTCTGCATTATGCCCGTGCGTTGCGAGCCCGGTTGCGGGCCCGTTCCAGACGGGACAGGACTTTCTTTCTCATGCGGATGCTCTTGGGAGTGACTTCCACGGTTTCATCATCATTGATGTGTTCCAGGGCCCCTTCCAGGGAGAAGGTCTGCGGCGGTACCAGACGGACCGCATCATCGGACCCGGCAGCACGCATGTTGGATACGTGCTTCTTCTTGCAGGGGTTCACGTCCATATCGTCTTCCCGGCTGTTTTCGCCCACGATTTCACCTTCGTAGACTTCTTCGCCCGGGTTTACGTACATGGTACCTCTGGCCTGGCATTTATCGATGCCATAGGCAGTGGTGGTACCGGCTTCGAAAGCCACCAGACTGCCGCGGGTACGGCCGGGGATATCACCCTTGTAAGCGCCCCAGCCGGCAAATACGTGGTTCATGATGCCGTTCCCTTTGGTATCGGTCAGGAACTGGTTCCGGAAACCGATCAGGCCACGGGCAGGGATGATGAAGTCCATGCGCAGGTAGCCGGCCACTTCGGTCATATTCTGCAGTTCCGCCTTGCGGATGCCCAGGCCTTCCATCACAGGACCCATGAAGTCCTGAGGGACTTCGATGGTCAGTGCTTCCATGGGTTCCAGCAGCTTGCCGTTTTCATCCCGGTGCATAATTACGGTCGGTTTCCCAACCTGCAGTTCAAAGCCTTCACGGCGCATGGCTTCGATCAGTACGGACAGATGCAGTTCACCACGGCCGGATACCTTGAAGGTATCGGCGCTGTCGGTATCTTCCACTTTCATGGAAACGTTGGTTTCCACTTCTTTGTACAGGCGGTCACGCAGGTGACGGCTGGTAATAAAGTCACCTTCCTGGCCGGCGAACGGACTGTCATTGACAGAGAAGGTCATGGACAGGGTAGGTTCGTCCACTTTGATTCCCTGCAGCTGTTCCGGATTGTCCACGTCAGCGATGGTATCACCGATTTCCGCATCGGACAGACCAATCAGAGCGATGATGTCACCAGCCTGGGCTTCGGGCACTTCCACTCGTTTCAGGCCTTCATAGGTGTACAGACGGCCGATCTTTTCATTGGTCCGTTTGTCATCGTGCATCAGGCAGACAGGCTGGCCGTTATGGATGGTCCCGCGGACCACACGGCCCACCACGATCCGGCCCACGAAGTTGTCGTGATCCAGGGTGTTGACCAGCATCTGCAGAGGAGCGTCCACATCCACGTCAGGAGCAGGGATGCTCTTGATGATGGTACGGAACAGGGGTTCCAGATTATCGCTTTCGTCATCCATGGACAGCTTGGCGATACCCTTCTTGGCAGAGCAGTAGACCACAGGGAAGTCCAGCTGATCGTCGTTGGCGTTCAGTTCGATGAACAGATCCAGGACTTCGTCCACCACTTCTTCCACCCGCTGATCCGGACGGTCGATCTTGTTGATGACCACAACAGGTTTCAGATGATGTTCCAGTGCTTTCCGCAGCACATATTTGGTCTGGGGCATGGGGCCTTCGTAGGCGTCTACCAGCAGCAGTACGCCGTCAACCATGTTCAGCACCCGTTCCACTTCGCCGCCGAAGTCGGCATGGCCCGGAGTATCCAGGATGTTGATCTTGCAGCCATCATGCATTACGGACGTATTTTTAGCCAGGATGGTGATGCCACGTTCTCTTTCCTGATCGTTGGAGTCCATGACCCGTTCCTGTACCTGCTGGTTGGCCCGGAATACACCGCTCTGTTTCAGCATGGCATCGACCAGGGTCGTCTTACCATGGTCAACGTGAGCGATGATGGCAATGTTACGCAAATCATTTCTAATCATAAAAGCCCAATCCCCTCTTATTTCCAGATAAATCAAGAGGATGCTCGTCAAGAAGCATCCTCAAAGTAAACTACATGATTTCGACTTTCCTATTATATATTTTTCGTCTGCGTATGTCAAACTTTTTACAATGTCTTCATCACATTGTCAACGTATTTGCGGATTTTATCCAGTTTCCCCCGTACATCGGGTATCCGTTTGGGATCGTGGGTGACAATCTGTTCCAAACGGCCCTTATAGGCCAGGTAATCTTTTTCAAAGCTCCGCAGATAATCACGCAGCGACTGGATGGCCGGTGCCGCTACTACAATCTGGCTTTCCTCGATGTGCCAGTCGGTGCCATCGATCACCGCCGTATCCCCGTAGTTGGGGATATAGGTGGCTGTACCCAGTTCCGTATTCAGCAGATGGGCAAAATGACTGGCTGAATCGTATTCCCCATGGACCACGAAGAAGCATTTGGGCTTGTGTTCCATTCCTTTGTACAAGGCCAGCATCTGTTCCTTGTCCGCATGGGCGGAGAAACCGCTCATGTTGTAGATTCTGGCCCCCACCACGATGTCTTCGCCCATGATTTTCACCTTTTTGGCCCCGTCCAGCAGGCGTCGGCCCAGACTGCTCTCTGCCTGGTACCCGGCAAAGATCACTGAGCTGTCCTTCCGCCACAAGTTGTGTTTCAGATGGTGGAGTACCCGTCCGGCATCTGCCATCCCGCTGGCCGACAGGATGATCATAGGGCTGGGCATATCGTTGATGGCCCTGGATTCCGCCGGAGTTTCCGTATACTTCACATTGGGCATATCGATGAGCTTGCCTCTTTGCTGACGGAAAATGGTAGTCGCTTCCTCATCGTACTCTTCCGGATTGAACTGCATCACCTGGGTGGCCTTGATGGCCATGGGACTGTCCACAAAGATGGGGATGCGGGGCAGCTGCCCGCTTGCCATGAGTTTCTGGAAATAGTACAGCAGCACCTGGGTACGGCCTACGGCAAAGGACGGGATGATCACGTTGCCGCCCCGGCTCAGGGCATCCTTCATTATGTCGCACAGTTCCTGCTGCCGGTCGATTTTTTCGTGGACCCGATCTCCGTACGTGGACTCGGTGATGATGAAATCCGCCCCGGAAATCTGGTAGGGATCGTCCAGGATGGGTACATTGGGCTGGCCGATATCCCCGGTGAAGATCAGCTTCGTCTTCTTGCCGTTCTCCTCCAGTTCCAGGGTCACCAGAGCGCTGCCCAGGATATGGCCGGCCACCCGGAACCGGAAAGTAATGCCCGGATACAGATCGATGTTCTCATCATAATCATGGGTCACGAAATGCTTCAGGCACAGATAGGCGTCATCCGCCGTATACAAAGGTTCTACCCTGCTCTTGCCGGCCCGCAGTCCCTTCCGGGTGGCCACCTCCGCATCGGATTCCTGGATGTGCCCGCAGTCGGGCAGAAGGATCTCGCACAGTTCCTCGGTGACGTGGGTGCAGTGGATGAACCCCTTGAACCCTTCTTTTACCAGTTTGGGCAGCAGTCCGCTGTGGTCGATGTGTGCATGGCTCAGGATCACTGCGTCGATTTCCCCGGGATTGAAAGCAAAAGGCCGGTGATTCAGTTCCCTGATGACTTTTGCTCCCTGGAACATGCCGCAGTCCAGCAGGATTTTCTTGCCGTTGACTTCCAGCAGATGACAGGAACCGGTAACAATTTTATCAGCACCCAAAAAACGGATTTTCATGGAGCATGCCTCCTTTGTTCCGGACTTTTCCACAGTTCAGTACACCATATCTTTCTCTGATGTGGTACAATAGTCCCATGGTTTTCTTTATGAAAGGATGTCTATGATGAAAAAACACTGTTTCCTTCCTATATGCTTTGTTTCGCTCTTCACCGTTCCATTCCTGCTTTTTGGTGGCAGGATGGCTTCCGGGGCGAAAAAAGAAGCGATTTCTGTAACAAATGACGCACAAAAAGTGATCTCCGTCCCATTAGATGAACCGGCAGCTGTCCCCAATGTTCCCGTCAGGACAGCCAGTCCAAAAGCCGCGGTTTCCGCTGCCCAAGGGCCAGACACTGCCGCTGCAGGGACGAAAGAAACAGCCGTACCGGAAAAGCTTCCGGTGCCTCCAGCGGAGGAAGAAGCTGCCTGGACCCTGGTGGGCAGCAACAGCACCTATGACGTGTATTACGACACCCGTACCCTGAAGGCTGACCCCAAAAGCGGGATCATCACTGTGTGGAACAAATGGGTGAACAAAAAGGCGGTGGGACCTGCCTCCAGGACCCTGTTCCTGCAATCCCGGTATGACGTGCGGCTTCGAGTGGTTTCTGACCTGGTGCAGTACAAATACAACGGTCTGGGCCAGCAGACAGAAGGTAAAAAATTCCCTGACACCTCCTGGTACCCCCTGAGTCCCGACACCCTGGGCATGGAACTGTGCAATGCGTTGAAAACAGTATTTTTGAATAACTGACAGCAAATAAAAATACAGGAGTTGTGGAATCATCTTCCACAACTCCTGTATTTTTTATTTTTTCATTCTCTCCCCGATGATCCGTGCAACGTACACGCCGCTGGCACTGGCCTGGCTCAGGCCCCGGGTGATGCCGGCTCCGTCGCCGATGGCAAAGAAGTTGGGCAGTTGGGTCTCCAGCTGGTCATCCAGTTCCAGCCGGGAGCTGTAGAACTTCACTTCCACCCCGTACAGCAGGGTGTCATCATTGGCAGTTCCCGGCGCCACCTTATCCAAAGCGTAAATCATTTCGATGATGTTGTCCAGATGCCGTTTGGGCAGAACCAGGCTCAGATCCCCGGGCACCGCATTTAAAGTGGGCCGCAGGAAGCTCTGGCTCAGCCGGTGGGCGTTGGTCCGCCGTCCTTTGATCAGGTCGCCGAACCGCTGTACCAGTACGCCGCCGCCCAGCATATTGGACAGGGAGGCGATGTGCTTGCCGTACCGATGAGGCTCCTTGAAGGGTTCCGTGAACCGATTGCTTACCAGCAGAGCAAAGTTGGTGTTGCCGCTGTTCTTCCGGGGATCACTGAAACTGTGGCCGTTTACCGTAACGATGCCGTCGGTGTTTTCCGCCACCACATACCCGTTGGGGTTCATGCAGAAGGTCCGCACCCGGTCACCATACTGTTTGGTCCGGTATACCAGCTTGGCTTCGTATACTTCGTTGGTGATGTGCTGGAACACAGCCGCCGGTACTTCCACCCGTACGCCCACATCCACCTGGTTGTTGGTCAGTTCCAGCCCCAAGGCCTCGCACTGGTCCGAGAACCATTCGGCCCCGGCCCGTCCCGGCGCCCCGATCAGGTAGGTACATTTCACGGTTTCGTCGCTGTCCTTCAGGAACACTTCATATCCCCCGTCGCAGGGTTTGAAGGTCTCCACCTGGGTATCGCACTGGATCTGGATGCCGTGTTCGAGCAGGAACCGGTAGATGCTGGCCATGAGTTTCCGGTTGTTGTCCGTGCCCAGGTGCCGCACTTTGGCATTCAAAAGATGCAGGTCATATCCCAGAGCCTTCCGGCCGATTTCGCAGTTCTTGGTGGAATATACTTCCCCCGGGGCGCCGTGCTTCAGATTGATTTCATCCACATAGTCGATCAGGTCCATGACCGTCTTCTTGGGGATGTAATCGCTGAGCCAGCCGCCGAACTCGGTGGTGAAGTTATACTTGCCGTCGGAGAAAGCCCCGGCACCGCCAAAGCCCCGCATGATGCTGCAGGGTGTGCACCGGATGCAGCTTTCCACCTTGCCCGCGATGATGGGGCAGTTCCGGAAATCGATGGCATGCCCTTCCTCGATGATCAGGACACTTACCTTGGGATATTTCAGTACAAATTCATAAGCCGCATAGATAGCAGCAGGACCGCCGCCGATGATGGCTACGTCTACTTTTTTCGTCATTTTTTGAACACCTCTTTGTCATTGACTGTATTGAAGATAATGGAAGAAATCTGGTTGATGGTCTTGCGGGTCTCCGCCGGGCGCACAGCCTTATCCATCATGATGACCAGGACATATTTTTCCCTGGCATAGACGATGCCGGCGGTGCCCAGCACCTGTCCATGATCTGCCTGATACCCGGCAATCTTCACTTTTTCAGGCAGCAGGGCCCCAAGCATGTCTTTTCCTGGCTGCTGCAGGAGCTCCAACAGATAGGCATCTTTTTCCCTGTTGATGCATTTGCCCTGGTACAGACTGGTCAGCAGGTTCACCATGTCGTTCACGGAAGTATAGCTCAATTCCCGTTTCTCTTTGGGATCCAGGGCATCCTGGGCATTTTCCTGGATGGGCAGGTTCTGGCTGCCGATTACCGTATCCGCATACCCCTGTTTGGCCAGCCATTCGTTCATGTCCTCCCGGCCGGCAATCCAGATCAGTTTGTACAGAGCAGTGGTATCATTCTGCAGCAGCATGGCTTCCAGCAGATTCTGCACCGTGAGCCTGCTGCCGGCGGGCAGGCTGCCCAGTGCCGGGCTGTCCGGCCGGATATCCTTCTCCTCCAGGGTATAGACCTCATCCAGAGAAAGTTCCCTGTCTTCCACCTGCCGCAGCACCGCAGCCGCCACATAAGGACGGATCAGATCCCCGGCAGGCATCTTGCCGGAATAGTTGTAGAACACTTCCCCTGTATCCAGGGAATGATAGTACACCGAACAGGCGGCCCCGCTCTGGGCGATGACATTGTTCAGATAGGCATAGGGCAGCTTGGTGTCCTGAGAATGGACCAGCTGGGCATTCTGGGCAGTCTGCTGCTGCTCCAGGTATTTGGGGCTGCGGTGCAGCAGGGTGATGGAAATGATGCTCACCACCACCAGAGCGATGAAGCAAAGCAGGATTTTCTTATTGATACTCATAATGTAAACATGACCTTTCTATGGACTTTCAGCCAGTTTTCCTGTTCCCTGTAATCCGGCAGTACCTGGGCCACTGCCTGCCAGAACGCTTTGTTGTGGGACATGTTGCGGATGTGGCAGAGTTCGTGGACCACCACGTAGGCAATGACTTCCCGGGGGCAGAATACCAGGGGCCAGGAAAACCCGATCTCTCCCTTGTAGTTGCAGTAACCCCAGCGGGAATGGGCCCGGCTCCATTTCACCCGGGGCATGGGGAGCCCCAGCACCAGAGCATAGGCCCGCACCAGATCCCAGAGCACCTCTCCCAGCCGGGCGGACAGATACCGTATCAGGGTAGCTCGCTGCTCTTCCGTTCCCATGTAGAGATTCCCCGGTTCCTGCCGGAATCCCTTCCCAGGGACCCGGTGCAGGATGCAGGGCACACCAAAAAGCAGGAAGGTCTCTCCCTCCCGCAACTCCAGGGTATGATACTCCCGATTCTCTGTGCGGACTCGTTCCACAGCCCGACAGATCCATTGTTCTTTTTTGTACACTGCCTGCTCCCAAAGGCTTTTGGGACAGCCATAAGGGACCCGAAGGAGCAGAGTCCCGCTTTCGCGGACTTCAAACCCGATGGTCCGGCGGGCCGACTGGACAATCTGGGCGTTTTCCATGATTTCTTCAATACCCATAGCGTTCCTATTATAGCATAGAACATAGAACATTGACCACTGTCATACTTTCTCTTATAATGAAGCCATGACTATGAAGGAAGTGTAAAATATGGATACTTTTGAAATCCCCACGGCAGTCCTGACACTGATCCTGGTGGTTTTCATCTTCTTTTCCGGTTTCTTCTCCGCTGCGGAAACGGCTCTCACCGGAGCCAACAAACTGCGGCTGAAGAACCTGGCCAAAAGCGGCAATCCCAGGGCCCGAAAAGCCCTGCAGCTGCTGAACCATTTCGATGATGCCCTGTCCACCATCCTGATCGGGAACAACGTGGTGAACATTGCCACTGCCTCCCTGGCAGCCGCCGTCTCTACAGCCGCCTTCGGTCCCTCCGGCCTGGCTCTGGCCACAGTATTTACCACCATCATCATCCTGATTTTCGGTGAAGTATTGCCCAAGAGCGCCGCCAGCGATGCTCCGGAATACTACTCCATGCAGACCTCCAGTCTGCTGCGGATCCTGGTATTTCTGTTCACACCCCTGAATTTCCTGTTCCGGAAGCTGAAGCAGCTGGCCGCCCACCTGCTGGGCAAAAAGAACAGCCGCAAGCCCGCCACAGAAGATGAGCTGCTGCTCATGGTGGATGAAGTGGAAAGCGGAGGCGGCATCAACAAGCAGGACAGCCTGCTGATCAAGAGTGCCATCGAATTCAGTGACATCCGGGTACGGGAGATCATGACCCCACGGGTGGATATGGTGGCCATGGATATCTCCGAAGGTGCGAAGGAAGCCCTGAAGCTGTTCCACAGCCATGGATTCTCCCGGCTTCCCGTATTCAAGGATGACTACGGAGAAATCATCGGCATCCTCCACGCCAAGGATTTCTTCACGGCGTACCTGCAGGATTCCCGGTTCGACCTGAAGAAAGTCATCAAAAAAGCTGCCTTTGTCCACCAGTCCACCAAGATTTCCCGGGTACTGAAGACCCTGCAGGAAGCCAAGGTAGAGATGGCCATGGTCATGGACAGTTACGGCACCGTACGGGGCCTGGTAACCACCGAGGATATTGTGGAAGAACTGGTAGGCGAAATCTGGGACGAGCACGACAAGGCTGTCTCCTCCTTCCGCCGCTTGGGCAAAAACCGCTACCTGGTGTCCTGCTCCTCCAACTCCCAGAACGCCAACCTGTTCGACCTGTTCAAAGTACTGGATCTGGATATCGATGACTACGGCCTGGAAAACAACTCCATCAGCGGCTGGGTGGTAGATACCCTGGAGACCATCCCCCAAAAGGGCGACAGTTTCGACTGCAAGAACCTGCACGTGACCGTTACAAAAGCCAATGAACACCGGGTACAGGAAATCATAGTGGAAGTACGCCCATCAGCCCAGGATAAAAAAGAGACTGATGGATAAAATTGGTCCGGCAAATTTTTGGATGAAGAAAAACAAACGAAAGGAAGGTGCTCCCCATGAGCAACCAGTTTTTAATCGTCGTAGATATGCAGAATGATTTTGTAGGCGGCAGCCTGGGATCCGATGCGGCCCAGGCCATCACCCTGGACGTGATGAAGAAAGTCGCCCATTTCCCGGGCAAGGTGATCTTCACCCAGGATACCCACGGCAGCGACTACCTGGATACCCAGGAAGGCAAACTGCTGCCTGTGAAGCACTGCATCAAGGGAACTCCGGGCTGGCGTCTGATTCCCGGCCTGGAAAAACTGCAGCAGGAACACCACTGGCCGGTGATCCAGAAACCCAGCTTCGGCTCCATGAAACTGGCCCGGGAGCTTGCTGCAGCCCACAAGGTACAGGCCATTACCAGTATCGAACTCATAGGCCTGTGTACCGATATCTGCGTAGTGAGCAACGCCCTGCTGCTGAAAGCCGCCCTGCCGGAAGTACCCATCAAAGTGGACAGTCACTGCTGTGCCGGCGTGACCCCGGAAAAGCACCGGGCTGCTCTGGAAACCATGCGCAGCTGTCAGATCATCGTGGAATGATTCCACTGCAATATAAGAAGGACCGTTCTGAAATCCAGGACGGTCCTTTTCCTTTGGCCAGCGGCCAGGAATATCGAAAATGATTCTTTCACTTCCGGCTGCAGTGCCAGCATGACCTTGATCATTTCCTTATTTCCGGTTAAACGTCAGCCGCATCTGATGCCACACCACGTCGCCGTGAGTGGAATCAGAGATGCCCTCATCCACGAATCCGAATTTCGCATAATAATGGACCAGATGGTCCTTGCAGGTCAGGACCACTCCCCTGCGTCCTTCTTTCCGGGCCGCATCGATGAAATGTTCCAGTACAGTTCCAGCCAAACCCTGTTTCCGGCGGGCAGGATCCGTGTCCACCCCGAAGATCATCTGCCATTTTCCTTTCTCGTTGTGCATATCCGCACGTTCATACATCTCGTCAGTCAGGTCCGAAGTGTCGGTCACAAGGCCATTCACGAAGGAGGCCAGCTTGTCTCCGTCCCACAGCAGGAGGAAATGGTTGGGATAAGCCGCTACCCGGTCCCGGATGGATTCCGGCGTAGCCGCTTCTGCCTGAGGAAAGCAGGCGGTCTCCAGATCGGCAATGGCTTTCACATCCTGGGGTTTTGCATAACGTAATTCCATATTCCTTGCTCCTTTCCCATCATTTCCACCGGATCCACTCTTCATGGAACCGGTCGTGCTGCCGGATTTCCTGAGCCGGGTAGCCCAGGGCGAACATGGCAAAAGCTTCCTCATCTTCCGGCAGACCCGCGATTTCGGCCACTTTGGCCATCCGCTCCGGCCGGGGATAGACCCCCATCCAGACGCCGCCCAGGCCCAGGGCATCTGTTTCCACCCACAGGTTCTCCAGGGCCGCGCTGGTATCCACCGGGGCGAATTCCGGCAGCTGGCAGTCCTTCCAGCAGCTGATTACCAGCAGCACCGGCGCCTCCGCTGCAAAAGTGGAAAACCGGCTAACGCCGGCCAGTTTGGCGATGAGTCCCTGATCCGTCACCACGGTGAACCGCCAGGGCTGCTGGTTGCAGGCCGATGGGGCTGCCATGGCCGCCCGCAGGATCTGCAGCAGTTTCTCCTTTTCCACAGGTTTGGCAAGATATTTCCGCACACTGGTGCGATGGAACAGGTTTTCCACAAAAATGACCTTCTTTCGATTGCTGTCATGTAATCCTATTGCCCATCTATAATATCATAAAAGGCAAGCGTATGCAGGCATAATCAAAACTACCCGTATAACGGGTAGTTTGCTCTGCGGCTATAAGCCGCGTTACCTGCCTCGGCCTTAAGGCCCTAGAGTTACAGGCTACCAACCCCACTACATTTCCAGGCAGCCCCTCACTCGAGGGGCTTATTTTTTATTCTTTTCACCTGTGAAGGGATCCACAGGTTCGAAAAGCGTCATTTGGTCTTCAATCATATCTTCCTGCAGTTGCTGCTGAATATACTTTTGGATAACAGCTTTATTT